>JBNKOL010000038.1:0-35627 GCA_050294655.1 Sedimenticolaceae bacterium
GACCGATCCGCTCTCCAAAGAGACGGATTACAAGAAGTGCGCGGTGAAGATCGAACGGGCATAGGAGGCTGGAGGAGAGAACCGGGTGTAAGGTGCGGCGAGCCGCACCCTACAGTCCGGACAAGTAGGGTGCGGCTTGCCGCACCGATAAAACGACCGTTCGGAACAAAGGTGGGGCACGGCCCCACCCCACCCGAACCCAAGGCACGCTGCCCGCCCCGAAAAGAAGCGGGCATGCCTGTAGGGTGGAGCCCTGCCCCACCGAATGGTTGAACACTGAGATACAACGGAAAGCTGCATCACCCGTGAGCAAACGATGTCGGACAGAGAGAAAAAAAGCGAGCTGAACCGCCGACAATTCCTGGGCAACATGCTCCGGACCGCCTGCGGCGTCGGCCTGGTCGGCTTGGGCCTGGGGCTCTACGCCCAGCGCGCCTCGTCGCTGCCGGCGCAGGTCATTCGGCCACCGGGCGCGCTGCCGGAAGAGGATTTCCTCGGCGCCTGCATCCGCTGTGGTCTCTGCGTGCGCGACTGTCCCTACGACATCCTGTTTCTCGGCGAGGTCGGCGAGCAGGTCCCCACCGGCACACCCTATTTCATCGCCCGCACCGGACCCTGCGAGATGTGCGTGGACATTCCCTGCGTCAAGGCCTGTCCCACCAACGCACTGGATCACGGCCTGACCGAGATCGAGGAGTCCCGCATGGGGCTGGCGGTGGTGGTCGACCAGGAGAGTTGCATCGCCTTTCATGGCCTGCGCTGCGAGGTCTGCTTCAACATCTGTCCGATCCGCGGCCGCGCCATCACCCTCGACATGCAGCACAATGCCCGCTCGGGTAAACACGCCCTGTTCATTCCGGTGGTCCACTCCGATGCCTGCACCGGATGCGGCCTCTGCGAGCGCGCCTGCATCCTGGAGGCGGCGGCGATCAAGGTATTCCCACCCCATCTCGCCAAGGGTGAACTGGGTAGACACTATCGTCTGGGCTGGCAAGAGAAAGCAGAAGCAGGCAAGTCCCTGGTCACACCCGACGCCGAACATCGATACAACCTGCCCGAGGGCGTGCGCTACGACCTGCAGGGCGAAGGCTTGATCATCGAGGACGAAGCGGAGCAGACACCCTTTTCCAAAAATCCGCTCGACAGCCTCAATAGCGGCTTCATGGACAAGCAGAAATGATCGATATCGATAATCTCGGCAAAGACGCCATCGCGGAAAAAGGTTGGTTGAAAGCTTACCGCTTTCTGATCCTGCGGCGACTCAGCCAACTCGGCATACTCGTCCTGTTTCTGAGCGGACCGCTGCTCGGCGTCTGGATCGTCAAAGGGAATCTGGCATCCAGCCTGACCCTGGATATTCTGCCATTGACCGATCCTCATGTGCTGCTGCAGGCAGCGCTCTCCGGCGTGGTGCCGGAATCCGCCGCGCTGATCGGTGTTGCCATCGTACTGATTTTCTACTTTCTTGTGGGCGGCAGGGTCTTCTGTTCCTGGGTCTGCCCGGTCAACATGGTCACCGATCTGGCCGCTTGGCTGCGACGTAAGCTCGGCCTGCGCAGCGGTTCTCGGCTCTCCCGCCATACCCGTTTCTGGATGCTGGGTCTGACCTTGGTGCTGCCTCTGGTGGCCACCGGAGGCATCGTCTGGGAACTGGTCAATCCGGTCTCCATGATGTTTCGCGGCATCGTTTTCGGAATCGGGGCGGGATGGCTGGTAATCGCCGCTGTGTTTCTCTTCGATCTGCTGGTGGCGAAGGATGGCTGGTGTGGACATCTCTGTCCGGTTGGCGCTTTCTATAACCTGCTTGGCAGCAAGAGTCTTGTCAGGGTCAACGCAGCCAACCGCAGCGACTGCAACGACTGTATGGAGTGTTTTCTGGTCTGCCCCGAACCCCATGTCATCAAACCCGCCCTGAAAGGGCGCAGCAAGGAAGCGAGTCCGGTGATTCTTTCTTCCGACTGCACCAACTGCGGACGTTGCATCGATATCTGTGCAAAACATGTGTTCAGCTACGGTGGCCGTCGCACTGTTGAAATCAAGACGTCCGTATCCGGGGACGAAATCCACCGGAGTGTCCGGGCCTGACCGACACTCCAGCAAGTTTATAGACCATGAGAGTGATGAGGGAGAAAGGTATGAAAAAGATCGCAATTGTAACCACCGCGGCAGTGAGCATCCTGATCTACTCCGCATCGGCGCTATCCGAAGTCAAGTCCCTGCGTGGCGATGACCTCGCCGCCATGGCCAAGAAACCGCAACGCGTTGAAATCATGAACATCAAGGGCGGCATAGAGCGTAGCTATAAGCAGCAGCCGCCCATGGTGCCGCACGAAGTCGACAAGTATGAAATCAATCTGAAGGTCAACGGCTGTCTCAACTGCCACAGCGAGTCCACCTATGAGGAGAAGCATTCACCCAAGGTCGGCGACAGTCATTACGAAACACGGGACGGCAAAATCCTAAAGACTATCTCCAGCCGGCGCTATTTCTGCACTCAGTGCCACGCGCCCCAACTGAGCGCCGAGCCGCTGGTACAAAACAACTTTCAGGGCGCCAAATGAGTGGGGATGGAACCCTTGCAACAGGATTCCACCGCTTGGTCCAACCAATCGATGCAGGGTGTAAATGATGAATAATAAAGCGAGACGCAGCACGACTATTCTAGTCGGTATAGGCATTGTCGCCGGCATAATCCTCTGGGGCGGCTTCAACACAGCCATGGAGATGACCAATACGGAGGAGTTCTGCATCTCCTGCCATGAGATGGAAGTGAACGTCTACAAGGAACTCCAGGAGACTATTCACTTCAGCAACCGGACCGGCGTGCGCGCCACCTGTCCCGATTGCCATGTACCGAAAGAGTGGATTCATAAATTCGTGCGTAAAATCCAGGCCAGCAACGAGCTCTACCACAAGATGCTGGGCAGCATCGACACCCCGGAAAAGTTCGAGGCCAAACGCCTGGAACTGGCCCAGCACGTGTGGACCTCCATGAAGAAAACCGATTCGAGGGAGTGCCGCAACTGCCACAAGTTTATCTCCATGGACCTCGACAAGCAGACCCCACGCAGCGCGGACGAGCACGATCCCCACTACTGGGATGCAGTGGATGGCAAGACCTCGCAGAAGACCTGCATTGACTGCCACAAAGGCATCGCCCACTCTCTGCCCGCGGGGTATGATCCCGCCAAGGAATATGATTAGCCGGCATCTTAATAGGCCATGTTCAGGGCTTATTATGAGACCGGGTTCATATCAGCAAGATGTCGCTCCACGACTTGTTCAGCGGCTCCCTGACCTAACGACATACAATATGCTCCGCGATTCATTCAATAGAGAGATCCACTACCTGCGCCTGTCGGTCACCGACCGCTGCGACTTCCGCTGTTTCTACTGTCTGCCGCGCGGGTTTCGTGATTTTGCAACACCCGAGAAGTGGCTCACCGCCGAGGAGATCGAGCGGGTAGTAACGCAATTCGCCGAGCTTGGGGTTAAACACGTACGGCTAACGGGTGGCGAGCCGTTGGTGAGACAGGAGTTGGCACAGATCACCGAGCGCATCACCGCACTTGCCGGCATCGAAGAGCTGTCGCTCAGCACCAATGCCTCGCGGCTCGCCGAACATGCCGCATCACTCTACAAAGCCGGCGTAAGACGACTCAACATCAGCCTCGACTCTGTGAACGAGGCGACCTTCAAGCGCATCACCGGCAGCCGGCTACGACCTGTATTGGAAGGTATCGAAGCGGCCAAGGCCGAGGGATTCCAGCTGATCAAGATCAATATGGTGATCATGCGCGGCATCAACGATCACGAAGTGGAATCGATGATCAACTATTGTCTCGACCACAACCTGACTCTGCGTTTCATCGAGACCATGCCGGTCGGCGATGGCGGTCGCCATGCCAGTGAACACTATCTGCCGCTATCGGAGATAGAAGCCCGCCTTAGAACACGCTACCGTCTCTCGCTCACAGCCATGCGGGGCAGCGGCCCCGCCCGCTACTTCCGCATCGACGATAGCGAACTGGTGGTCGGCTTCATCACCCCCCACTCGCGGCACTTCTGCGAGAGCTGCAACCGGGTGCGGCTGTCGGTTACCGGTGATCTCCACCTCTGCCTGGGGCAGGAGGACCGGCTGGGGCTGCGCCCGCTGCTGCGTGAAGGCGCCAGCGACTCCGACATTCAACAGGCCATTCTCCAGGCCATTGCCCGTAAACCCGAGCGCCACCAGTTCAACGAAACACCCACGGCAATCATCCGTCCCATGTCGGCCCTAGGCGGCTGATCTCAAGTCCATTTCCAAGCCCAGCGGCAGCAGGCGTAACTGCGCGGTGCTAGGCGGCTTAGGCACCGCTCTCGCGACCGTGCTTGCGACGCATCGGCGGATAGAACCGCCAAGCGGCGAGCACCAGCAGAGCAAACAGCGTGTAGGCTAAGGTGAAGACCCAGTAGGGGGCCTGGTAGAACATGATCATGTTAAGCCAATGAGAGAGGAAGCTTTCCGCATAACCCTCTCCACCCGCTCGTACACGCAGCCATGACTCCAGTATCGTGAGCGGACACAGCTGCCTCAACCAGGCTTGTGCGACAACGATTGCAATGGCCGCCAGATGCGCGAGACGAAACCGCCAAGCGTTGACCCAGCGCCAACCGATCCGGTTTCCCGCGACCACCACAACCAATCCGCCAACAACAAACACCACGACGGCGAAGTGAACAAGGAGGACAGCATCAGCCAAGAACTCGTAGAGCATTGCGGGTATTTCTCAGCGCTGATTAAAGCAGGTACAGAATCAGAAGAGTCGAAGTATCATTTTACAGTCACACAAAGTGGCTGAACACGACATAACTCGTTGCCGGGTTCACAACGCGCATTTGACCTCACGAACCTCACTCCGCGCGCCCGACGGACCCGCTCAAGGTCATCTGCGGGAAAGGAATCTCCCAACCGTATTCACTGCATGCATCTACGCACCAGCGCTGAATGGCGCGCCGCAAGCGATTATAGAGATCACCCAACTCACCGCTGAAGTCCGCGATCACTGTGATATCGAGCGATGAGCTGTTGGCCATTGCGAATTCGACACGTAGATTCAGCATCTTTTTGCTGTAACCCTCCTCTTCAACCCGCTGCGCGATATAGTCCTGCAGTTTCTGTGGAATCGCCTCGGTACTCTCCTTCTGCAAATGATAACTGATACCGAGAGTCTCCTTGAGACGAAAATTGGTCGACAGATTGCGTGGTGACGCGGCCAGGAAGTCAGCAGTCTGATAAGTCACCTGCGCCCCGCCCCGCTCAACCAGCTGCACCATTTCATGGGAGATGCCGATCACCTTGCCGCGCACTCCGCTGCTCAGCAACACCCAGTCGTCACGCTTGCAGGGGAACCAGGGTTCCTCGGGCCGACAGGGCCGCGACTTGAGATCCACCAGTTCGTCGATCGGCACCCGCTGGCTGATATTGGCCACCGGATTGACCAGCGAGCAGTAGACGTTGATCTGTTCCACCAACCATGGAATCCCCTCGAGCTGGATGCGTTCCCCTTCACGTACCGCACCGACGTTGAGAAACAGCTGGATCTGACTCCAGTAACGCGGCAGGGCCTGGCGCAGGGTCCAGGCAATTCCCAACAAGAGTAAAATACCAAGGCTGAACAGCACCCAATCCTCGACCAGATAGAAGACGATCATCGGCCCAAGAATGATCAATAGAATCGTCACCATGCGATGGATCAGCTCCAGCAGACGAATACGAAAGCTGCGATGTTTCCTGTTGAATCCGGGCAAGTGGCGCTGCATGGCAGCGTAGCTGAGGCGTGATAGCAACACTATCAACAGCACAGCCATCAACGCTTCGGTCAGATAGAGTCCCCGCTTCCGGAAGAAGGACTTGAGATAACTCTGCGACGCATCGGCAAGGGAGGCTTCCGAGGCAAGCAGTTCATCGAGCTGCAGCTGCGCCGATTGCAACTCACTCTGCATGAAAGCACGGTTCTTCTCCCAGGCTTTCATCAGCGTCGACAGTGACGCCTTCAGCTCATTGCTCTTCGCCTCAGTCTGCAACCGCTGCACGTTGGCCAACGCCGCTTCGATTACCTCCAGACGGTCAGTGTAGTAGGTGATCTTCTCCTTCAAATCCGACTTCTGACGGATACGCGCGGTCATATCCTTCATTTCGTCGATTGCCGGCTTTAACAGTGAAAACAGTTCCTGCTGGAAATCGAACTTGGTCTCCTCCTGATCGCGCAAACTGCTGATGTCGACTCCTGCCGAGATATTCTCCAGATTGCGACTGGTGGCCCTGAGGTCATCCTGCTGCTCGCTCAACTCCTTCTGTAGAGTCAGTTTTTCCGCCTCCGACTTGGCTTTGGCGATCTGCTTGTTGAGCGACTCGATGTCACGTCTCAGATTCGCCTGTAGCGTAACCAGGTTATGCAATGTATCCAGGGTGTTCGTGCCTTTGCTGCCTGACGTCGGCTCACCCTCCTGGGCATGCAAAGGCATCACAAGAGAGAGCAGGAATAGAAGTGCACACAACTTCAGCACGGAGTGAAGGAAAGAATATGGTCTGAAATTCATTGCGCTACCCAGATCGAGTGCCGGTGCTTGTAGAGAGAGTAGGTCAGTGCTGGCCCGGCAGATTCCAACAAGATCATGATAGATGAATGCAGACCAAATAAAAGAGATAACAGCATCTGATGCTGACTGAGCATGCCAACATTAACCCGGTACTTGGTTGGGCTTTGTTCGGTTGATGCCAGCCTGTGCGCAGCAAATCAATCGGTTATGGACTTCGTGAATGAACTTGCGCTGAGCCGCAGCGCTCATCAAAAGAGTCACAAGTAACTGTGAGCTCGGCCTCGCTCAAAGCTACCCATCTCGCCCGGAACCGGGCTTTCCCGGATTCCACGTCATGCACTGGCATCTAAACTTCTCTCAGATAATCGAGTACTCTTTGCGACGGCAACCAAGGCACTTCGCTTTCACTACTATAGTTTCCTCGCATTGGAGCGGACCGGCGAGGACAGTTCAAGCACACATCGTCGGGAAGCAACAGGTGAAAAATATCTCAGATTAAGTTGAGGTAAGTCATTTTATAAGCTGAGCGGCGATGCTATCCATTACAGCCGTATATTTTTGCAGTTTCACAAGGAGGGTTCACCAGAGTATCTCGCTCAACCCAGCTACTATTTCACCCCACACAACAACCACTGCTGAGGATCGGGCACGTAGTGTTTATCATCACGGCTTCCGGTTTTTTAGTTTCCACAGAAATCAATTACCGGAGTATTCCGGTAAAAAAAGTATACTCACGTTTTAACTTGAGATGATCGAAACATCCTAATCAGACAATCTATATATAGGAATTGAATACAATGAAGTATCGTAGAAAACTCATTCCCCTAGTTGGTATCATTGCAGGAATATCCTTGACCTCAAAGACCGCCCTTGCCGATCATTCCGCTCACTACCTCGGACTCTCCTACGTTTCTGGCGTAGTGGATATTTGGAATTGGCATGAAGACAACCTTTACATGCAAGAGGAGAGCGGCGGTATACCCATCGGTATCTCTTACCGATACGCAAAACTGTTCGACTCAGGCCTTCGCCTTGATGCCGGAGTAGGACCTATTGTACTCATCGTAGGCGATGTGGAATACCATGACATTCCGGTACAGCTCTCGGTAGGATACAGCTTTTCCCAAGCATCGGACTTTCGGCCTTATGCCCGTATAGGCGCCAGCATTCACAACAATAACGGAGACTACGTAAAGGATAAGGCAGGCGTCGGTGTCGTTGGTGCAATTGGCTTTGAGTATGGCAACCCGGGTTCTCCCTGCTTCTTCATGGAAGCCTCCTATGACAGTGCGGAAACAACCCTTTCAACCGATCAGAGCAATCAGTATTTCACTAGGCGATTCTCACAAGAGGATATTGCCGTGAGTGATATTCAGTTGACGCTGGGCGTGCGCTTCTAAGCCAAAGAGTTGATCTTGAGCATCCGCGACATACCTTTTAAAGGCCTACCGGTGGGGCCCACTACCCCACCAGTCCCATCTACAATGCAATGCGTTATTTTGCGTCGCAACGGCTTAGTCCCCACTACGGCATCTTCTTGCCAGCCAGTGGTCGAGACTCACATAACGCCCTGCAGCATAATAAAATAGCGCCAACAGCAGGATGAAATAGGTAGCCGCGAATTCAATACCACTATTGAGCACCACAAAGTTGCCATGCTCCGTCAGCCAGCCATAATTCCCTTGTTCTTTGAGTTGAGATTTGGCGTTATCGAGCCGTTCGATCGCCGCGATGGTTCATTCATTGGCAAACAGGGAACCGGCCCCTTCGGCGATCGCCAACCAGCCGTTCCGCCAATGCACCGTAAATACGACCACCAACATAGTTAACATCAACGGCAGACTAATCCAGCGAACCCCAAGCCCGATCAACAACAACACGGCAGCAATTGTCTCCGTCAGACTCGCCAATTATGCCATTACTAGCGGAAACGGCAGTCCCAATCCCCAATCGGGATTACCGAACCACTCGGCAATACCCTGCACATCGGAGAGCTTTTCGGTTCCGGCCATCCAGAAGACAGGCACCAGATAGAGCCGTATGGCCAAAGGCACAAGAAAATCAACCGCTCTTGTTGCATCGAGCCATTGCTGTACTTTCATGAACAGCCTGATCATTATGAATTCCCCAACTCATTGATCATGGAGCGAGATGAGCCAAGCGACTCCTTGTCATCAAAATACGACCCGTTATCCGATCCTGCAGGCACGATACCGATCACACCCCGCTCAATCAGCGATTCAAACAGTGCCCCGCCCTTCTCAATGAGTCCACAACTCGTTGTTGAACCCGATATCTCAGCCAGCGCTTCCAGTAGCTCACCGGCAGTCACCGGCCCGACCGACTTCAAGACCGACAACAAGGCATATGTCAGCCCATCGATCTCGAGAAAAATCACCCGCTCCTCACGAGCACGATAGACCAGTAGATGTATCGGATCTTATTCAGCCCTAAGCTCGTGGTTGCCGCCGCCGATCCGATGGACAGGATAATGGTAGCTCAGCGGCCAGGCCAGCGGTGACAGTTGCAGGGATCTTTGAAACAGATTTACCGCAGGCAAAGATTGCGTCGGCAGCGATTCCGCATCGCGGAGTGTCAACGCCAACTCCACCCACTCGTAGTGAGCCAGCTCGGCAAGATAGGGCGGGTCATTTTCAACCACACCCCGTTCCTGTTGCAGATAATGCACAAACTCTTCCCCCAAACGGGTGAACAGCGGTGTACCGCATGCATGATAAGCGAAAAATCCCGCATCAGATCATAGAGGTGACCGCCGACAGCGCTGTAGGAGAGGTGCTCGGTGTAGATATCGATCCGGTGTCGATCCAGAAAACCCCTTGATCCCCTGCAGAAAAACCTCATCCAACGGATCAGGCCCGCCGACGGAGAGCGAGAGACCGTGACAGACAAACGGCTTGCGTTCGGTCAACTTCCAAAGCTTGCGTGCATAGGCGCCGCCGACACCCAGCCAGTTTTCCGGTGCTATCTCCCAAAAAGCGACCTGCTCTTCCGGCAAGGCCAGCGCGTCGTCGAGAAACACCCGACGCAGACCGACCCCGGCACCTTGCACGGGATATTGTTGCATTGTAGATCTCCAAACCAATGGGGGCTGTCGCCCACCCGAGGGTTGGCGCCGCCCGCTCGTTATATTTGCTTTTTATTTGCACCACATTTGGCCTCTTTCATTTTGGTCTCAGCAGGCATGGCCTTGTCACCACCGCAACTACCCTCCTTCGCCTTGGCGTTCTCGCCGCAACTTCCCTCTTTCATCTTATTCCCACCACAGGAACCTTCCTTGGCGGCGAGTTGCATATAGCCACCTTCCAGCTGTTTGACACTGAAAGTGTTTTCGAAGCCCTGGGCGCCACCAGCCAGCATCAGGGAGCCAGCCAGGGCGGCGCCGACGGCGGCAGTCAGATTACGTTTGGTTGTCTTATCACTCATTGCTCTTTCCTCTTAAAACATGTCGGGATCAAAATGATTCTCCATCTCATTGCCTCCTTACAGCCCGAGGCACACGATGCGATGAATCCGATTTGAGACCGGCAGGTTTTGATCTCGTCCTTCCGGCTTGAGGACAAGAATGAGCCCCGCTTTTCCAGCGGGACTCACGGAAATCTCACATTTCAATCACGCCACATGGTAAGCGCAGCCGCAGCAGGATATACCCGGCTGTGATGCGCAGAAATGGAGGGAGTCAGAATTGGCTGTATTTGCCGAGGAGGCTTGCCACGGTAACCAGCAGTCCGAGACTCAGATTGGTCACGATCAGTTGCCGAATCAAAGTGATTGCCGCTACCGCCTTCGGCATGTCATGGACCTTGAGGGCGTGGCTAAACTGATGATAGGGGATGGCGTATATAAATACGAAGATAGCGGCCATCAGGGTTCCGGCGATGGACATGAAATTGAGCCAGAGGGTCGTCTCTGTCTCATAGACGGAAAACAGCATCCAATACCCACTGGCAAGAATCAGAATCACCGACAGCCAGACCCAGGGGAAAAAACCATCGAAAACCTTCAGCATTATCGACAGACGCTCCTGGGGTTCGAGCATTTTATTCAAAGCGCCACGCAGCACCACATGCGCGAAGAACATACCGCCCACCCAGACGATGACACCCAGAAGATGCAGAGTGACTGCGATACCCATACCGGTAAACCTCGTTGCTGGATCCTGTTGATACTGCCATTGTGCCGAACCCGAAGCGAATCGCCAACCGAACCCAATATTTGAAAATCTCATGCCCGCTGGGGTAAACTAACAGATTCCCTGTCGTTTTCGCGGCACGTGGGATGAAATAGCATCCGTTGTGGGTGCTTTTTTATTTTAGGGATCTGATCCGATGTCCGACGCACTGATGACAACCTATAACCGGCTACCCGTGGCTTTTGAGCGGGGCGAAGGACCCTGGCTGTGGGACAGCGAGGGGCGCCGTTATCTGGACGCCATCACCGGTATTGCGGTGTGTGGCCTGGGCCATGCCCACCCCACGATTCAAACCGCCCTGTGCGATCAGGCCTCGACACTGCTGCATACCTCCAATATCTACCGCATCACCCATCAGGAGACGCTGGGCGAGCGACTCTGCTCCCTGGCCGGTATGGACCGGGTCTTCTTCGGCAATTCCGGCGCCGAAGCCAACGAGGCGGCGATCAAGCTGGCGCGCCTGCACGGCAACCGGCAGGGCATCAAGAATCCAGCCATCATTGTCATGGAGCAGAGCTTCCACGGACGTACCCTGGCCACACTCACCGCCACCGGCAACCGCAAGGTACAGGCCGGCTTCGAGCCACTGGTGCAGGGATTCGTGCGCGTCCCCTACAACGACATCCAGGCAATTGAGGATATTGCCGCCAAGGACAACAGTGTGGTGGCCGTGCTGGTGGAACCGGTACAGGGCGAGGGTGGCATCAACATCCCCAGCCCTGACTACCTCAATCGCATCCGAGAGATCTGTGACCGCAACGGCTGGCTGATGATGCTCGATGAGATACAGACCGGCATGGGCCGTAGCGGTAAACTTTTCGCACATCAGCACAATGGCATCCTGCCGGATGTGATGACCCTGGCCAAAGGGCTGGGCAACGGCATGCCGATCGGCGCCTGCCTGGCACGTGGCGCCGCGGCCGAAGTCTTTGCACCGGGCAATCACGGCTCCACCTTCGGCGGCAACCCCCTGGCCTGCCGGGTCGGCATCAGCGTACTCGACGTAATTGAGATGGAAGGGTTGACCGAGCGGGCCGCCACCCTCGGCAGCTACATGCTAAACGGCTTCCAGGAACGTCTGGGCGGCCTGTCCGGCGTAAATGAGATCCGCGGAATGGGCCTGATGCTCGGCATCGAACTCGACCAGCCCTGCGGCGAACTGGTCACCCAGGCCCTCGAGCAGGGTCTGCTGATCAACGTGACCGCCGAACAGGTGATCCGGCTACTGCCAACCCTGACCATGACCGACGAGGTGTGCGACGAAACCGTCGACAAAGTCACCGCGCTGGTCACCGCTTTTCTCTAATTTCGCATTCTGCTTCCAAGGCATCGGCTTATGGCACAGCAACCGAGACATTTCCTATCCCTGCTCGATCTCACCACGGACGAGCTGCACAGTATCGTTCGCCGGGCCAGCGAGCTCAAGCGTATACAGCATCGCGGCGACACCCATACCCCGCTGAAGGGCAAGAACCTGGGCATGGTGTTCGAGAAATCCTCCACCCGGACCCGCGTCTCTTTCGAGGTCGGCATGTCGCAGCTGGGCGGACACGCCTTGTTTCTGTCGCCGCGCGACACCCAGTTGGGCCGTGGCGAACCGATTGAGGATAGCGCCCGGGTGCTCTCGCGCATGCTCGACATCATCATGATTCGCACTTTCGAGCACGAGAAACTGGAACTCTTCGCCGCCAACTCCCAAGTGCCTGTGATCAATGCCCTGACCGACCTGCTGCATCCCTGCCAGTTGCTGGCCGACATGCAAACCTATTTCGAACACCGCGGCGACATCCAAGGCAAGACCGTGACCTGGATAGGCGACGGCAACAATATGTGCCACTCTTACATCAACGCAGCACGCCGCTTCGGTTTTCGCCTCAACATCGCCAGCCCGGAGGGCTACGATCCCGATCCGTCCATCCTGCAGGCGGCCGGCGACAGCGCTGGCATCATACGCGATCCCATCAACGCTTCCGTGGGCGCCGATCTGGTGGTCACCGATGTCTGGGCCAGCATGGGCCAGGAACACGAACAATCAACGCGCCGCGATGCCTTCGCCGACTATCAGGTCAACGAGGCCTTGATGGCAAAGGCAGCCCCGGAGGCCCTCTTTTTCCATTGCCTACCCGCCCATCGCGGCGAAGAGGTGAGCACTGGCGTGATGGATGCGCCGGACAGCGTGGTCTGGGACGAAGCGGAAAACCGCCTCCACTCACAAAAGGCGTTGATGGAGTTTCTGCTGTTGGGCCGTGTATAAACAACAGAAATTGTGGCCTGTTTCGTGAACCTGATTGCCGTACCTTGTAAAATACCGCCTTTTACAGCGAGTCGAACTCTCTCATGAAAAAATACGCCCCGCTTCTGATCTGCTTGCTTCTGTTGCTACCCCAGTTGACTCAGGCGGAGACCCGCTACGTCACCGACACCTTCAAGATCACCATGCGCAGCGGCGAAAGCACCTCCCACAAGATCATCCGCATGCTCGACAGCGGCATGAGAGTCGAGGTGCTCTCCACTAACCCGGATTCGGGTTACAGCAAGGTCCGCGCCGGCAGCACGGAGGGCTATGTCCTGACACGTCAACTCATGACGCAACCGAGCGCACGCAGCCAGCTGGCGAGCATGCAGCGTGAAATCGACGCCCTTAAAGCCGCCCCCGGTGAGTTACGTTCCAATCTCGCCAACCTGCAAAAGCAGCACCGGGAACTGACGCAGGCCCACAAAGAGCTGCAGGCGATCAAAAACAAACAGGAGCAGGAGCTTCAGAGCATCCAGCGCACCGCCTCCAATGCAATCCGCATCTCCAGCGAACGCAACGAACTGAGAAAGCAGGTGGCCGACCTGACCCGTGAAGCGGAAGATCTCAAACAGGAGAACCGGGACCTGAGCAACGAAGCGACCCGGGACTGGTTCCTGATCGGCGCCGGTGTGATCATCGCCGGTATCCTCATCGGCCTGATCCTGCCCCATCTGCGCTTCCAGCGCCGTCGCAGCTCCTGGGGATCACTCTGAATCCCATACGATTCCGGGCGGGTTAGCGACCTGCCCGCATCAGGCCGCCCAGACCCATATCCTCCAATACTTTATTAAGCAAGGCCTTGACCTCGGCTGCCCGTTCGCAGCGCAACGCTGCCTGCAGCAACTCCCGGGCGCGGGATGAAGAGATCGAACGTATCACCCACTTGACCCGCAGCAGGCTGCCGGCATTCATACTCAAGCTATCGACCCCCATGCCCAACAACAGCACCGCGGCAGCCGGATTGCCGGCCATCTCGCCGCATACGCTGACCTCCCGCTGATAGGCTTTGGCGCCGGCGACGATCTGGATCAGTGCCTGTAGCACCGCCGGGTGCAAATCGTTATAGAGATCGGCCACATGCGCATTGTTGCGGTCGACCGCCAGCAAGTATTGGGTCAGGTCGTTGGTGCCCACCGAGAGAAAGTCGACCCGCCTGGCCAAGGCCTCCACCTGATAGACCGCGGCCGGTACCTCGATCATGACACCGATGATCGGCATGCTGACTCCATACCCCTCTTCCACCAGCTCATCGTGAGCGCGCCGGATCAACAGTAGCGCATCATCCACCTCGTCCACATTACTGATCATCGGCATCAGCAGGCGCAGATTGTCGAGCCCGATGGCGGCACGCAGCATGGCACGCACCTGGGTCAGAAAGATCTCGGGATGATCAAGCGAGATGCGAATGCCACGCCAGCCAAGAAAGGGGTTCTGCTCCTCCAACGGAAAATAGGGCAGCGGCTTGTCACCGCCGATATCGAGGGTACGGATGATCACAGGCCGTGGATGGAAGGTCTTCAACACCTTGCGGTAATTGGCCACCTGCACCGATTCACCCGGGAAACTGTCACGCACCATGAACGGCAGCTCGGTACGGTAGAGACCGATACCGGCCGACTCGTCATTGCCGTGGGAGCTCATCTCGGAAATCAAGCCGGTGTTGAGATAGAGCGGCATGGTGACGCCATCGGTGGTCTCACAGGGCAGGGCCTTGTTGGCCTCCAGGTCCTGCGACAGCTCCCGGTCCTCCTCTGCCAGTCGCTGATATTCCTGCAATACCGAGGGCGCCGGTGAGACATAGACCCGCCCCAGGTACCCATCCAGGATCATATAGCGGCCATCCATGCGCGTGACCGGCAGGTTGCTCATACCCATCACAGCGGGAACACCCAGGGCGCGGGCGAGAATCGCCACATGAGAGAAACTGGCGCCATGGGCGGAGACGATGCCCACCAGGTGACCCTTGGGCACCTCTGCCAGCTGCATCGCGCTCACCTCGTCACCCACCAGGATGGTCTCCTCCGGATAGGGTGTCCGGTCGGTCATCCCTTGCTGCAGGTGCATCAGGATGCGCCGTCCCAGATCGCGCACGTCGGAGGCCCGTTCGCGCAAGTAGATGTCATCCATACCGTCGAAGACCCTGGCATGCTCCTCGATAGTCTGACGCAATGCGCCCGGCGCCCAGTTACCCTCGTAAATGCGGCGCACGGTACTACCGATCAGGGAGTCACTGCCAAGCATCATCAGCCAGGCGTCGAACAGGGCACGATCCTCGGCTGGCAGACTGTCCTCGAAACGATCTTCCATGGCCATCAGATCCTGCACCACCGCTGCTACCGCAGTACGAAAGGCCTCCTCTTCCAGCTGGGGATCGAGCGCCTTTTTGTCGGGTACCGCGTCGAGATCTGCCGGCGGATAGACCACCAGGGCGGTGCCAAATGCGACGCCTGGCGCGCCTGGCCGTCCCGTGAGGAAACGTCTCAGTGGCGCGGTATCTTCCGCCGTTATCAGTTGCCCACTGGCCTGGGCATGGGTGATGGCGCCGGCCAGTTGTGCCGCCAGGGTAAAGAGAAAGGTAACCTCGTTGTCAGCGAAGGTGCGCATCTCGATCTGCCGCACCACCAGCACGCCGAGCACCTTGCGGTGCTGGATGATCGGCACGCCGAGGAAACCCTTGTACTGAATCTCACCGGTCTCGTTGGCGAAGAGGTAGCGGCTATGGCTCTGCGCATCGGCCAGGTTGACCGGCTCTGCCCGCTCGCAGACCAGGCCGATCAAACCCCGATGATAGGGCAGGCTGACCTTGCCGACTGCCTCGGCACGCAGGCCATCGGTGGCCATCAGGACATGATTTCTACGCTCGAAATCGGTCAGGTAGACAGAGCAGACATCGACCCCGATCTCCTGCTTCACCTGGGTGACGATGATCCGCAACACCTCATTGAGGTCAGAGGCGGCGTTGACCTCTTTCACGATGCGGTGCAGCGGATCAAGCATGGTTGTATGGCCCACTGACTGCCTCCATACCGGAGTGTGCAATGAGTGTACTCACCGTCGATTCTGTCTGAGGTAATTGGAATGGGATCGGGCCGGGGTGCCCTCCGGATAGAGCAGTGGCGCCAGCTCCTCCAGCGCCCGGGTATAGACCTGGCGTTTGAAATAGATGACCTCGCGCACCGGTTGCCAATATTTGACCCAGCGCCAGTCCTCAAACTCAGGGGTGTCGGTCTGGTTGAAACAGAACGCCTCCTCCTCGCAGCAGACACGCAGCAGGAACCAGATCTGTTTCTGTCCGATGCACAAAGGCTCGCAATTTCGGCGGATATAGCGCTCCGGCAACCGGTACTTGAGCCAGTCACGAGTGGCGCCGAGCAGCTCGACCTGCTCCCGCTTAAGACCGACCTCTTCCTGCAGTTCGCGGAACATCGCCTCCTGCGGTGACTCGTCAGGTTTGATCCCGCCCTGGGGAAACTGCCAGGCATCCTGACCCACGCGCCGGCCCCAGAAGAGCAAGCGGTCACTATTGCAGAGAATTATCCCCACATTGGGTCTGAAACCTTCCGAATCAATCAAGTCTGTGGCCAAATGGTATAAAATCAGATGTTATTGATTCTTCCACAATCACCCTGGGGCAGCAAGGAACAGGCAACATAAGCCTTTGCTGATTCAGCAAAATCCTGTACTGTTTGCAAGGAATTTCAGGGAACGCCCGAGGTCGGTGAGACCACCTCCGCAGGAGCAGGATATCAACATGGCATTGGCAATTTTCGATCTCGACAACACCCTATTGGCGGGTGACTCCGACTACCTCTGGGGACGTTTTCTGGTGGAGAAAGGGGCGGTCGACGGTACTCACTATGCGCAGGAAAATGAGCGATTCTATCAACTCTACAAGGAGGGTCGGCTCGACATATACGAATTCCTGCGTTTCTCTATGGCCCCCCTGCGCAGACACCCGCGAGCCAAGCTGGAGGCGTGGCGAACCGAGTTTATCGAAAACTACATTACTCCCCTGATCAGTGAGCAGGCTCGGCAACTGGTTGAAAAGCATCGTCAGGCAGGTGACACCCTGATGATCATCACCGCCACCAACGCCTTCGTCACTCAACCGATCGCCCAGCGTTTCGGCATTGAACACCTGATCGCCACCGAACCGGAGACCCTGGACGGCCAATACACCGGCGATGTCGAGGGCGAACCCAGCTTCCAGGCAGGCAAGGTCAGTCGCCTCGAGGCCTGGCTGGAGGGACACGGAGCGGATCTACAGGACAGCTGGTTCTATAGCGATTCGCACAACGACCTGCCCCTGCTCGAACGGGTCGATCACCCGGTCGCGGTCGATCCCGACGAGACACTGGCACAGGTGGCACGCTCCAGACAGTGGCCGATCCTGCAGCTACATGGCTGAGATTGGTCCATACTAGGAACCATTACTGATAGGAAACCAGGCATGGCCAACAGCTCCTTTTTCATCATCCTCATCGTCCTTATCCTCGGGGTGCTCTATATCATGAAGGGCAGCGATAATCCGCCGGAGACCAGCTACAATCAGACCCCGAAGGAATACATCGAGCTGGTTGAACAGAAAAAGGCGGCGCGCCAGGCGGCGGATGCAATGCAGCAATCGCTGCAACAGAGCGGGGAAAAGTCGGAGCGGGTCCTGGAATCGATCCGGAATCAGCGCTGACAGAAGGGACGCTCGTCCGGATTCTCCACCGCGTCCGCGACCGCATTCACCAGTTCGCCCAACTCCTCGGGTGAGATAACCGCCAGCAGCCGCTGCATCAGCTTGGGATCCACCGCCGCCTGCACCACCCGACCGTCGCTGAGAGTCACATTGACCCCGGCCGTATACACATGGGCCTGGCCCTCCTCCTCAGCCACCAGAGACTCATTCATCTCCAGCATCCGGTCGTAGAAGGCCTCGATCTTTGCATCCAGTTCGTCATCCAGATCCTCTGGCAGGCCCACCAGCCAACCTTCGTCACCCGAGCTTGCCTGGGGCTCCAGCTGCAACGATTCCAGATAGTCGATAAAACGGCGCCATGGACGCTCATCAAAGAAAATATATTCCAGCATGCTCTCTCGTTCCGCGGACTCACCGTTTGAGCCACCCCGCCTGATAGGCTGCATCCCTAGACATCAAATCGGGAGCCAGACCCATGCGTCGCAGAAATTTTCTTCGCAGCCTGCTTGGCGGACTGGGGATCGGCCTAGGTCGTCCAGTCTACGCAAAAATCTTCCCAGCCCAAAGACGTCGCCGGCTGATTCTTCAGGAATCCCCCCTGGCGGGCTATCAGTACCACCGTGCCGCCGCGATCTGGCCCTTCCTGCGGGTCGGCGAGCCGCTGCATCTTCGACGCGAGCCGGGTAACACATACGACCGGTACGCGGTGGCGGTCTGGTTCAGAAATGAACACCTGGGCTATATCCCGCGACGGGAGAACCGCCCCCTGGCAAGGCTCATGGATCAGGGTGAGCATCTCGAGGCGAGTATTGTGCGGCTGCTCGACGAAGAGAATCCCTGGCGCAAGATACGCATCCGGGTGGAGATCCTCTCCTGACCCGCTGAATGTTCCTGAATCCATGAGAGGGACTGGGGCTTACTTTAGAAAGTCAAACCGCGAATTAACGCTACAATACCGACCTTTTGCTCTAAGTGATTTGCGTGTATTTGCGTTCATTTGCGGCCTCTATTCTTGACGCAATAGCAGTCGGACAGGACACTAGTTGATGCGCAACCCACCCGGGCGTTTCGGTCCCTGGGGCTGACTCTTGCGGATACCTTCGATGCCCAGATCGAAGCTCATCTGTTTGGCCGCGGCACCGAGAAACTTGGTGATGCCGAAATCTGCCAGGGTGATACGGGTGGTGCCCCCGAAACCCATACGGTATCCGCCCCAGGGGTCCATGCCGGCCCCGACATGCTCTACTTGAATCTCGATCCGGCGAGTCACACCCCGCAGGGTCAGTTGCCCCGTCAGGCGCCCCTTACCCTCCCCGGCCGGCTGGTAGCCGGTACTGACAAAGCGGGCCTGCGGGAAGCGCTCGACATCAAGATAGTCCTCATCGCGCAGATGTTTGTCCCGCTCGGCATGGTTGGTGTCGATGCTTGCGGTAGCGATATCCACCTCGATGCTGGCGGCCTCGGGTGCACGCTCATCATAGCTGAATTCACCTGAAAAACGATTGAAGCGGCCGACCAGCCAGCTATAGCCGAGATGGCTGATGCGAAACTGGATGAAGGCATGGCCGCCTTCGGTATCGATCACATAGTCCGACGCCGAAAGAGTGCCGCATGTCAGCCATGCCACACAGGCAAATACCAACTGAAAATACCGGGTCTTCATGCTCATCTGCTCCCTTTGATCAAGGGCATGCTTGAAGCCCTGAACAAGACATACTTAGTTGCCGGGTTAATAATCTCGCTGCGCCTTCACAATATAGCCACTACAGACGAACCGGCCCATGTATCTCTCTATATAGACCATCCCAACATGCAACATGGAGCATGACTTTCAACGGATAAACTGGTCTATACTTTTTTCCATGGACAGCAAAGACACCGGAAAAGTCAGGCTCCACATCGTGGACAATCACTACCTGCATGCCATTATTTATACCGATGGCGAACTCACCGAGCACGACATCGGACCGGTGACCGATTTTCTCGATCAATTTGATGCACCGGTGCCCGCTTTGTTCGAGCGCCAGGGCCACTACTCTATCTCGGTGCTGGTGCAGATCGCCATGATGCGGCAGACCAAGCACCGGCTGAAAGCGGTAGCCTTTGTCGAGCGCAACCACCGGGATGTCATCATGACCCGCATTGCCGCCAACACCTACTTTCGCGATATCGAGGTCAAATCCTTCTACGACCACGATGAAGCCGTGAGCTGGCTCTCCCAGTTCTTCGATGATAGACCGCTGATAAGCGAAACCAAGGCCCAGGCATAACCCCCTGCCAGGCTATTGGGCCGACCGAATATCAGCCATCACCTCCTGATAATTATCCCGACACCTCCATGGCTGGAGACTGACTGCTGGCGGCCGACATCCCGCCGCCGGATTCAAACCGGTAACGCCGTCTTGTCCACCACACGCCTCATGACGAAGCTGGAGTGCACCCCGCTGACTCCATCGATACGGGTAATCCGATTCAACAGCAGTTCTTGATAGGCCTGCATGTCGCGCACCACCACCTTGACCTGATAGTCCGCGTCCTGACCGGTAATCAGCAGGCATTCCAACACTTCTGGCAGGGCCGATATCTTCTCCTCGAAGTTGGCGAAACGCTCCGGTGTGTGACGGTCCATGGAGATATGTATCAGCGCCATCAGACTCAATCCCAGCTTGCTATCGTCCAGATGAGCACGGTAACCGGTGATTACCCCTGACTCCTCCAATCCACGCACCCGACGCAGGCAGGGTGAGGGTGAGAGGCCGATGGCCTCCGCTAGATCCTGATTGCTGATGCGGCCATCCGCTTGCAGAAGCTCAAGAATCCGCTTGTCGTAGCGATCCAGATTCATCTCATTTCACATATTTTCAATAGATAGGCATATTACACTAAATATAATACATATTTTAGCAATTAATACTATTATACGGCCATTTCGACATACAATTCGCAATCATCTACCTCACAAACCACACTATGCTTTCTCCATCGGCCACAAGCCATCCAGAAATGCCCCAGCCACAAGCCCGGGGCGCATAGGCAAGCCCCAAAAGGGCCCAAGACGAACCATACAGAACCAGACGCCACAGGATTTTCACCGGGGCCGGTAGGAGAACGCACATACCGGCCCCGACCTGCCAGGGCCGACCGGGATCTGACCCAGCGCGACAGGAGCAGAGTGTGAAACGTTTCGACCATAGCAAATACCGCCCGACGACGAGCCTGCCGATGCCACTGCGTCGATGGCCCGACAACCGCCTCACCCGAGCCCCGGTTTGGGCCAGCGTCGATCTGCGTGACGGCAATCAGGCCCTGCTGGAACCGATGGACGTGGCGCAGAAACGGGAGCTCTGGAAGCTACTGGTATCGCTCGGTCTCAAGCAGATCGAAGTCGGCTTCCCCGCCGCCAGCCAACCCGACTACGACTTCGTGCGTTGGCTCATCAAGGAGAAGCAGATCCCCGAGGATGTCACCATCCAGGTCCTTGTGCAGGCCAGAGAGCAGCTGATCAGCCGCACCTTCCAAGCCCTCGAAGGGGTCAAGCGCGCCATCGTGCATGTCTACAACTCCACCTCCACGGTGCAGCGCGAGCGGGTCTTCAACCGGGATAGGGAAGGCGTCAAGGCGATTGCGGTGGAGGGTGCCCGCATGCTGCAACAGGAAGCGGCCAACTATCCCGACAGTGAATGGATCTTCCAGTACTCACCGGAAAGCTTCTCCAACACAGAGTGGGACTATGCGGTGGAGGTGTGTGATGCGGTCATCGACGTCTGGCAGCCCACCCCCAAGCGGCCCTGCATCATCAATCTGCCGGCCACCGTGGAGAGCACAACACCGAACCTGTTCGCCGACCAGGTGGAGTATTTCTGCCAGCATGTGAAACAGCGGGATGCGATCAGGGTCTCCGTGCATACCCACAACGACCGAGGCAGTGCAGTAGCCGCCGTCGAACTGGCGATGCTGGCCGGCGCCGACCGGGTCGAGGGCACCCTGATGGGAAACGGGGAGCGCACCGGCAACATGGATATCGTTACCCTGGCGATGAATCTCTATAGCCAGGGCATCGATCCGGAACTCGACCTCTCCCGACCGGACGAGATCATCCGCGTCTACAACGAGTGCACCGGCCTGCCGGTCCATCCCAGGCATCCCTGGGTGGGCGAGCTGGTCTACACCGCTTTCTCCGGATCCCATCAGGATGCGATCCGCAAGTGCCTCCATCGCCAACAGCCTGACGAGCCCTGGCAGGTAGCCTATCTGCCCATCGACCCGCAGGACATCGGGCGCGACTACCGGGCGGTAATCCGGGTCAACAGCCAATCGGGCAAAGGGGGCGTGGCCTATGTACTGGAACGGGATTTCGGACTCATGTTGCCACGCTGGATTCAGGTGGAACTGGCCGCCAGGGTTCAACACCTCAGTGAAACCCAGTCCGGCGAGATCGACAGCGCTATGATTTACCAGCTGTTCCGACAACAGTTCGTGGCCGACACGGCGCCGATCCGGCTCGACGGCTACCGCCTCGACCGTCAATCCACAGTCGACGTGATCGAGGCCAGGCTCAGCGAGAAAGGAGATACCCGCACACTGCATGGCTGCGGCGAGGGGGCTATCTCCGCCTTCATCGACGCCTTCACCTGCGCCTACGGTTTGCAGATCCGGGTCCTCGACTACAGTGAGCACGCCATTGGCGAGGGCACCGACGCGGAAGCGGTGGCCTACGTCCTGCTCGACGTGGAGGGTGAGCGCGTGAGTGGTGCCGCTTTCGACCACGACACTCTGAGCGCCACACTCAAGTCACTGCTCTCGGCCCTGAACCTGGCCCAACGGGAGCGTAAGGCCGCCTGAGACAATAAGCTAGTGGGCCATGCGGTAAGTTCGATAACCCTCAGAGCCCACTAACGATGATTGAGCAGAGTCGCACCCTACCCTTGATACGAGCGTAGGGTGCGGCTTGCCGCACCGATAGACTTCGCGACCCCAAAAGAGAAGCATTGCGAATAGGAAAAGGCCGCCATCCCTGGATGACCGACCTTCCCATGTAACAGGCCGAACCGCTACTTCTTCTTCGCAGCCGCCACTCTTAAACGCAGCGCGTTGAGCTTGATAAAGCCCTCGGCGTCCTTCTGATCGTAAGCACCCGCATCGTCCTCGAAAGTGGCAATCGACGCATCGAACAAGCTGTTGCTCTCCGACTTGCGGCCGACTACGCTGACGTTGCCTTTGTAGAGCTTCAGCCGCACCACGCCATTCACCACTTCCTGGGTCTTATCGATGGCGGCCTGCAGCATCAAGCGCTCGGGGGCGAACCAGTAACCATTGTAGATAAGCTTGGCATACCGCGGCATCAGCTCATCCTTCATGTGCGCCGCCTCCCGATCCAGGGTCAGGGATTCCATGGCACGATGGGCCTTGAGCAGGATGGTACCGCCGGGAGTCTCGTAGCAGCCACGGGACTTCATACCCACGTAGCGGTTCTCCACGATGTCGGTGCGGCCGATGCCGTTGGCACCACCCATTTGATTCAGCTTCAGCAGCAAGCTGGCGGGTGAGAGCATTTCACCATCGATGGAGACCGCGTCACCTTGCTCGAAGCCAATCTCGATATAGGTTGACTGATCCGGCGCTTGCTCCGGTGAGACCGACCAGCGCCACATGTCGTTGCCCGGTTCGGTCCAGGGATCTTCCAGATCGTACCCCTCGTAGGAGATATGCAGCAGATTGGCGTCCATGGAATAGGGCGACTTCTTGCCCTCGCGCTTCATCTCGATGGAGATGCCATGGGCCTCGGCATAGGCCAGCAGCTTCTCACGTGAATTGAGATCCCATTCGCGCCAGGGGGCGATGATTTTGATATCGGGGCGCAGGGCGTAGGCGCCCAGCTCGAAGCGCACCTGATCGTTACCCTTACCGGTGGCGCCGTGGGAGATGGCGTCGGCGCCGGTCTCGTTGGCGATCTCAATCAGCCGTTTGGCGATCAGCGGACGGGCGATGGAGGTACCGAGCAGGTATTCGCCCTCGTAAATGGCATTGGCGCGGAACATGGGAAACACATAGTCGCGAACGAACTCCTCGGTGAGATCCTCGATGTAGATCTCCTTGATGCCGGCGGCCTCCGCCTTGCCGCGCACCGGCTCGACCTCTTCACCTTGACCGATATCGGCGGTGAAGGTCACCACCTCGCACTGATACTCGTCCTGCAGCCACTTGACGATGATAGAGGTGTCGAGACCACCCGAATAGGCCAGCACGACCTTGTTTATGCCATCTTTCGACATCTGCTCTCTCCCGGAGATTGGGGCTTGAAAAACCGGGCATTATAGACCATCCACACGGAGGTCTGTTAACACTTACTTTCGGACCAGTAATTGACCGCCCGGCACGGTATGCGCCGCAAAACAGAATGTCTGGCTGAAGCGAGCGTGTGAATTCCCCATATTTTAGAACCACCGCAATGTTCCTCTATCCCGTCTTACGTAGTATCCAACAAGAGGCGCTCCATGAGCTTTGAATCAATATTCAGGACGAAACCATGCTGAACGGCAAACAGGGAGTCACCATCCTTTCCACACTACTGCTCAGCTTCACCCTGAGTGGCTGCAACTCCGATACCGCCACCTCAAGCACCAACGACACCACACAGCCACCACCAACCGGCAGCACCAACCAATCGCCGACGGCACGAATCAACGGCGCGCACTCTTTCCTGTCGGGAGAGACAGTCACCCTGGACGGTAGTGGCTCATCCGATCCTGATGGTGACAATCTGCTGTTTGACTGGAGCCAGAGCGCGGGACCGACGATATTCCTCAGCGGCACATCGAACAGCAGTCTCAGCTTTGTCGCTCCTACGGTCAATCAGCCCACCCAGTACAGCTTCCGGCTCACAGTGGACGATGGCGAACTGACCCACGCCACTGATTTCAATCTGCAGATATCACCCCTGAACGACAACACCTCACCGTCGGTCACCAACAGATCCCCCGCGACGGACCAGACGGGTGTGGCCGTCTCTGTGCGGATCGTCGTCAGCTTCGATGAGGCCCTGCTCACAAACACGGTTGATGCATCGAGCCTGACAATCAGTTTAGGCACCACGACGATTCCCGGCACGGTCAGTTACGATGACAGCAATCACAGCATCATCTTCACACCTGCGGCCCCTCTTGCCGAGGAGAGCCGCTACATCGTCACACTCAGCAACAGCTCAACCGACCTGGCGGGAAATCCTGTCTTATCGGAAAGCTGGGAGTTCACGACCGGTTCGAACTACAACCTTGGCACTACCCCACAGACGACCATCGACCTCTGCATGGATAACAACGACAAGGAGATGCTGACCCTGGTCAACAACACCCGCGCCGTCGCCCGTGACTGCGGCAGCACCCGCTATTCCGCCGCCGCCTCCCTGGCCTGGCATTGCCAACTGGAAAACGCAGCCCAGGTTCACTCCACCTCCATGGCGAACAATAACTTCTTTGACCACACGGGACTGGACGGCTCCAGCCCCGGTGACCGGATTACCACGGCGGGATATATCTGGCGTACCTATGGCGAGAACATCGCCGCCGGCTACGGCGACGGGCAGGCCGCGATGGACGCCTGGATCTCGAGTGCCGGCCATTGCGCCAATCTGATGAATCCCAACTTCACGCAGATGGGGGCAGCGATGGCGACTGACAGTAACTCCGCCTATGGCATCTACTGGACCCAGGACTTCGCCGCACCCAGGTAAACTTACTAGTGTAGTGTCCTATACTAGGGCCTGTTAACACGAATTCCATTGGCTCTGTTGCCGCTGCTCCGCCTCTCGGGGCGCCGTCCGAGGCGCGGAGCAGGGGCCCCCGCGCAGCGGGGGATGCGACCGCCGGTGATCGGCGAAACGCACCGCTTCGAAGTCGAACGGCTTACGCCTCGCCGAGGGTCGGATCCCGACTGCGTGGGGGCGCTGCTCCGCCTTCCGGGGCGTTGTCATCCAGGTGAGCATCGACCCGTGAGGGTGTTCAGGGTAGCAGAATCTGACAGACCCCCCCTCCCAAGACACCACCGTTGGAGAGTGTCACACGTCCCCGCTGTCCATCATGGCCGTGGAGATCCAGCACCACCTGTGTAAAGTAGAGCCCCAGACCGGTGTTGTTATTGAGGAAACCGGACTCCGGATGAAAATACTCGCCCTGGTTCTCCAGCATGGACGGGGGAAATCCACTGCCGTTATCCTCCACAGAGATCACCAATCCCTCATCGGTCGCCTCGGCCGCCACCCTGAGCCAATCCTTGGTATAGCGCAGGGCATTGTTAATGGCATTCCCCATGACGCCGGTCATCAGGTTTCGATCAAAGTACCAGTAGAGATCCTCATTGCATTGGACCTCATAGCCGATCCCTTTCTGCTTGGTAAGATCGCCATGCTCCAGCATCGCCTCTTCGAGAAACTCACTGATCTCATGGGCATCCACATTCAGCAAATAGTTGCCCTCCTCGACCTTGAACAGGGTCAGCATCTTCACTAAATTGTTGTTGATACGCTTGACTTCATACTCCATGTCCGCGCACTCCTGGCTGACGCCGCAAGCCTCCAGGTCGCAGCTTTCCGCAATCATGCCGATATACTTGAGAAGAATGCCAAGTGAGTTTTTGATGTCATGGGAGACCATGGCAAAGGCCGAGGTCAGTCCCAGCATTTCTACTTTCTGTTGATTATCCTGCAACTGAATTCTCCAATTCCGGACATCCCGAAAGATGATCTAACTGACGAAGATACTTCCCTGCTGTCTCATCCTGTCGATTTCTCTCCAACAATTGATTTAACGAATATCGACATCTGAAATGATAAGTCTGCTCCACACCATGGCCCCGCATGAAGTCGATCATGGCACCGACTGACATCAGGACCATGGTTCTGTTGCCCGGATGCTGATCCACAGCCTCATTGAGTAACTCAATAGCCTGCACCGTTGCACCCTGCTGGAACAGCTTGATACAGTCACTATGGACCTGCTTCAACGCCTGTCTACACTGATCGATCAGCTCATCCGCCGCACGACCTTGTTCATGTGCATGCATCAATTCCCGGACACGCGACGTCCATTCTTCATCGTCATGATGATTACCCAACAGGACACTCAGCAACAGACGCGCCTGATCGTGACAAGAAAGCTGAAACAGGTCATCCGCCACCATCAAGAGATCCTCTGCGGCAAATATATCGTTTTGCTCCCTGACCAGCTGCGTTATCTCCTGCAGATAGCTATCGATCGGCTCGGCCCTATTAATATGCCGCTTTGCCCGGGCCAGTCTGCTCAATAAGGTGATCTTCTCTGTGGGACGACCTTCGAAGCGTTTACAGCCATCAGACAGCAGCCTCAACAATTTCGGATTATTCCCCCTGCTCTGGTAAATCTCCGCCAGGTGACGATACTCATCCGGTTTGACGAAACAGGAGTTCTCCCCCCAACGGACGGCAGCCTGGTATGCCCGCTCGGCCACTTCCATATCATCATTCTCTTGAGCCAGCTGACCCAATAGCCGTTGGCGTCTGACCAATTTTGGCGAATACTTGACCGCTTGCTGTAGCAGGCGCTGGGCCTCTCTCTTTTCACCTTGCTCAACCAGCACCAGAGCCAGCCAGTCATAGACTTCGAGATAGAGAGGATTTTCGTTGATCAAACTTTGAAAACACGCTGCGGCCTTCTCCATCTCCCCTCTTTGGTAATCGATCTTCCCCAAACCGAAACTAGCCCAGGGGAATTTTCGGATTTTCAACACCTGAAGATAAATCGACTCCGCTTCATCGTAGCGTTCAAGATCGATACAGATTTCAGACTGCAATTTCGCCAGATAGAGACGCTTCTTGAGATCTTTATCACACTGCTCCTCACAAAGTCTAACGGCACCCGCTTTATCACCATCCATCAGCGCCTGATCGATCACCTTCAGTTGGCGTTTGCGTTTCAGCACCGCCGCAAGACGATGATGCAACACATCGGGCTGAATCGGCTTGATCATATATTCATCCGGCTGCTGCTCCAGGGCGCCGAGTACCATCGGCATATTGCTCTCGGCGGTGATCAGGAAGAAGCAGCAGGCGTGGCCCAGATAACCAAGATGACGCGACTCCTCCAACACCTGCTGGCCATCCTTTCCGTCGCCCAGGTTATAATCACAGATCACCACGTCGTAACTATTCAGGGAGAGCGCCTTCAGCCCCTGTTCTCCAGTGGCACAAGTCTCGATATCGCGCGCGCCAACGCTCGTCAGCATCCCTTTGAAAGAGGCTCGCATCTGCTCAAAGTCGTCGATAATCAGGTAGCGTAAGCGGGCAAACAGATCTTCCATATCAAGCAATAATCCCTTAATGAAGGTCTAATAGGCTTTTGAAAGTGTTGTTGATCAACTTAGCGCTAGTTGACGCCTCTCTTTGAATACAATGTCACTCACGATTGATCTGCGTCAATCATAAGCGGAATTCTAAGCCTATTTGGTGCTTAAAAAGCGCATCTTGGTGCTTAAAAGCACATCGCATATTGCACTGATGTGACCGCGGCTACCCCGGTATAAAAACCTGGCCACCTACCAGCCCGGTGAAGTCGTATTGAGGAGAGTCCGACGCGGCGGCAAGCATCGCCACGTAAGCGAGATAAAAAAACCCGGGCGGTATGCCCGGGTCTTTCAGGGTCTGATTGGCTAGCCGTCTGACCGAACCCTTACGGGGCAGCCATCGGCATGCCGATGGGTCAGTTCTTTGACTTATCGACGATCTTCTTGATCCAGGGCATCATGCCGCGCAGCCGCTCACCCACCTGCTCGATGGGATGGGCCGCATTCAGACGACGGTAGGCGGTCATCGAAGGGTAGCCGAGCGCTCCCTCGGAGACAAACTGCTTGGCGTACTCACCGCTCTGGATGTTTTGCAGCGCTTGTTTCATGGCTTTGCGACTCTCTTCATTGATGACGCGCGGTCCGGTAACGTACTCGCCATACTCCGCGTTGTTGGAGATGGAGTAGTTCATGTTGGCGATGCCGCCCTCGTACATCAGATCGACGATCAGCTTCAGTTCATGCAGGCACTCGAAGTAGGCCATCTCGGGAGCGTAACCCGCTTCGGTCAGGGTCTCGAAGCCGGCCTTGACCAGTTCCACCGCACCGCCGCAGAGCACCGCCTGCTCACCAAACAGATCGGTCTCGGTCTCGTCCTTGAAGCTGGTCTCGATGATGCCGGTGCGGCCACCGCCAATAGCTGAGGCATAGGAGAGCGCGGTATCCATAGCGGTGCCGGTGGCGTCCTGATAGACCGCAACCAGATCGGGGATGCCGCCCCCCCTGACATACTCGCTTCGCACCGTGTGACCTGGAGCCTTGGGTGCGATCATAATGACATCGAGATCCTCCCTCGGCATGATCTGGTTGTAGTGGATGGCGAAGCCATGGGCGAAAGCGAGTGCGGCCGATTCCTTGATATGGGGAGCGATCTGCTCACGGTAGAGCTTGGACTGAAATTCGTCCGGCGCCAGGATCATGACTATGTCCGCAGACTGAACCGCCTCCTCGATCGACTTCACGGTGAGCCCGGCATTCTGAGCCTTGATAGCCGAGGGAGAACCCTCACGCAGACCGACAATGACATTCACCCCGGAATCCTGCAGGTTGTTGGCATGGGCATGGCCCTGTGAACCGTAACCAATAATGGAGACCGTCTTGCCCTTGATTATGTTCAGGTCGCAGTCTTTATCGTAGTAAACGTTGATAGCCATGTTGTTTCCTTCGGAAAATTTTGAATTGTGAATGTTTAATTTTGAATCAGGTGTGAAAAGGCACGCGCGGTGCGCACACCTTAATTCATCCTTATTAATTCAAAAATAATTATTGAATTATCAGAGCCCCAGTCCTTTCGGTCCGCGGCCGATACCTGAAGGCCCGGTGCGCACCACCTCGATGATCAGCTCCTCGTTGACCGCCTCGACGAATGCGCTCAGCTTATTCGCTACCCCGGTCAGCTCGACCGTATAGCTGGTATCGGTGACATCGATGATCTTGCCCCGGAAGATATCCACCAGACGCTTGATCTCCTCCCGCTGGGTGCGCTCCGCACGCAGCTTGATCAGCATCATCTCGCGCTCAAGATGTTCGCCCTCGGTGAGATCCACCAACTTGACCACGTCGACCAGCTTGTTCAATTGCTTGGTGATCTGCTCGATGATCTCGTCGCTGCCGCTGGTCACCAGGGTCATGCGCGAGAGGGTGGCATCCTCGGTGGGCGCCACCGTCAGCGATTCGATATTGTAGCCGCGCGCCGAGAAGAGGTTGGCCACCCGGGCCAGGGCACCGGATTCGTTCTCCATCAGAATAGAAATGATATGCCTCATCAGACCAACTCGCTTCCAGGTGACAGATACATCTCATGGTGCCCCTTGCCGGCGGCGATCATGGGATAGACATTCTCCGCCGGGTCGACTGCAATATCCATGAATACCAAACGATCTTTCAAGGAGAAGGCCTCCTGCATGGCGCCCTCCAGATCCTTCGGCTTTTCGATCCGCATGCCCACATGGCCGTAGGCCTCGGTCAGCTTGACGAAGTCCGGCGTCACGCTCATGACGGACTGGGAGTAGCGACTCTCGTAGAAAAACTCCTGCCACTGCCTCACCATGCCCATATAGCCATTGTTGAGCAGGATGATCTTGAGCGGCAGGTCATATTGGATGCAGGTGGCCAGCTCCTGGATGCACATCTGAATGCTCGATTCGCCGGTGACTACCGCCACCTGGGCCTTGGGAAAGGCCATCTGCACACCGATGGCGGCAGGCAGGCCGAAGCCCATGGTGCCCAGACCGCCGGAGTTGATCCAGCGCCGGGGTTTATCAAAACTGTAGAACTGAGCCGCGAACATCTGGTGCTGGCCCACGTCGGAGGTGACGAAGGCGTCGCCCTTGGTGACCTTATGCAGCATCTCCACCGCATATTGGGGTTTGATCAGCGTACTCTTGTGGTCATATTTGAGGCAGTCCATGGAGCGCCATTTATCAATCTGCTCCCACCATTCGGCCAGCGACTGCTGTTTCGGCTGTTTGTTGCTCTCGTTGACCACCTTGAGCATGTCGCGCAGGACCTGCTTGACCGGTCCGACAATGGGCACATCGACCCGCACGTTCTTGGAGATCGAAGAGGGATCTATATCCACGTGGATGATGGTCGCATTGGGGCAGAACTGTTTGACGTGACCGGTGACCCGGTCGTCGAAGCGAGCGCCCACGGCAATCAGCACGTCGGTCTCGTGCATCGCCATGTTGGCTTCGTAGGTGCCATGCATGCCAAGCATGCCGAGGAAGTTCTTGCCGCTGCCCGGATAGGCGCCCAACCCCATCAGAGTCTGGGTGATGGGGAAGTTGAGGGTATCGACCAGCTCGGTCAGGGTCTTGGACGCATCGTCCAGCACCACGCCACCACCGGTGTAGAAGACCGGTCGCTCGGCCTCCATCATGATCTTCACCGCCTTCTTGATCTGCCCCAAATGGCCCTTTACCGTGGGATTGTAGGAGCGCATCTTGACCTTGGCGGGATAGTGGTAGGGGATCTTAACGCCGGGATCGGTGATGTCCTTCGGAATATCGACCACCACCGGTCCGGGGCGGCCGGTGGTAGCGATGAAAAAGGCCTTCTTGATCGTGTCAGCCAGATCTTCCAGTCGCTTGACCAGGAAATTGTGCTTCACGCAGGGGCGGGTGATGCCGACGGTATCGACCTCCTGGAAGGCGTCACTGCCGATCACCGGAGTGGGCACCTGCCCTGTCAGCACCACCATCGGAATAGAGTCCATATAGGCAGTGGCAATACCGGTAACCGCATTGGTCGCACCGGGACCCGAGGTCACCAGCACCACACCCGGCTTACCGGTCGCCCGCGCATAGCCGTCGGCCGCATGGCCGGCTGCCTGCTCGTGGCGAACCAGGATATGCTTCACGTCCTTCTGCTTGAAAATCGCGTCGTAGATATGCAGCACGGCCCCGCCGGGGTAGCCGAAAACGTACTCCACGCCCTCATCTTTCAAGCACTGAACGATGATATCGCCACCGCTGAGTTCCACGTCTGATGCCTCCAGTCAGGCCGGCAACCCTACCGGCCAAAAATCAAAATAGGAACAGTGCAAAATACTAATACTCATATATAAGGTCAAGTGATTATCCAGTCTTTCAGCAAGATCCACCTGCAGCTGTAACTATTTTTCCCGCTTGTTCCGCGAGGTACGAGTCCACCACCCCCCCATGATCATCGCATAGGGCGCGGTCCGGCATACCGCCCCCCCCCAGACCAACCACTCAGAGCATTCCGGCCAATCAACCGGACGACAGCGCCTGCGAGGGACTCACCACCCCAAGAACGCCCTCCCACAGGACATGGCTTATAGCTCTGCGGCGTTCTAGCAGCCTGTCCACGCTCCACCAGATGAGCGCTGATCGCGGGCGGAAGCGAGGAGCACGAAGCCGGCTAAATGGAGGCCTGTATCGCACTCGGCCCGACATATCGCATGGCACATAACTTGCCAACTCATATGACTACGACGGAAATTCCTCTTCCGGAATCCCTCGATATCTCACCAGTTGAAAACAGATATGCATCAGCAGTGGGTACTTGCCGTATTGGTTTGAGTTCTATCCAATGCGAAAGCGAGGTAGACTTGGGTAAAGCTTCTGAGATATCTCTCTCATGGATGATGAGCACCTGACCAATCTAGCGCCCGATAGGTTCGATAAGCGGATACAGCAACGCTGTCACCCGATACCTGCTCCCCGCATTATTGGGGACCGGGATTATCCGCCTACCGATCTCGATGTGATTCACCCACACACCCAGACATTCGAGCGACCGCAGCCCGGAGCCGTAAAGCGGCATCCCTTTCAACCAGTCCCCTCGAGAGGGGCGTTCGAACCTCCGTTCGGCCTGAACGCGGACGAGAGCCACGGCATGCCGACTCCGTTTGTTCGTCCGAGCAAGATCTACGCCCCAGGGCAAATAGCCTGGATGTACCACTCGATTCAGACAATGAAGCGCAAACAGCGCCTTACCTTGCCTCGATGCCACTCGATTACCTCCAACAGCGAGATACAACAGGAGCACCTCCATTTCGACTTTCCCCACCTCCAGGGGTTGTCTATTTGTATGCCACAGGACAACTCGCAGAACCCAGTTGACAGAAGCCTGCTCAGCGCTGATGCCTCACTGAGAAATCCAACAGTTGCCGCCTGGCGTTTTCTCTATTCACACATCACAGCTGAATCTTTTGCTCCGCGCTATAAAAAAAATACAAACAGGAAGTTAATATTCAAATTCAATCAGGACAAACTTAACCATTGGCCGCAATCGCTGCTCGCTATCTACAACCCCGGCGCGGTAAATCGTTTTACTTCATTTCTACAAGTAGGAGAATAGTCATGGAACGTACTACGAACTGGAAACATATGATTTCTTTTCTATGCTACGCGATATTCCTGCTGATATCATTTGTATACGCGCTGGTATATCTTTCAAGAACGGAGTTCATGCCATACCACGCAGTAATGCTTGAGCAAGACTGGTCAGAGTTGAGCACAAAATATCAAAACCTGATATTGGGACTTATGAGAGCACTTGGCGCCGGATGGCTGTCGCTGTCAATCGTAATGGGTTTCTTGTTATTCAAACCGTTTCGTGAGGGCAAGAAGTGGGCTTATTGGGCAATTCCTGTCTCTGCCTTGCCAGCCGTATTAGCTAATCTTTATATCGTGATGAATATGATATTGATCAGCCCCGCATCCCCCCCCTGGATGGTAGTCGTATTTAACACGATATTACTCCTGGCGGGCTTTTTTCTATCTGTGACCGAAAGAAGTGATGCGACTGACACACAAGGGATATAAGTGGTGTTATATTAGGCTATAACGATATCAAATAGACGTTCAATTTTTTCGAACCCTCGCAGCACTCCCCGATCAGCATTGCGGTTTCGGTCTTATATAAATTGGCACGCAGAGACGTCGGATCGACGTGTGTTCACAACAAACCCGAGGATCACCATGGTAGTTATCTCACTTGCGCCCACACAGACCAGGATGAATAATGAAAGCGCTTAAGGCATAGCTAAAGCAGGGCAAAGAGTTCCAATCTCAGTCCTGTGAGCCTCTGATCGATTCATGAATCGTGTGTGACGGATGAAATGCGCCGGCTCTGCCAAAAAATTCTTCGAAATAGCCAAAGCTTCGCGATCGCGGGCTATTTTCGTCTTGATCCGGCGCATTTCATCTCACCACACACTCGAACAGGAATCAATCAGAGGCCCCCTAGATAGTTCCGCATTACACCCACTGGATCCCGCATAGAGACGACATGGAATCAGACACATTCAAAAAGAACATCGAATCAACATTTAACGCTGTTTCAAACCGATATGATGAAAACAGATTTTTTGCCATTTCCGCCGGCAAAATGGCTGAATTAATACCGCTTACTGTATTTTCGAATGTTCTTGATGTTTCCACTGGAACAGGATTTGTTGCTATAGAGGTAGCAAAAAAGTATCGGCTTGCGAATATAGAGGCAATTGATTTATCTATAGGGATGCTTAAACAGGCGAAAAAAAAGGCGCAAGAGGAAGACCTCGATAATATTACATTCAAGCATTGTGACGTAGATAATATTGCTTATCGCGATGGATTTTTTGACATAGTGACTTGCGGCTACGCACTGTTTTTCTACCCTGATATGGAAGCAACATATCAGGCACTTTGCAGAACAATAAAACCTGGTGGAGTGTTTATCTTTTCATCCTTTACCAAGGACGCCTTCAATCCATATGCGGATCTTTTCCTAAAACGACTTGAATTGAATTATCAAATCGAGACCCCATCACGACTCAGAGAAAGACTCAAAACAAAACAGCAAATTGAAGAGTTAGCAACGACAAGTCACTATAAAAGCATAAAGGTGGTACATTATCCAATTCGCTATCCAATCACAATAAGCGAATGGTGGTCATTACTTAATAATGCAGGCTATAAATCCCTTCTTGACCAATTGAGCCATAAACAACTGACCCAATTCAAGCAAGAACATCTTTCAGAAATAGAAGCAATTACTGTAGATGGTGTTTTAGAGCTTAATACTGATACTCTGTTCGGAGTAGTATACATGTAAAGCCCAAACGGAAATCGCCGCCACTCGTTACTCCGTGCTTTTATTGTCAGCCAAGAACTGCGACTATTGCTCACGCTTATGAAAATCTTTTTTTACCCGTGATTGCGAGTTCACGAACAACCGAATTACATCAAGAAGCGCACATGACGTTGACAAGCCCGAGCGTCACTCCAACCTACCCACTTGCGAAGCACCTCGCCGACCCCAAAAATTGAGCATTGTACGCACATGCACCGACTCTTTCTATTGCTCATACTGACGCTTTCGAGCACAGCATATGCTCAGGAAAGCACCTGCTATGGCACAACATCCAACGGAAGACTTGAAGGGGGAGTACAGCTGCCCAGCGCCGGTAACAATTTCATAAGTTACAGCACGACCGCGGAGCTGCTTGGTAGAACATATATCCATTCGAAAGTTCGTGACATTATTATTGACTCTTACAAATACCTTGAAACAGAAGCACCTAACAAAGTATTTAAATATGCCGAAACAGGATTTAAAGAAGGGGGGAAGTTCAGTCCACATAAAACACACAGAAATGGGCTATCAGTGGACTTCATGGTTCCCGTATTGAATAAGGAAGGCCTTTCCGTACATCTGCCGACCAATTACTTTAACAAGCTGGGCTACAACATCGAGTTCGACAAGAAGGGCCGATACAAAGAATACGCTATCGATTTTCGTGCGCTGGC
>JBNKOL010000039.1:0-22025 GCA_050294655.1 Sedimenticolaceae bacterium
GCCTTGCGGAAGTCGGCGTTATAGTCCAGACGTTTGGGTTCACGCCGGTTCTGCTCCACCAACTCGCGCAAACGCCGGCGGTCGACGATCCGGGCCAGCTCGTTCCACAGCAACGCCTGTGTCAGGCTCAACAGCCCCTGATAGAACGGGTGCAGCGCGGCATCGGCAGCCAGGCGGCACCAGCCGGGTCCCCAGCCGCCAAGCTGCTCGACCAGAAACCTCTCCCGCATCGCTTTGAGTTCGTCCGCGCGCCGCAACTCACCGGCGGCCAGATTGTCGACCTCCGTATCAGCCAACAGACCGCAAAATCCCAGCATGGTACCGATATGGTCGGGGAACTCGCCGCTCATGTGCCGTTGGTATTCCCATCCCGCCGCCCGGTATGCTTCGACGGCGCGATCCGCCGGTTCCTTGTACATGCATCCGGTCTCGAAGACGGAGGCATAGGGGCTGATACAACCCGGCGCGACAAACAGCCCGGTGTACTCCTCCGCCAACTCTTCCATCAGCGCATCCATTGGAGAGCTGAGAAAGCGTTCGTCGAGACGCAAACCCAGACTCTCCAACGGCGTCTGAAGTTCTCCCCTCAGCAATTGGATCAACTCCCGATCAAGCTCCTCTTCGAGACAGCGGGCGATGAATCCATACAGACGGGCCAGAGCCTGTAGCTCGTTTATCCGCTCCGCGGTGCCCGTCTCTCTCCCCTCCTCCTCTGATATTGTTGTGGTCGTCAGCATCTCGCTCCTCATCTTCTAATAGGCTTTACGATCTTTGCCGGTAAGCATGAGATCAATGGCTGCTCGTGTGCAGTTCGGCTTGCGGCAGGCTCTCCCAGTCGATCTCCACCTCCTTGTGATTCTCGCGATGCAGATCGCCGGTATAGGCGTATCGCAGGGTCTCTTCGTAATCCTTGAACGACTCCTCCACACTGGCCTTGACGTCGCCGTAGTTATCGCCGGGTTGCGCCTTGCTCACCGTCACCACGGTATCGAACCAGCCCTGGGAGCCGCCGATGGGATCGACAGCCAGACGAATGATGGGATTGGGATGCACACCCTTGTCGTTCCACCAGACATTGTTGGTGATATCCGCATCGCCGCCCTGCGACCACTCGGATGCCTGTTGTCGCGTCTTCAGCTGAGCAAGACGGCCATAAGCGCTGTGTCCGCAGGCGGTGGAGATCGCCACCACATCCGGATGGATGCCCTCGGTGACATGGGCGCGGGTGACGATATGTCCCAGCTTGGATGCCACTCTGATCAGATCGCCGTCCTTAATGCCGCGCGCCGCCGCTGTCTTCGGATTGATCCAGGCCGGATTCTTGTGATACAGCTCGGCCAGATACTTCAGTGACGCGGTGCGGCTCTGGGTATGCACGTTGACCTTATAGGTCGTCAGCACCAACTCATTGGCCTGCTTGTCGCGTGAGGGAAGCCGCTTATAGACCGGCAACGGATTGAAGCCGTATTTCCTGAAGCTCTCTTTGTAGAGTTCGATACGACGGGAAGGGGTGCCGAAGCCGACCATGTTCCTGCCGCCCACCTGCACGCCGATGGCGTGGCCATCCTTCATGATGGAGCCGTCCTCGCCGATCTCCGCGCCCTCCATGTCGGAGGCCGAGACCTCCTTGGTATAGAGACCATAATCGGGCTCGACCTCGTTGCCGTTCTTATCGACGATCTTCGCGCTATCCTTGTCGACTTCCCCATAGATCGGCCAGACCCCCTTCTTCTTCATGAAATCCCAGCCGCCGTCTTCCTTGAGACCGGGGATGTTGTCGAAATGGGCTTTCATCCAATCCTCGACACGATCGAAGGCAAAATACTTCTTGATTCCCAATGCGCCGTCCGGATCCACCTTCTGAATCACATCGATCAAGGTCTGGCGGAACTCCTGGGTGCCCGCCAAAGGTTTGATCACCGGCTGGCGAATTGAGAGACAGGGATAGAGCCCGCTCGGCATGGACTCGGGATCGTGGCGCTCAAGGTAGGTCACATCCGGGATGATCAAATCCGACAGCTCCGTCGTCTCCGACATATAAGGGCTGAAGGAGACCAGAAAGGGCACCTGGCTCTCATTAGTTAGAAACTCTTTCCACACATGACTGGAGGGATAGGTGTAGACGGGATTGTCGTAGTAGGACATCCAGACCGACACCTTGGCCTCGCCCTTCATGATCATATAGGGCGCATGGGTCGACACATGATGCGACGCCAATGGATAGAGAGGCGGGGTGGCAATCGGGCTGGCCGCCTTACCCTTGGGCGGTACCGGTTCGGGCTGTGGCCAGCCCATGCCACGCGGCAGGCAGTAGCCACCCTTCTTCTCCACGTTGCCGGTGATGACGTTGATCATGTGGATTGCCGCCTCCTGGTAGGCGCCCCAGAGATGCTTGCAGGGACCGCGGTAAGAGAAGGTAGTGGCCGGCTTGGTGGTGGCGAACTCCCGTGCAATGCGACGGATATCCTTCGCCGGAACGCCCGATTCTTCTTCCGCGAACTCCGGGGTATAGGGTTTCAGGTGGTCGATCAACTGCTCGGCCGTGACATTGGTCCAATCGCGGATGAAGTCGGCGTCGTAGAGCCCCTCGTTCATGATCACATGACAGATCGCCAGGGCGATGGCCGCATCGGTTCCCGGATAGGGGAAGTAGGCTTCGTCCGAGAATCCGGAAGTATTGGACATGCGCACATCGAAACTCACCAGCTTGGCCTTGTTGCCCACCACACCGTCCACCAGCCGTTGGGCGTTGGGATTCATGAAGTAGGCGGTCTCCAGAACATTGGAGCCGAAGTTGAGGATGTACTTGGTGTTGGCCCAATCACAGGATTCGATATCCGGTCCCCAGGAGGGTTCGAGTCCGACCTTCTTCGAGGATTCGCAGATATTGGTGTGGTTGAGCATGGCATTGGAGCCCAGTGCATGCATGAAACGCCCTACCGCGCCGCCGGAGCGGTCGCGTCCCCACTTGAAGACAATCTCGTTGAGGATTTCAGGATTGTTCTCGGCATTGGCCTGGTCGATCACCTCACGCAGCTTTTGCGCCAGCAACGAAGTCGCCTCGTCATAGGATATGCGCTTCCACTTGCCTTCGCCCCGTTTACCGGTGCGCAACAGCGGCGTCATGATGCGGTCCGGGTCGTAGACATGCAGAAAACCGGAGTTACCCTTGGCGCAGAGCTTGCCGCGGGTATTCGGATGGTCCATGTTGCCTTCGAGTTTGACAATGCGGCCATTCTCCACATAGGCCACGCCGCCATCCTCGATATTGCAGGCGAGACAGGTGTAGGGAACGGCTTGGCGTTCCGCGCCGCTGGTGGGCGAGAAATCCTTGCCGCCCAGTTCATTCTCCATCGCCACCAGGCGGCGGCTGGAGAGACCGACGGCACCGGCGGCCGCACCCATGGCGCCGCCAATCTTCATGAAGTCGCGGCGGGTATATTTCAGACTATCGCTCATCGCTCGGTCTCCCTCAGTAGTAGATCTGGGTGAGCTGACCCGCAGAGATCAGCACCTCCCGAAAGGTGTAGGCGCCCACGCTGCTCATGATCGCCGCCAGGGTCAGAACCCGCGGGTCGCGTCCCAGCTTGGGAATGGCAACCAATACCAGTGGCACGACTATCCCGACCAGGAAGGTGAGCCCCCAATAGCGGAACCCGAAGGCTTGATTGATCAGCGCCATGGCTTGTTGTTTCTCTTCGCTGCCATAGGTGAGTACCACCCATTCGGCCAGGAACAGGGCCAAGGTCACGGCCAACGAGAGGTAGAGAAAGGCGTGCAGGAATTCGCTCGCCCGCTCGTTAAGCTGTCCACGCAGCAGTTGTATGACCGCCACCACCGCCGTGCCGGAACTCATGGAGAGAATGACGAACAGCAGTGGTATGGTCGGATTGCTCCAAAGCTCACGGGTCTGGTGAACCATCAGATCGAGCCCGGTATAGAGCGGCATCGACAACGCCAGCAGCGATCCCAGGATACCGGTCAGGCGCATCAAACCCGTATTGCCCTTGATATGACCGAAGAGGAAACCCATGATGCACAAGCCAAACAGCGGCAGGAACAGGGAGCCCCAGGAGAGCGGCGAGGTCCAGTGGAAATGGAGAATCGGATAGAGGAAACGCTCCGGTTGCCCCAGGTCCATGATCAACAGGGGCACGCAGATCATCAGTAATACGAGTGATACCAACAGGCCGATTCGTTGGAACGGCTCCAGCGACTTGGCGGCACCGCCGAAGACGTTGCCGAAGACCGCCGGCGCCGCGGCATAGACGAAAGTCATCCCGGCGGCACCGATAAGAAAGAAGTAGATAACGATCTCATGCCCCCAGGGGGCGATGTTGTAATTCATGTATTCGAACATGACGTGTACCCCTTATAGGACGCCGGAAAAGAACTTGCTGCCGCGATTGTGCCGATAGAAGGCCTCGGCGTCGGATCGGGCGGCATAGGATTGCGGCGAGCTGTATTGCTGTTCGGTCTGGGCTCTGTCCGGCTTGATGTAGTAGACCTGTGGGCGGGTCCCCTTGTCCGGCTTGAGCACCACGGTCTTGTGGCGGGCGACCAGCCGGGAGACTTCGCTGTTGGGATCGTTGATATCACCGAAAATACGTGAACGACCCAGGCAGGTTTGCACGCAGGCAGGCACTTGCCCCTTCTCCACCCGGTGGTTGCAGAAAGTGCACTTGTCCACCACGCCGCCGATTTTTACCCGATCCCGATTCTTGGGCAGTACATGGCGCGCATTGTAGGGACAGGCGGCAATACAGGTACGGCATGCGATGCAGCGATCGTAGCGTTGCAGCACGAAGCCATCCGCATGCTTGTAGGTGGCTTCCGTGGGACAGTTTCTCACGCAGGGCGGATTGTCGCAGTGGTTGCACAGCCTCGGCATGAAGTGTCGCTTGGTATTGGGAAAATGGCCGGTATCTTTGACTTTGACGATGGTGCGCCAAACGCCGAGCGGTACGTCGTATTCGGCCTTGTCGGCACAGACACAAGCCATGCATCCAATACAGCGTCGCAGATCGATGACCATGGCCCAGCGCTTCTTACCGGGCACGCCGAGGGATGGTTCAGCCTGGAGACCAAGGGGCATGAGATATCCTCCTAAGTGCATTGCCGGAAAATCCGGATTCTTAATATATCGATGTCGCGAGACCTCAGTCCCGTGATGCAACTTAGTAGTGCACATCCTATACCATACTAATACTGTATGATTTATATCTATTTGTTTTTACGTCATTTATTATATTTATCGCCGTTCTTGCAATGAATTTTGCACAATGAACTCGCCGCCTCAGCGTTACCGTTCAGTAACTTGGCGATTTCCGAATTTGCGTTAAGTGGCTGTATTCAAGGTCAATTCAACAGGCCTACTGAATTGGTGCGGGGCGTTACCTATTGGTAACACATGAGAAAGGATCATCTATGTCAGCGTGATAGACCGGGCACGGCTTGCCGCACCATGGAGAGCCCGACTTGATATGAAAGGAGTGGTGGATAAGGTGATCAAATACGCTAGCTTTAATTCTGAGTATCAGGCATCCAGCACGCAATAGAGGCGAACACCCTCCTCCACTTCCCGTACCTTGAGACGAGGTAGTAGAACAGCCTGCACGGGAAACCGCCTTTGGTGTCGCTCGGGTTGATAACGCTCGCCATAGGCGATACCGGTGATCTTCAACTGCTTCTTGCGGTGACGCTCATCGAGTTCGTCCACCTCTTCCAGGGCATGGGTGACAAAACGCTTGATAATCCAGCCATTGTCCATTTGATAGAGCAACTCCGAGAGTAGGCCGACCAGGGTGGTGGGGAGGTCGAAACCGTACCAGGCGATAGGGATCTCCTCGCACTCCACCACCTGATCCTGATCCCACATGAAAAGACAGAGCGCGGTGGCGGCCGCATTGAACATCTCGGTGTGATCGCTGGCGATGACTTCCATGCCGACGCCGCCTTTTGGATCTTCGCTAAAGCTGTATCTTGCCATTGGACAGTGGATGCATCAGCCACCGGTCGTCGACATGAATCGGGTGACACGGGTCGGTTGGTTATTGAATTCGTGACGCGCGGGCTTTTGCGCGATCGCCTTCGACAAGTGATATGACAAAGCCTCATCACTGCAGCCTGCCCGCAGGTGTGGACGTAAGGGATAGCGGTGTTCATCGCCCAGACAGGTAATGAGATGGCCCTCGACCGAGAGGCGAACACGATTGCAGGTTTGACAGAAGTGCTGTGACAGGGGGGTAATGAAACCGATATGCGCACTGGAACCGGCTACCCGATAGTAGCGGGCCGGGCCGGCACCGGGCAGGATGTCCGGGATTAACTCATAGCGGGTAGCAAGCGATCGGCGGATGGTTTCCAGTTCGACATAGCGATCCAGCGCGTCTTGACCGCTGACGCCCACCGGCATGGTCTCGATCAAACGCAAGGCATATCCCTTTGCAACAGCGAACTCGAAAATCTTTTCGATCTCGCCCTCATTCACCCCTCGCATCACCACCGTGTTCAGTTTGATGGGGGCAAAGCCCGCCGCTTTCGCCGCCTCCAATCCTGCCAATACTTTTGCCAGCTTACCGCCGCCTGTGATGGTCCTGTAAGTTGCCGGATTCAGGCTGTCGAGGCTGACATTGATTCGTCGCACACCGGCACGGTGAAGCGGCTCCGCCAAGTCCGCCAGTCTGACGCCATTGGTCGAAAGTGATAGGTCATCGATGCCGGGGACGGCAGCCAGCCGCTCTGCCAAATCCACGATATTACGCCTGACCAGCGGTTCGCCACCGGTCAGGCGCAGATGACTCACGCCCATGCGGGCAAACCGGGCCACGACCCGTTCGATTTCGGCGGGTCTCAGCCAATTGCCAGGTTCGGAAAAATCGCTAAAACCCTTTGGCAGGCAGTATTGGCAGCGAAGATCGCACCGATCGGTGACCGAAATACGCAGGTAGCGAACAGTGCGGCCAAAACTGTCAGTGAGGGTTTGATCTTGAGTCATCAGGTTTATGCTTCCATAAAAGGTACCGATTTATCCCAGCAATATTCGAACCATGGCAAATGCTCCCTGAAATGCGCCTTTGGACCTGCCGACGGTTACTCAATCGAAACATGTAACAGCGCAAGGTTACCGATTGGTAACCTAATTGGCCGTTATTCTACTCAATGCGCCTGGCGCCCTATTTGCATGATACTGTGGATACCTGAAAACAAGCGAACTCAGATGCATAGACTCTACGCTCTCATGCTGCTGCTATCCTTTAGCCCTTCACTATTCGCGCTTGAACCATTGGTGGATAGTGATTGGCTCCGGGCCAACAGGGGGATAAAAGGCCTATTCCTGCTGGATATACAGCAGCCGGAAAACTATAGACGCTTGCATATTCCCGGGGCTGTGAATGCACCCTATAGTTTATGGCGAACCGACAAACACTCCATCACACCAGGGATGCTGCCGCCAATAAAGCGGTTGGAGCGACTTCTCGGTGAACTGGGTATCGGCAATGACAGCGCAGTCATTGTCATCGCTAGCGGAAATCAACCCGGCGACATGGCGGCTGCGAGCCGGGTGTTCTGGTCATTGAAGGTAATGGGACACTTGCAGGCCGCCATTCTCAATGGAGGTGTTTTCAACTATGCCAAACGATTTGCGCGCGAGCTCGAGAAGACTCCCAGATTCAGCACCGCCACCCGATATAAAGCAGCCCCCGATTACCGCCTCATAGCTGAAATCACTGACATTCAAGTTGCCCTAGGAAGTCAGCTCCAACTGCTGGATGCACGCACCCTGGGAGAATACGCCGGTGTCATCACCGCAAAACCGGGTGAGCGTCCGGGCACCATCCCCGGAGCAAAGCATCTGCCCTTCACCTGGTTCGTCGATGCTCACGGACTCATCCGCGATAAAGCCGCAGTCATCGCGCTTTTCAAGTATGCAGGCCTGGATCCCAACCGCGAAGGCACCATCCATTTCTGTCACACGGGTAATCGCGCCGCACTCACCTGGTTCGTCGATTTCGCAATCCTGGGTCACCGCAAGGCGAAACTCTATGACGCATCGATGAGTGAATGGTCTGTGCAGAAAGGGTTACCGATGGAAACGAGAATTGCGTTTTAGACACTATTCATAACCAAGTTGTTATTTGTGCTATTGACCGGGATCGGCTAATGGATGAGCCAATTTTTTCCTGCCAAATATCCTGAATGGGTCAATGCAACAGGTTACCAATCCCACTCAATATAAGAAGGCCTGCACTCAGGCGGGTGATGGTTAGTTGACGGTGCTTGAGTTGTTCACGCAGACGCGATCCGAGATAAGCGGCGCCGATGCCATAGATCAGCGAAGGGATGAGAATGGCGCCAATACCAAAGCCCAGGCCGAGCAGTAGACCATGCCAGGGGCTGGCGGCCGCGGCGGCGGTGAAGAGTACCGCACCGAGCGGTGCGCAGGGGGTGAGGGTCATGCCGATACCGAGGAGAAACAGGCCGCCAGGAAGAAGTGCTCGGGGTGCGTTGTTGTGAGTGGCTGTGGCACCAAGCTGATCAAGCGGAATCGTGGCAACCGTTGATTGACCTTTCGTGTTGCAAGCTGCGACGGATGGGCCGCGTAGCCACAGGGCGATGCCGATCAGTATTGTGGCGCATCCCACGACGGCTCGCACCTGTGTCTCGTCAGTGATTGTCCCTTCCAGGTAGTGGCCGACCACTCCTGCCAGTGTGGCCAGGGAGGCGTAGCCGATCAGGCGTCCGACTGAGAATGGCATCAGGATGCGCCAGGAGTGACGGATGCCGCCGTCGCTGGCGAGAAACACAGGTCCCAGATAGGGCAAGCAGGCAATGGTGCACGCGCCCATGCCGAATACCAAACCAAGCGCCAAGGCCATGGGGAAGGTTACAAGAGTTTGTTCAATGGGGATCATGCCTGCTCCGCCAAGTATTCGCTGAGGGCCAGGGTGGCCGCGCCGAAAGCGGTTGTGGTCTGGGGGTTTTCGGGTACGACCAACTCCCGTTGCAGTTCGTCCTCAATGGCGGCTACCAGGCCTTTGTTGAGGGCTGGCCCTCCGTCGAAATAGACCCGGTCTTCGATACCAACCCGTTTTGCCAGGCGCACGGTGCGTTTGGCGATGGAATAATGGATTCCGGCGATGATGCTCCCCTTTCCATGACCATTTGCCAGCAGGCCGATGATCTCCGATTCGGCGAATACGGTGCAGGTGCTGTTGATAGTCATTGGAGCGCCGGTGCTGTTGAAGTGGAAGTCGCCAAGCTCTTCGAGATCGATCTCCAGATTGCGCGCGGCCACGTCGAGGAAACGTCCGGTACCGGCGGCGCATTTGTCGTTCATGGCGAAGTTGGCCACATGGCCCTCGCTGTCAATCTGGATTGCCTTGGAGTCTTGGCCACCGATGTTGATGATGGTTCGCACACCACCAAACGCCTTACCCGCCTCGTGAGCACCGATGGCGTTGGCTGTGATTTCGCTGATCGAGTCGTCGGCCTCCTTGAAGAGTTTGCGTCCGTAACCGGTTGAGATGAGGTAGCGTACGTCATTCTGCTTGACGTCTAACTCGCTGAGCAGCCGCGCGAGAGCCTCCTTGGCGTTTTTGTGAAACAGGCTGCCAGAGGCAGTCACGTGGACGCCAGCGATGCTGCCTGTCTCGTCCACCAGGGCGACCTTGATGGCGGTTGATCCGATATCGATACCAGCAAAATAGTTCATGGTCGTTTTCTCTTGCGTGTCTTGATCGATTCGAGAAAGGCTTCGATGCGGGTCGAGAGTTGGCCCATATCATCGGGGCTGTAATCGGTCTCCACATAGAGCATGGGAATGCTTTGGGCGCTAAGCGCCTCGGCGATACTGCGCTGCTCCATCTCGTAGACCTGGCAACCCGAGAAGGCCTGGTAGATCACACCATCAACGGAAAAGCCCTCGGCCAGTTCAAGCAGGCGGCGCTGACGATCGTCATTTCGGGTGAAGATGGGGCAGGTACAGGGTTTGAGATAGCGGTCCGCGAGGGCATCGACCATATCATTCAACCGCCATTCGTCCACGGCGCTCATGTCATAAAGCATGCGATTGGCTGAGCAGGTCTCGTCGGCCACCACCACACCGCCGGATTCCTCGATGAGCAGCGGTAGCTTGAGGTTGGGAAAGATCGGTGGCGAACCGGTGAACAGGATGCGGGGCGCCTTGCGCTGGGCCGCCTGAAAGCCCTCCTGCTGTCGCTGTAGAAGTTCGCCATTCAGTGTCTCTACCGCTTCGGTCCAGCGTTCGATGTCATCGAAGAAGAAGGCGTTGGTGACCAGGAACGCATCCTTGCCGAGAAACAGCGTCGGGCTGCTCTTGCGCAGATTGTGCATGGTGCGAAATGCCGTTTGAGCGCGGGCAGTGCGGGCCATCGCCGCTTTGAGGGCTTTGCGGGTCATCTTTTTTCCGGTGACCTCGCTCAGGCGAACGGCAAATCGCCGTACCGTGCGTTGCCAGTAGAGGCGCGACTCTTCGCTCTCCTTGGCGGAGGGCAGCTCAAGATCGTGGATCCGGTAGCCCATTCCCTCGATCATGGCGCTTGCCTTCTTTTTCTGATCACAGGTGGTGGGGTTGACCACCAGGTCGAGTGGCCCGACCCGGGGGACGGGATTCTCGCTGTTGAGCATGCCCAGGGTTGCTTTCACCAGGGAACAGGATTTGGCCGGCATGAAGTCGCCGCCGATTTGATCGTAGTGGTAGGAGCCGTTGCACAGCCGTACCGGTGTGGCGCCCACGGCGTAGATCAGCTCTTCCGGTGCTTGGATACAGGTGGTGCCGATTTGTGTGCCTTTTCGGGGTAACTCCTCTCCGCGACAGTAGACACGGCGAAACAGGTCGTAGAAATACTCCATGCCCTGGGGGTTGTCATCGAAGCGGTCGGTGATGTGATCGAGCACATTCTCTGCCTCGCGGGCTTGGCGACTTTGGTGGAAAGCCGGCTGTTCAGGTTGGGTCACTATCAGCTCCTTTGTTCATGCGTTTTATGAACCCCTCTTCGGTTGCTTTAAAGATCGGAATACCGACGAAGGTAGCCTTGAGGGCACCCTCTTCGGGGCAGGCAGCCACGCATTTCAGACACATGATGCAGTCATCCTTCATAATGCGTGGGTCATCCACCTCATCGGCGATCTCCGGGATCTCCATGTCGCATACCCGGTAGCAATCGCCACATCGCGTGCACTTGCTGCCGTCTTTTTTCAATTTGAGTAACGCAGGTTTACTCACCAGATAATGGAGTGCGGCCATCGGGCAGAAGAAACAGAAGAAACGCTTCTTAAAGAATGCGCCAGCCAGGAACAGGCCGGTGATCACCATTCCGAGCCCGGTCATGATCATGCTGGTTTTACTGGAGAAGTCGATGGTGAACTGCGAATAGTCTCCGCTGAACAGGGGGATGATCATGCGTCCCGGGCAGATGTCGCAGAAAGGTGTGCCCATGCTGTGTGGCAATAAGCCGCCACCGATGGCCAGGGGTATCAGGATGGTCAGCGCCAGCAGTCCATATTTGACCCAGGTCAGACTGCGAAATGCCTGTTCGCTGTAGCGTGCATAGCGGATACCCAGAGCACGGCGCAGGCTGCTGATCCAATCCTGTAGGGTGCCGAGAGGACATGCGTAGCCACACCAGGCCTTGTTGAGCACGATGAACCAGAGGGTAAAGTAGAGAAAGCCCTGTAGTACGGCGATGCCGGCCCAGCTGAAGAGCCGCTCCCAGGAACCACTGAGTTGGTGCTGCAACGGCAGCAAGTAGCAGACACCACCTCTTCCCTGGTCGTTAAAACCGCAGGCGAAGGTGGGCAGGCTGTTACCAAGGTTGATCGCTATATATCCACCGTAGACAAACAGCACGAAGAAGCCGAGCTGCAACCAGAAACGGAAGCGTTTGAGATCGACGTTGTATATGCGCTGTCGGATGTTAGCAAGCATTATGCAAGCCTCCGCGCCAGGGTATGTAGTTCGATCTAGTCATCGAAACGCACCTCCTTGTATGGCCGTACTCTACGTCGACGATAGAGATAGACGGAGAGTCCGCTGAACGTCAGCCCGAACAAACCGAATGACAAGCCATAGGCATAGGATTCATAGTCACGGCTGGAGGGGAAATAGTGACCCGGCAGTGTCGCTACGTAATTGGCTCCGGAATAGGCTTTTCCCTGATAGCTGCCAGCCTCATCACTTTGCAGTCTGGCGACCGCCAGGAACCCTTGTCGATGGCGAGATTCAAAAACTTCCCAACGGGGGAAGTAGTCACGGATGATGGTGAACTTGACGCGTCCCTGCTCATCACTGGTCGCTGAATTCTGCCAGCCGGATTGAGTGTGGAGGGTTACCTTGGCGCCCGCTACCGGTTTCCCTTTGGCCAGAACAAGAAAGGAGATGAGGTCTCCGTAGGCGACCCGGCCATGAAAATTCTCATTCGGCAGGCGCTCGCGCACAATCTCCAGCGGGATGTCTGAAAGGTGATTTGGCGGCATTAAATCCCGCACATGGTCATGACCTTCACGGCAACTGTGTTTCAGCACCTCGGCCTTTGCCGTGGTTATCTCCAATCTGTCGTTTTCTACCTGTCGCCGGGTCAGGTAGGCGTTATAGAACCCCTCGTCAGGCATGTTGAAGACCAGTTGCGCGTGTTGATCTTTAACGGGCTGTTTAAATTTGGCTTGGTTTTTTCCGGGATCTATCAACTGTGCGGACAGTTCACCTGCAGGCGCAACATAGGCCGCTTCAGCCTGCGCCTCCCCGCTGCGGACCCACAGCCGCTTTCGATACACGCCACGTTGTCCGCGCTCTACGGGACCCCCGTGAGAACGCTGTAGTTGACTTGCTGAAGCTTCGTCAGGCGGCGTGTCGGACAACCACAGCGGCTCGCTCGCGAAGATACTGCTGCACAATGCAAAGAGTAACAGAGCTCCCAGCCTGGTCTTGATCATCATATTAATGGTCTCCTTCTATCCAAACTCCGCCGTTAACCTTGGAGTCTGGGGACAAGCATGTTGCCTACCAGTTATACGCGGCACCCACATAAACGGTGCGTGGTCCGCCGATATCGAACTCACGGCCGTCGCTGGAGCTGTACTTGACCCGTTCAGCATATTTTTTATCAGTCAGGTTCAGTATGTGCCCCCAATAGGACCAGGGACCTTTGCTGTAGCTGACTCGCAAGTGGTAGATGCTGGGGCGGGACTCCTTGCCTTGGGGGTCGTTGTTCTCGGTCGAGGTGTAGTAACTGGAGGTGCGATTCCACTCCAGCTCGGCCTCCAGCCCCTGAACAGGCATCCAAATGGTGCGCAGATCGATGTGATGCCTGGGTGAATAGGCAAGGGTATTTCCACTATAGTCGCTGGTGCCGGTAACGAAATCGGTGTATTCATTGACGGCATAGGTATGGGTCAGGTCGAAGCGCAAACGCTTGAACGGTTTCCAACCGAGCATGGTTTCCAAACCCTTGATCCGTACTTCGCCGGCGTTGACGTACGTTGCAAGACCGTCATCCTCCACCAGCATATCTTCGATGGTCGTATGGTAGAGGGCGAAATCGTAGCTCAACTTTGCCGGACGATACCGGCCTCTGAAGCCTAACTCGTAGTTTTCCGCCTTCTCGGGATCGAGGTCGGGATTGGCTGCAACACCCCGGCTGCCGACAAACAGATAGGTGCGACTTGGAGCGACGAAGCCTTGTCCGTAGCCGAACCAGATGCTGTTGCTCTTATCCAGCTTGTAAGTAACCCCTGCCTTGGGGCTGGTATGAGAGAATGTGATCGACTCGTCGTACTCAGTGGTGATTCCGCGTGAAACCTTGTAGCCTTCGGCCGAATAACGGATACGGTCATATCGAGCGCCGAGCGAGACGCGGACCTTTTCAAGCGGCGAAAACTCGTACTGGGCAAATGGCGAGGTATTGTTTGCCACCACCTCCCAGTGCTGGGCGATGCTACTGGAGGTGGTGCGCGCAGTATAGGTGTCCGAGTCGGATATGCTGCGTAACAGATCGGAGCCGACGATGAATAGAGAATCCAGCGCCTCAAACCGATGGCGATAGAGAGCGACCATATTGTGGTTGGTGACATCACTACTGGAGAAACCGCCGGTCGGGCTATAAGATGGGGGGCCTTCACTTTGGTTATTCCTTACACCGTAGGAAATCTCAACGCCTGAGTGATCGCTCAGATCAAGCTCATATTTAGTGGATAGTGACTTCGCCTGCGTGTCTGTGTAGGCGTCATCGACGGCTGCCTGCAGCCAGTCATCATCATATTGAGCTTGGGTTAGTGACCCGGGGTTCTCAAGGTACGTGTCGAGGTATTCAGCCCGCAACGTGAGCATCGAGTTGTCACTGGGTGCAAACAGAATCTTACCGCTGAGCTGTTTTCGCTCGTTCCCCGTGCGCTCTTGAGCGCCCTCTGAATTCAAGATATTGGCGTCAATAAAATAGCCCACTGAAGCGGCTGTTCCTCCCGCTGAAACCCCTGCCCTTTGACGGCTATACTGCCCTGCCTCCGCCCAGACCCGATACTCCGGCTCCAGGGGCGGCTCGCGGGTGATGACGTTGATAACGCCACCCAGGGCATTACTGCCGTAGAGCGCCGAGGCCGGCCCTCTGATTACCTCGACACGTTCGACATCAAAGGTGTTCGTATAGTCGGCAAAACCGATTGTCCCACTCCCGAAGGTGGTGCCAATGGAGAGTCCGTCGATCAGGTTGACAGTGTAGTTCTTGCCGCCCATGGGGATACGAAGGTTGCGAGACATACTGTAGCCGGGAATTCGCTTCATCAACTGCTCGCGCGCATCTGTGAACTTGATCGTATCCAAATCCTCCTTATCGACCACTGTCACTGCCGACGGCGTGTCCTGCACATCAGACTCCAATCTGGTTGCCGTAATGGATATGACAGGCGCCTCACTTGCATCCGATTCCTCATCGGTTGACTGCTCGGCATGAACGCCGACAGCAAACGTCAGTCCAACTGCCAGCGCAGTACAATGAAACCCATGTTTGGGTCGAAGGTGTGGATCAATGCAACGTCTCACTAGTTTCTCCTGATTATTTGATAACTTTGGCGTGGTTACTTCGTTTGTAGTCAGTGTTGATCTATTAATGTCTTCATCATGGTCACTTACGGCAGACACAAAGGCGACTGACCAGGGCCGTCTCAAAATCGTTCAAGGGAAGTAATGGTGATGATACCGACGGAGTCGTGGAATAGCTTAAGCGCTGGTATGCCCGGCTGTTTCACATCGCATTGACTGAACTTGATGTCGTATTTAACTTCTTGAGAGTAACAAAACCGCCTTGTCTCCTGAATTCGATGAGCAGTTGAACTTTTTCCATTCAAAATGATCAACTACCCAAACAAGGAACCAAGAAACGTGCCACTTTATAAGCTGTTCATTTTTATGGATATGACTTCATGCGCGTATCAAGGGCAACGGCAAATGACTCAATGAGTGCGTGATATCCAGCATTTGGCGTATGCACTTGAGCCGGGGCCATTGGGGAGCACAGGAAAAGATAACGAAGATAAGAGTGATGATTTGTATCTGCCTGGTAAGGTGGCAAGTGTCGTCCCCGTAAGAAAATAACAAGCTTCGGGATGATGCAACACACGCACACTGACTGCAGAATCACAAGCGCACTCGGCACACTAACCAACAGCTCATTGAACAGGTTGAAAATGAACCTCAACAAATTCAATGAGTCTCGATTGTGTCATTATGCTTCTAACGCGCGAACAAGCACGTGATGATAAAAACTGTTTTCCTTTTTTATATCGGGCCGTGATAATGAATGGTGCCATTGAGACCTGATTCCTACATTAACTTAGGGTGTGTTGTTTGTTACTGCGTCGTTTCTCCAACTGTTTTTCCATCTCGGTTGTTCTTTTATCTTGCCTTCTGGCCGGTTGTAGCTTCACACCCTCTCGTGAGGCCTTGCCGCTGCAGCCCCCTGAGCAATTCAGCGTTCAGGGTGGCGAGCACCCTGTATCGGATCGTTGGTGGCACGTTTTTTCGGATCCGAGCCTTGATCTCTTGGTCGAGCGGGCGTTGACCGATAATTTCTCATTACGCTCAGCCTGGGCGCGTTTGCGACAGTCCGAAGCGGTGGCGCGACGGGAAGGCGCCTCGCGCGTGCCGAACCTGGATATGAAAGGCAGCGTTACGCATCAGGACTCTAATGACGGGGAGCGAGCCACCAGCCGTCGGTTCGGATTCTATGCCGCCTACGAAATTGATCTCTGGGGGCGTGTGCAGGCCGCTTCCGACGCGGCGACTCTGGAAGCCGAGGCTTCCCAAGCTGATCTGCAGACTGCTGCCTTGAGTCTCAGCGTCACCCTGGCCAATGCTTGGTATCAGTTGGTGGAGCAGCGGTCTCAACTCAAGCTCATAGAGAGTCAACTTGAACTGAATCGTCAACTGTTGAAACTCGTTGAAGCCAGGTTCCGCATAGGTCAGGTCAATGCCAGTGATGTCTTTCGCCAGCGACAGCTGTTAGCCCAGACCGAGGGGGAGGCAACCCAGGCGGAGACCCGGCTTGGCACCCTGGAGCACAAGATGGCGATTCTTATTGGCACCCCTCCGGGCACTCCAGCCCTGCCGGCGAACTCAAGTTTGCCTCTGCTCGGACCACTACCGGCAACCGGCCTACCGGCTGATCTGTTACGCCGCCGCCCCGATCTTCAAGCGGCCCTGTTACGTTTGCAGGCCGCGGATGCCAGGACAGCGGAAGCGGTTGCGGCCCGCTATCCGCGTCTCGATCTCAGTACCGCACTGACTACGCCCGGTGCCAGCGGCGGCATATTCGATAACTGGCTCGGTAATATCGTTGCTCAGTTGAGTATGCCTCTGTTTGATGGCGGGCAGCGCCGCGCCGAAGTGGCGCGCACCCAGGCTGCGGCCGAAGAGTCGCTGAACGACTATGCCCAAACGCTGCTTGAAGCGCTCGCTGAAGTAGAGGATGCGCTCATCGCTGAAGCCGGCCAGCGGCGTTATCTTGCCAGTATCGATGCCCAGTTGAAGGCGCTGGACGCCGTAGCGACCCAGGAGCGCCAGCGCTATTTTCAGGGTGATGCAGATTATCTTTCAGTGCTTGATGCGTTGCGCTCCCGGCAAGCACTCGAACGTCAGCAATTGAGCGCCCGGCGTGAACTGATCAGCAACCGTATCGCCCTGGTCAGCTCGCTCGCTGGCGGCTGGTCCATGACCTCAAAGGATGTACCCTAATGACCCAGAAAACCCATGCACCTGCCCTGCTGGGGTATGCCAAGCGGGCGCTGCCGCACCTGGCGGTAACAGTCGTGGCTGGTCTCGCCGTGTTCTATCTGATGAATGAGACCACGCACGCCAAACGGAGTAAGCCAACCCGCGAGGCACGCTTGGTTGAGGTTGTCGAGGTTGCTCCGGATACCGTGTCGTTGAACATTGAAGCTTGGGGAACCGTCGAGGCGGCACGACAGATCAGCCTGCAGTCTCAGGTTGCGGGTGAGATTCGGGAAATCGGTAAACATTTCGAACCCGGCGCATATGCAGACAAGGGAACGTTGATGTTGCTGATTGACACAGCGGACTACGAGTCAGCAGTGCGTCAGCGCCGCGCTGATTTGATCAAGGCCAAGGCCGATCTGGCTTTGGAAGAGGGCAAGGCGGCTGTAGCGGAGCAGGAGTTTGAACTGCTGAGTCAAGAGACCGCACCCTCGCCAGCGCAACGCCGCTTGATGCTGCGAGAACCGCAGCAGGCGACTGCCCGCGCCACAGTGACCTCGGCAGAGGCGGCATTGGCCGCTGCCGAACTGGATCTGGCGCGAACCCGCGTAACAGCGCCGTTCAATGCCTTGATTCTGGAGCGACACACCGATCTTGGCGCCCGGGTTGCCACCGGGGGGGATCTCGCCACTCTGGTGGGTACTGACACCTTCTGGGTCGAGCTGGCCGTACCCGCCGCCACCCTGCGTTGGATCGATCTGCCCAATCAGGGGAAACCTGGAGCCCAGGTCTATCTCTATCAGGACAAGGTCTGGGACAAAGGCTATTTTCGAGAGGGGCGCGTCATTCGCTTGCGTGGCAATCTGGATGAGAAGGGTCGCATGGCTCGTCTGCTGGTCGAAGTTTCCGATCCACTGGCTTTGGATGACCAGACTCAGCAGCCGCTGCTGATCGGCGCCTTCATCCGCGCTGAGATCAAAGGACGGGAGTTGCAGGATGTCATGACGCTGGAGCGGAGCTGGCTGAGGGACAACAACAAAGTGTGGGTAATGGACGAAAATGCCAGGCTCGCCATGCGTCAGCCGGAAATGGTCTACCAAGGGGTCAATCAAGTGTTCGTACGCAATGGACTTGAACCGGGGGATCGTGTGATCACCAGTGAACTGGCTGTGGCGGTCGAGGGCATGCCACTGCGGCTTGCTCGGGAAACGCAGCAGCCATGAAGATGAGCGAGACTTGGCAACAAGGCCCCATTGCATGGATGGCGCGCAATTCAGTCACCTCAAATCTGTTGATGTTGGTGCTGATCCTGGGCGGACTGTTCATGACCACCAAGATTCAGCAGGAGGTGTTCCCTGCTTTCGAACTGGATCGGATCACAGTCAGCATCGCCTATCCCGGTGCTACGCCGGAAGAGGTGGAACAGGGTGTGGTACTGGCGGTGGAAGAAGCGGTGCGCAGTCTCGAAGGCATCGATGAGGTGAACTCCACTGCGACTGAAGGCAGTGCCTCGATTGCCTTGAAATTGCTCGCGAATGCTGATGCCCAGAAGCTCTACCAGGATGTACAACAGGTAGTGGCGCGGATCACCACCCTGCCTGAAGAGACTGAGCGACCCCGTATTACCCTCGATGTGCATAAGCATGGCGTGATAGATATTCAGGTCTATGGCGATGCCGATGAACAGGCCCTCTTCCACGCTGCCCAGCGCGTTCGGGAGGGATTACTGCAGCAATCCGGCATCACCCAGGTGGATCTCGAGGGTGCGCGTGATCTGGAAGTGCATATCTCAATCCCCGAAGCCGTGTTGCGTTCCCACGGTCTGACCTTGACCGAAGTGGCTCAGACTGTGCGTGCGATGGCCGTTGATCGTGCCGGTGGCAGCCTCGAAACCCAAAGCGGCGAGATTCTGTTGCGGGTGAAGGGGCGTCGTCAGTGGGCAGATGAGTTCGCCGCCCTGCCTATCATTAACGGCGAGGGCGGCGTATTGCTCAAACTCGGGGATATTGCCGAAGTCAGCGAAGGGTTTGCCGACAGCAATCGGATCGCGACCTTCGACGGCAAGCGTGCGATTGGCGTCAACGTCTCCAGGGTCGGGGAGCAGACGCCGCTCGGAGTTTCAAAAGCAGTTCGAGCGATTTTGCCGGCGATCGAGTCCAACCTGCCACCCCAGATCGAGGTGGCGATCCTCAGAGACCGATCAGAAATCTATCAGCAACGACTCAGTCTGCTGTTAAAGAACGGCTTCATGGGGTTGCTGCTGGTGCTGGTATTCCTCAGTCTGTTTTTGGAGTTCAAGCTGGCGTTCTGGGTGACTGTCGGCATTCCCACCTCATTTCTCGGCGCCTTACTGTTTCTGCCTGGGGTGGATATCTCGATCAATATGGTCTCCCTGTTCGCCTTCATCATTGCACTGGGCATTGTTGTGGATGATGCCATCATCGCCGGTGAGAATATCTACGAATATCGCCAGCGCGGCATGGGCTTTCTGGAGGCCTCCATTCGTGGCGCCCAGGATATTGCCATTCCTATCAGCTTCAGCATTCTTACCAACATCGTGGCGTTTTTGCCGATGCTGTTCATCCCAGGATCATTCGGCAAGATCTGGGGGGTGATCCCGCTGGTGGTAAGCAGTGTCTTTCTGATCTCCTGGTTGGAGGCTTTGTTCATACTGCCGGCTCATTTGGCCCATGTGCGTGATGAGCGCAGTAGCCGCTGGGGCGAAGCCTTGCATCAGCGACAACAGCGATTCAGTCTCGCGTTCCGCCATTTTGTGGAGACAGTTTATGGACCGTTTCTGCAAGTAGCGGTTCGCCACCGCTACTTTACCGTTACCTGCGCATTGGCGATCCTGGCCGTCGTAATATCACTTCCCCTGAGTGGGCGCATGGGCTTTATTCTTATGCCCAAGGTGGAGTCGGATCGGGCCGACACCACGGTGACTCTGCCAGTGGGTACGCCAATGGCGAAGGTCGAGGCAGTGCGTGATCGTCTCCTCACTGCGCTGGATAAAGTGGTTGCAGAGCATGGCGGAGAGAGGCTCAGCAAGGGGGCTTTCGCCCTGGTGAATGAAAATACGGTCTCTATTCGCGCCTATCTGCAATCCCCGGATCAGCGTCCCATCAGCACAGCGCAAGTGGCCAGGTTATGGCGCAAAGAGGTCGGGGTCATCCCCGGTACGGAATCGAGTCGATACGAATCGGACCGGGGTGGACCAGGCAGTGGGGCCTCGATCAGTGTAGAACTCAGCCACCGGGATACGGCTATGCTCGATCAAGCCAGTAGTGCGCTGGCGGAGCGTTTGGAACAGTTCTCCAACATCAAAGATATTGATGACGGCTTCACCCCAGGCAAGAAACAACTCGATTTCAGATTGACAACCGCAGCGCGAAGTCTGGGTATCACGAGTAGTGAGATCGGCAAACAGATCAGGGCGGCCTTTTATGGTGCCGAAGCCTTGCGTCAGCAACGAGGTAACGACGAGGTCAAGATAGTGGTGCGACTCCCCGAGAACGAACGCAGCCGATTGTACGATCTTGAGCAGCTATTGATACGAACTCCCGATGGCGGCTATGTGCCCCTTACCCAGGTAGCGGAGTTCGAGCCAGGCCGGGCTTTCACCAAGATCAGCCGCCGTGGAGGCAGACGCACGGTTACCGTTACCGCCAATGTGGAACCCATCAGCGAGACGGCACGGGTACTGGCGGAGGTTAAAGAAGAGTTGTTACCCTCCCTGATACGTGACTATCCTGGTCTCAGCTACAGCTTTGAGGGACGCCAGGCAAGTATGCGGGATGCTGTAGGCAGCTTTGTTATCAGTGTCAGTGGCGCCTTGATCATTATCTATGCACTGCTGGCGATTCCCTTTCGCAGCTACATCCAACCCATGATCGTCATGAGCGCGATTCCCTTCGGCGCAGTCGGGGCGATTCTGGGACATCTGTTAATGGGTTATAACCTGAGCTTGATCAGTGTCATGGGTATAATCGCTCTGGGCGGTGTGGTTGTGAATGATGCCCTGGTTATGATTGATTACGCCAATGCCCGGCGCGAGGAAGGTGAGTCGGCATTCACGTCAATGGTTGCAGCGGGGGTTCGTCGTTTCCGCCCGATCCTGCTCACCACAGTGACCACATTCGGCGGTCTTGCTCCCATGATTTTCGAGACATCCCGCCAAGCCCGCTTTTTAATCCCCATGGCCATATCCCTGGGTTACGGAATTCTTTTTGCAACCGCAATTACGCTGCTGCTGGTACCGAGCCTCTATGTGATAGTGGATGATGTTTCACGACTGTTAGGCCGCAACACGACCAGCAAGCAAGCAGATAAAAATACAAATGATGCACTAGCTCACAGCACATCCACAGCCGATCGATAGATTCAACCCAACGGATAAACCAATTCAAACACCACAGTATACCTTTACCTGATTACCCACATTGCTCAGCCAAAGGATCACTAACCCACTACGGTTTTCGTTGAGGTGTTCGCTGCGCTCACGGGTTTTATATCCCACTCTCCCTGGCCCTCTCCCGCAGGGAAAGAGGGGAGGTTCAATTCGAGAACAAGGATAGCTTCCAGTCAGCCTTCTGCTTCTTGTTCGTTCAGGCAGATCACCAGATGGTAGTGATTGGACATGACGGCATAGGCGCACAGGTCGATCGCGAAAATCGATTGCAGGTCGCGTAATCGCTCGATTATCCACGATTTTCGATGTGCGTAGCTTTTGCCGGTCAAATTGTCTTGACCACAGAGAAACGCTCTGCGAACGCAGCGGCAGATGCAGTGGTAATACGGGGTG
>JBNKOL010000040.1:0-13261 GCA_050294655.1 Sedimenticolaceae bacterium
GGAGAAAACAGCAATGAAACCCGGCAGCGTTAAGATCGTCGACCGCCTCTCGGCCATCGAGGCGATCAAACAGCTTGATGAGGAAGACCTACTCTTTCTCAACCGCCTGATCGTCGAGCGACTCAAACTCATCTCCCAGGCCAAAAGCACCACCCTGATGGCCAGTTTCAGCAAGGGCGACCGGGTCGGCTTCCAGGCCCCGGACGGGCGCATGCTAGAAGGCATCGTCCTGCGCCTCAACAAAAAGACCGTTAGCATCGACACTGACGATGGCCACCAGTGGAACGTCGCCCCCGGCCTGCTGCGACTGATCCAATCGGCGGGTGATGTCCAGTGGCCATGATCCACCGGCCAACGCCCCTGGGGTGAGCTTCGCCACCACAACCGCTGGGAGAACGGCAAGACGGTACCGTCGAAGATTAGTAGGTCGGGTTAGCGCAGCGTAACCCGACGGGAAACCAGGAATATCGATAGCACAATGGAGTGTCAATGAAATACAGGCGAGCTTTCACACCAGGTGGTTCACTCTTTTTCACCCTGGTGACTGAACGACGCAAGCCGCTGTTAGCAACGGCAGACGCTGTGGAGGTATTGCGCGAGGCGGTGAGAAGGGTGCGTTCGCAAAGGCCATTCGAGATCGACGCGATGGTCGTATTGCCCAATCACCTGCATTGCATCTGGACACTCCCTCCGGCCGATGCGGACTTTGCAACGCGATGGAGGCTAATCAAGACTTGGTTTACCAAACATTGTGATCCGTCTTTGCGCGGTATGGTCGATGCGGCAAGGTTCAGCAAGCGCGAACAGGCGGTGTGGCAACATCGGTACTGGGAACATCAGCTGCGTGATGAGGAGGATTTCATCCGCCACGTTGAGTATATCCATTACAACCCCGTGAAACATGGCTTGGTGACGTCACCGTGGGAGTGGCCCTATTCAAGCTTTCGGCGATTTGTTGACGCGGGCATCCATGCGGCGGATTGGGGGCGTGGCGTGGTGGAGTTTGATGGGGTTGGATCGGAGTGATATCTGTCTAGTGGCTTTGTCGGGTTACGCTGCGCTAACCCGACCTACGGTTTTGTTCGCGAGAAGAGTGTCGTGCGAATCCTATAGGTGGACCGGCATACCCAACTCGAGACTCAGCAGGCTGGCGGCGCTCCCGCAGTTGACCGCGATTTCAACCATGCCCATGGAGTTGCCGTACCAAAACGGCTGACCTTCGGGAACCTCCGAGAATGTCCTGGCAAAACGGACGGCCGAGCCATTGATGGACAACACCGCGTCTCTCCCGAGATCCGCTGCATCGATGGCGGTCATCGCGTTGCCGTAGCGGTCAATGTAGATTATCCGGTTGTCTTGAATCGGCAGCCCATATCCGATCATCTCCTGCGGCAGGATGCGGCATCCCTCGACGGTCTTGCCGGTCGCCAATTTGGCGGCGACGGGCGCGAACAGATCCCGCCCGTGAAAGGTGTTAGAGAGTCGATGCGGACGCCACTCGATCGCCTCGATTTCAGACTCGCCGAAGCGTCGAATCACGGGAAGGAACAGGCTATTGTCGGGACCGACAAACAGGTGCTTGTCCGTCTTTATCATGAGGGGCCGTCTGCTTCCACCCACCCCCGGGTCCACCACAGCCAAAATGAGTGTGTGTGGCGGCAGATCTTTGCACAAGAAGGACAGCAAGCAACCCGCGGATTGCGGATCGAACATCGGGGCATCCGCCATCAGCGTTACCTGGGGGATGTAGGGTGCCTGTGTCGCCAGTACCGCCGACATCTGCCCCAGATAAGGGCCGATGACACCGAAGTCGGTGAAGGTGGCAATCAGGGGAATGCGGGGAATATCTGAAATCATAGAGCCAGCATATACCTAGCGGACACGCCAGGTACATGAACAAGGGTATGGTTTCCGCTGCCAGTCAGAAGCCCTCTCGTCAATACGAATGGAACCGTTCACATGACAGGTTCAGCGTATCGACGGGCGATGCGTGGGTTAGCGGGTATACCAACCGGGCTGGCTCAATTGCCGATCTTGAATCGCACTTTCCCCTCGCCGCAACGACCCGCATCAACCCAGAAGAGATGCAATCCGCCTTGCAGCTTCCACACCTGTTGTTCACTGAGCTGATCATAGAATCTGGCGCTGCCAAGCTGGGTTTTGTCGACCCCCCACTTGACAGTATGCGCTCCGCCGCTGCAGGTTACACCGAAGCTGGTGGTGAAATAGGCGGATCCCAGTGCACCCGGTGCGGGATCGGTAATGGGATAGGTACCTCCACTGATCGGGTAGACGATGTTCACTCCTGCAGATGCCGTTCCCACTACTGCGCAGAGTGCGGCGATTGCCAATCCGCTAAATAGTCTGTTCATTTTGACCTCCTCCCTGGAGCCCTTCCGTTGATTTGAACAGGAATCTCCACACCCCAAGCATAGTTGCTGCAGTCAAAGGTTCAATTCAAGGACGACTCAACTCCCGATCGGAGAGACAGGAATCAGCCGTGTTCACCGAACCGGATTTGCCGGAGGATTCAGACCAGCGGATTCGGCTCGCTATCGGTGGACTGATCGGCGAGGACCTGGCTCATCCCAGCGCGCCCGCATGCGGGACAGGCACCAGCAACAGATTGCGTCCTTAGCGATCTATACAACCACTTTTCGTATCACTTCCTCACGGCGATTAGCCGCTGAAGCTAGGGAACCTCTGAACAAGTCTGGGCCGAACAGATTGTTGATCAAAATGTACCGATTCAAGGCGCGGATCGCGCGTAATAGCCCGCTATTGCGAAGATTCGCAACGCCGAAGCGGTGCATTTTGGCGGCAAGCTGTCGGTCCATGACTTGTTCAGAGGTTCCTTAAATTGTAGTTTGTAAAGCATTGCATAGGGGAGAGGCTTCAGCGGCCTGAAAAACGTTTATTTCAGATTTTCTAAGCTACCCTTCTCCGCTTGCCCTCACCAATACATCAATAAGAGTCCGCGAAGCGGCAGACAGTTGCCGATGCGGCGCGTAGATCACCGAATATGGACGGGAGCGCCCACGCAACTGTGGCAACACTTCGACCAGCAATCCCCGTTGGATACGGTCTTGCACGATAAAGTCATAGGTCTGACAGATACCCACGCCCTGTTCCGCCAGCGACACAACGCCCAGCACATCGTCCGAAACTTCAATCCCCGAGGTTGGCATCCAGTCTATCTCTTCCTGACCGTCCAGAAATAGCCATGGTATGACGCGCCCAGTGCTGGGCATCTGAAATGGGATACAGGTATGCTCGCGCAGGTCGGCCAGGTCATGCGGCGTTCCCATCCGCTCGCTGTATTCGCGTGAGGTGACCAGGCACAGCTCGGCATCTTCCAGCTTGCGAGCCACCAAGCCGCTGTCGGGTAGCTGTCCCAGGCGAATGGCCAGATCGAAACCCTCGGCTACCAGGTCCACATTGCGGTTGGTGATATTCAACTCGATCCGGACCTGTGGATACTCCAGTACAAACCGCTTCAACAGTCTCGGCAGGCGGTAATGACCGTAGGTAGTCGGGACACTCAAGCGCACACGACCGACCAGATCCCCTTCCCGTCCCTGAATCTCACGCTCGGCATCGTCGATCAGATTGAAGGCCGCACGGGTCTGTTCGAGATAGCGCTTTCCCGCATCGGTTAGACTCAACCGCCTTGTGGTACGGCGCAGCAGCTGACAACCCAGGCGAGCCTCCAGGCGGGAGATTGCGCGGCTGAGTACCGAAGCCGTGGTCGACAACGCCACCGCGCCTGTGGTCAGAGAGCCATGTTCGACCGCGGCTATGAAGGCCTCCACATCGGGCAGATGATCGAATTTACGGCTCATTGTTGCCTCTGAAGAACAAATACTTTTCCGAGAGGATAGTTTATCCGCATCACCGGACACAATACAGTAGTCAACTGCCCATTCACTCATGAGGTCTCCGTTATGACTGCGACTACTCAAACATCCATCAAACCTGTGCTGTTCGTACTCACCAGCCACGGCACCAAAGGTTCCAGCGGCCAACCGACGGGGTACTATCTCGCGGAAGTGACCCACCCTCTCGCAGTATTGGAGGAGGCTGGGATTCGGGTTGAATTCGCTTCGATCCAGGGTGGGGAACCACCGGTGGACGGTCTCGATCTGAAGGATGCCGTCAATGCGCGCTACTGGAACGATGACAGCTTCCGCGAGGCTGTTCGCCACACAAAGCGACTGCAGGATGTGGATGCGTCCGACTACTCGGCCATCTTCTTTGCCGGCGGTCACGGCACCATGTGGGACTTCCCCGACAGCCCCGACGTACAGCGAATCACGCGTGAGATGTATGAAAGCAACAGCCCGGTCGGCGCTGTCTGCCATGGTCCCTCGGCACTGGTCAATGTAACCCTGAGCGACGGCAGTTATCTCGTGGACGGAAAACAGATCAGTGCTTTCACCGACAGTGAGGAGCGGGCTGTGGAGCTAGACGGCGTCGTGCCATTTCTGCTGGCAAGCGAGCTCAATGCGCGTGGCGCCAGACACCGGCCGGCGGCGGACTGGACACGTAATGTAATTGTCGACGGTAACCTGGTGACCGGACAGAATCCGCAATCTGCAAGTGGTGTGGGTGAAGCCCTGCGGGATCTGCTGTTGGCATCGGCTGGTCAATCATCGGCGACATGACTGCTCCGGATGCCAGGGTTTGTGCATGTGGGTAGCGCATAGCTCGTGTCAGAATCATAGCCTGTGGAGCGAACCGATGCGCTTGCAACCTGAAGCCATGGCGACAAATCCGGCCGATTGTACTACATGCCACATCTGTAACTTTCGCAACCTGCTGATTTCACTGACTTGGCTCTTGCGCGAGAGTGGCATCTCTCTTGCAATTTAAACTGGTTTGAGTTGTAGCAAGGGAGTAGAGATGAAGACCTTCCTCGACTGGTCGGCCTATGAAGATGCCGGCATGGGGGATGCCTATGCGGACATCCCCAGGACCGGTGGCGACTTCGCCAAGGCGGTGGCGGTCTGTATCAACAGCCGGCGCTGCGAAAGCCTCGACAAGGGCGTGATGTGTCCTAGTGTAGTGTCCTACACTAGCTATCGATCCAATGGCGATGCCGATCTCTCCACCGGGGCACGGGTGCGCCTGCTCAAGGCCGCGCTCAACGGCGAGTTGGGCAAGCTGGGTCTGCTGGACCCGCGGCTGGTCGAGGCGATGGATCTCTGCGTCAGCTGCAAGGGCTGCAAGCGCGAATGCGAAAACAACGTGGACATGGCGCAGATCAAGATCGAATACCTGGCCCAGCTCAATGCGGCCATCGGTCTCTCCCTGCGCGCCCGCATGCTGGCCGGTCTGCCGCGTGGGCTTACCCGGACGTCCTGGCTCAGAGATCTGATCCGGCTGCGTAACCGGCATAGCTGGCTGGCCCGCTGGGGGGAGCGCCTGCTCGGCATCAGTGCCGCGCGTCGGCTGCCGCAGCCCACGGCCAGACCCTTCGAATTAACAACACAGGCGGTCGAGGGAGAGCGGCAGGTGGTCCTCTTCATCGACACCTTCACCCGCCACTTCGAACCGGAAATCGCCGAGGCCGCGATAGCTGTCCTCGAAGCGGGGGGCTATAGGGTGAACCTGGTGCAACCCACGGATGAGAAGTCGGGACAGCGCCCCCTCTGCTGCGGCCGCACCTATCTCTCCCAGGGCATGGTCGCGCAGGCGAAAGAGGAAGCCATACGCATGATCGATGCCCTGCTGCCCCATGCCAAGGCAGGTCAACCGATCATCGGCCTTGAGCCCTCCTGTCTGCTGACCCTGCGCGACGAGTACCACTCCCTGGGTTTGGGCGAGGCCGCCGAACAGCTGGCGAAACAGGCGCTGCTGTTCGAGGAGTTTCTGGCCCGGGAACAGACGTCAGGCAGGCTCGATCTCCCCCTGCAGAAGCCGGTGAACGGGGAGGAGAAGATATTGATCCACGGCCACTGCCATCAAAAGGCCGTCGGCGCCATGAAATCGATGCGTAAGATATTGAAGCTGATCCCGGGGGTGGAGTTCGAGATGATCGACGCCTCCTGTTGCGGCATGGCAGGCAGCTTCGGTCTGGAGGCGGAACACGCGCAACAGTCCATGGCAATGGCCGAACTGGCCCTGCTGCCCGCACTGCGCGCTGAACCCGAGGCAGGGATCGTGGCCAACGGATTCTCCTGCCGTCAGCAGATCGTCGAGGGCGTGCGGCGGACGCCTCAGCATCTGGCGCTGTTGCTGAGGTCCGCACTGATACCCGAACAGTCCTGACACCAGCCGTATCCGCTCTGCCATCCGAGTGACTGGAAAAATGCAAGAAAAGGGGCAAGCCCGAATGGTACTTAGTCAAGAATGATCGGAGTGATTTTTTAACGCCTTTTTGGTGGGGCAGAGCCCCAGCCTATCTGTGGTTTGGCGTGTAGAGTGGGGCCCTAAATCGCTTGACCAAGCTGTATCAGGAGCAGACTCCATTTCGCGGATCACAATCCATGTTTAGAAATCGCGGATTGATTCCAGGTGCTCCAGAATGGCATGTCTGAAGTTCTCTTCCGGGGTTGTATCCTCACCTCGGGTAAACAGTGCTGGTGTCCAACGCCAATCGCCGTGATTTCCCACGTTGAAAAGAGACCAACTCCGGTCGTTGCGTGCAGGCTTGATCTGGATGCTCTCTCGCTCGAGACAACGAATGACATCATCCTGTGCCATCTGCCACTGAAGCCGTGAGCGCTGCTCCCCAACATCCACCAACACACACTCCATCCCACGGCGACTGATGATCAACTCCATCCATTGACCACCGGCCCGGAACACAACCAACGATCTGTCTGGCTCACCGGCGGAGGGCTTAAAATCGATGTCTTCCGGAAGACCCACGGAGCGCAGCAAGGTCATCAGCCCATCATGATTGCCATTCCACTCAGTTGCATTCCTTTCACCCACAAACCCCGGAATTTCACAGTCATCGAGCTTGGCGATCTTGAGAAAATCCCGCTCGATAGCAAACTCCCTCGCACGTGCCGCGCCTACCTCGAAGGCAACCCAGTTGGAATTCGCGGAGGACTTTGAGAGCAACAGAACGAAGTGGTCAGCCTGTGCAACCTGACGCAGAATAGACTCTATGTAGCGCTCACCACTGCCTAGCTCTCGATCCCACCAGGGATCAGCCCCCCGCATTTCACACTCCTGGGCGAGTTGCGAGGCCTTGTCTTTATCTTCTCTGGCGTAGGAGATGAATATGGTACCCATTCGAAGATCCCATGCTTTATCTTTGTAGGGAGCGTCAGCGGCTTCCCCCGAGACAGCTGATGTAGCCCTCAGTAGCAAACAGCCTTCAACCTGCCTGGTTGAAGGCTCTCTTTCAAATGCGCTCTATTTTTTTGTTCCAGGGAACCTATGATCAATTCCGGATCGAGTGTGTGGCGAGATGGCATTCCCTTGTCGTACCTACAAACAACATCGATCAACAGCCTCACATCGCATAAACACATTTGTGCAAAGACCGGAGGAATAGAAATCAATCCCGTTTCAGACTCCAGATATCTTCACGCTCACCTTTACGACGCCCATTACCCTGCCGGCGAAGCTCTTTCTCTGGTTCGTATCTTATTAGAACCCGACGGTCCGGAATTTTTCTGCGATGCTCAAAGCGACGCTCAAGCCCTGAAAACCCCGTGTTGTTATCATTCATGGCGGAACTCCTTAAATCATCAGCCACCGGTTAGGGGGACTTTTCCAATATATTAATGCTTATACCCCATTTTTAACGCCTCTATCCATGCACATCAAGTAGCTTTAATTCGTGAATATTTACTTGACATTTTAGGGGTACCTCCATTCCATATGCCTGGAAGCCGTCTCAGATACACGCTTCCTCGTCAGTGCAGCCCCCTACTTCCTGTCTCCTGTACCCTGTTGCGCCAACGATTGCCAGGCCTCATCCGGGTCTGTGAATCATTGCATATTAATCCTGGACTTTTCACCGACATACTCCATCAAGCGTTGAACATTCAGCCGACCAGCGCGCTTTGGCTGGCGGTAACATCGCCCAATATTTCCGATCGGCCTTTGCGGCACGTGATAACCAGAAATCCTGCGACACGCGCTGTCTTCGGGTGGGAGGATTGAGTTTTTGCAGTCAGCTGAAAGCAATTACTGCGCGCCATGTTCTTGCAGAAATTGTAAGCCGGCCATTTGAACAGTTCTAAAAGAATCCCCGGAAACCGGCTGCAGGAATCGATGATAAACGATACCGGCATCTGGATTATACCAAAACTTTGCGGACTCGTTATCAAGCAGGGTAAGCTTGTACTCATGCGATCCATCCCATAACCATCATCGACCTACCGATCAGGCGGCTGGGTATAAAAGCCTTTTCGCAGCAACCTCTAATCTCCCCTTTATCATGCTCAAGCATATCTAGAAAACCAAATTGGGTCCGGTTGCGGTTTGACGCCGATCGCTTTCCGGAGTCTAGTTCATGACAAGGCTGTCAATTTTTTAGCGTGATACTGAAGGGATGACGAGCCACTCGAATAACGAAAAACATGATGTAGCAGTCAAGCTGACCCTGATCCATTTCAATGGACACTTTTTAATTGAGCCAGACCTCGCATACTCATCCCACTCACTGACCGACATCCCTCATCCCGAAGATAGCATGGCACAAAGGCTCAGGGACCACCACGCTCTAGGGCCTGTTAACACGTCATTAGACGTGCTTCGATTCTCGTCCTCGATCAGCATTTCCTGCACTGTCGCTTGCAGAGTCCGGCCATGCAACGGCTTACTCAAATACTTTACGCCCAGGGCCGCACACGCTGTCCGTGCCTCCTCACTGACATTGGCTGTGAGCACGATAAACGGCATCCCCGGGCAATGCCCATGTTTTTTTTGGTATAGTTTGATGACATCCAATCCCCCGTAGCCGGGCATCATCATGTCGACGATGGCGAGGTCGAAATGCTCTGCCTTCAAGGCTTCGAGGGCTGCCTCGCCATCCGCCACCACGGTGACTCTGTGACCAACCCGCTCAAGAGCACTGCGTGTCACCTGCTGATTGATCAGATTGTCTTCGGCCACCAGGATACTGCCGTTCTTCAATGCAAGGCGTGATGATGGATCCGCATCCGCTGCTGCCATGCCTTCATTGAAGGCGGTCGCCTGAAAGCTGTGCAACAGCGCATACAGTTGCTCCCGATCGAGCGGCAGGGACAACACTCCGGCGTAACCTGCAGCTGTTACATCAATGGTTGGCGGGTCCTCTTCGGTCAGCAACACCAAATCTCGTGCTTCCAGCCCTGGATAGTCCTTGAGCAGAATCTCGGGATGGGGAAGCATACGCGCATCGAAAAAAATGACCGCTTCAGGAACGCACGCAGTAACACCCTGATCCACGGCGCAGGTTACTCCCCACTCCCCCAGCCAGTCACACAACTGAGCAACCAGAGAGCTATCCAGACAAACCACGCGCACCCCGGTGGGAAGTTGCAGCGGAGTGAGCTCAGATACAACCGCTTGGCGTTCGCACTCCACTCGCAGGGTGAAGGTGCTTCCCCGCCCCACCTCACTCGTCACACTGAGATCCCCCTGCATGAGCTCGGTCAGCTGCTTGGCAATGCTCATGCCGAGCCCGCTGCCTTCAAATCGCCGGGTCAGGCCTTCATCTTCCTGACGAAACGGCTCGAAGATATAGGCCTGAGCCGCTTCGCCGATGCCGATGCCCGTATCGGACACCTCGAACCGCAACCAGACTCGGTCCGGCTCTACCCGATCGGTGGTTACCCGGACATCAACATGGCCATGCTCGGTAAACTTGACCGCATTACTGACCAGATTCATCAATACCTGACGCAGATGGAGTTCGTCGCCGATCAGCCGGTAGGGACAGTCGGGGTCGATGTAGCGTCGCAGCAACAGCTTTCGATTGCTGGCCGCATAATCAAACAGGCCCACCACTCCATTGATCAAGGCGTGCAGATCGAAAGGGGCCCGTGTGGGGGTGATACGACCCGCCTCGATCTTGCTGATGTCGAGGACATTCTCGAGCAGTTGCAGCAGTGTTGCGGTAGATGACTGCGCGCCATGGACCAGTGAGCGCTGCTTCTCCTCCAATGGCGTGGCGCTGAGCAACTCCAGCAGCCCGATCACACCGTTCATGGGGGTGCGGATCTCATGACTCATGTTGGCGATGAACTGGCTCTTGGCCTGATTGGCCGCCTTGGCCGCATTCAATGCACCGGAGAGCTTAGCCAGCAGCGAGGCAAAATATATCGGCAGTATGATCAGACCAAACCACAAGCCCCAGCCGGCGGAGGAATTCGACAGCCAGTAGTCGTTGTTGATCAGTACCAGAGAGAAACCGAGGGCGCTCAGGATGGTGGAGGCCAGGAGGTAGCGATTGCCATAGCGTAGCCCGTAGCCGGAGGAGACCCAGAGATAGACGATATAGAGGGGGGCCATGATATCTCCATAGTAGAACAGGAGATAGCTGATCATGCCCATGTCACCAAACATGCTGGTCATACGTCGGGAGACCGAAACCCCGGGGTTGTAGGCGATCAGTGCCATCATCGCCAAAGAAAACAGCAGGTAGAGGCCGATAGTGTTCAGCCCGTGAGAAACCGATTTGGGAGACTCACCAAACAGTGCGAACCAACTCAGATAGACCCCCGCTACCAGGGTGATGGCGATCCTTACCAACACTTGCTCGTGCTCGGTGTCCGGTCGGTTTTCGAACCGGGCCTTCAGGTGCTGCAGACAGGTGAGACGGTTTCCTGCTTTGTTTCTTTCCATGGATGCCGAGCCTCGATCTTGGCTTTGTGACAAGATATGCTGAGGACCAGGTAGGTATTGCCCCTAAATTACGCATGCCTCTCAATTGCATTGAGAGTTTTGACCTATCCTCTTCTTTCACAGATAGGGATCAATCAACCGTCTTGATCGAAATCATCGTATGACGTACAGATCAGGCTTCTCTTGCCGTATGTACGGTCGCTTATCCATGTGACGTAGATCTTGGCTCAATCAGTCAGCGCCCAGTCCCTCTCACTATCAGTCGACAATGACTTGGGAGATGTCGCGCTGTCTAACACGCAGTGGTGTCGAGATTCAGTTGCTTTGGTTGCAAAAGCCTATATTTTTTCCTTCAAGAGTAAGATGATGTTGTGCTAAGTATTCATCAAGGATATCCGGTTAACAGACAAATACTGACGTGTTGATACCCAGTGTCGAACCATAAGCGAACGGCCTTGGTTTCAATATGACCTGCCTCAATAAACTGCAAACCGACAATCAGGCCACCCGGTCATCCGCCACATGATAGGTCGGATCCTCCATCATATTGACCTCCACCAGATCTCCCGCCTTCACCAGCAGGTTCTGGCACTCCTGACTGAGATGCCGGATGTGCAGCGCCTTCTGCGCACGCATGTAGCGCTCCGCCAGTGTGTCGATCGCCTCGAGTCCCGAGTGGTCATAGACTCGGGCCTCGGCGAAATCGACGATCACTTCATGGGGATCGTTGCGCGGATCGAAGATATCGCTGAATGCCTGGATCGAACCGAAGAAGAGCGGTCCCTTGAGGTGATAGTACTTAATGCCGTACTCGTCCAGGCGGGTCTCGGCACGCATCTGCTTGGCATGCTCCCAGGCGAATACCAGCGCCGAGACAATCACACCGACGATCACCGCGATAGCCAGGTCGGTCATCACCGTCACCACCGCCACCAGGATACCAACGAAGGCATCCGCCAGGGGAATGCGCCCAAGCAAACGAAAGCTGGCCCACTCAAAGGTCCCGAGCACGACGATAAACATCACCCCCACCAGGGTGGCGATCGGGATGATCTCGATCAGGCTGGAGCCGAACAGGATAAAGGCGAGCAGAAACAGGGCCGCCGAGATTCCCGAGAGTCGTCCACGACCGCCGGAATTGATGTTGATCAGACTCTGACCGATCATCGCACAACCGCCCATACCGCCGAACAGACCGTTGACCGTGTTACCCAGGCCCTGACCGATGCACTCCCTGTTACCTCGGCCACGGGTCTCGGTCAGCTCATCGATCAGGCTCAGGGTCAGCAGCGACTCGATAAGCCCGACCCCCGCCAGAATGATCGCATAGGGCAGTATCAGCTTCAGGCTCTCCAGGGTCAGGGGAATCATGGGCAGGTGAAAACTCGGCAGACCACCGGCGATGGTCGCCGTGGGATCTCCTGACAGGTCACGCAGTACGTCCCGTACCAGTCGGGTGTCGATATCGAACAGCAACACGACAAGGGTGATGCCGACGATCGCCACCAGGGAGGCGGGCACGGTGCTGGTCAGCTTGGGTAGAAAGTGGATGATGGTCATGGTGGCGACGACCAACCCGAGCATGAGCCACAGGGCATTGCCCTGCATCCACACCATCTCTCCCGCCTCACCAGGCACCTGGAACTGCTTGAGCTGCGCCAGGAAGATCACGATGGCCAGTCCATTGACAAAGCCGAGCATCACCGGGTAGGGCACCAGGCGAATGAATTTACCCAGTCGCAGCAGGCCCGCCGAGATCTGCAACAGACCGGCCAGCAGCACCGCCGCGAACAGATACTCCACCCCATGCTCGGCCACCAGTGCGACCATCACCACGGCCATGGCGCCAGTGGCGCCGGAGATCATCCCCGGACGACCGCCGACAACGGCGGTAATGATCCCCATCATGAACGCCGCGTAGAGACCCACCAGAGGCGCCACACCGGCGACAAAGGCAAAGGCGACCGCCTCCGGCACCAGCGCCAGGGCAACCGTGAGCCCCGACAGAAGATCGTTCTTGATGCACTGTTTTCCCGGGCAGGTCAGTTGAAACATGGGCCACCTTGTTTGCCAGAAGCAAAAAGCGGCGGAGTATATCAGAATCAATTAATATATTTAACAACCCTATTGTCGCATAGACCCACTTGCCCTCCGGGAGAAGCTTGGAGCAAGCGGATCCCTGTTGCGGATCTTCACAATAGCCGGGCTGTTACATGCGATCCAGAGCTCGAATCGGCGCATTTTGATCGACAGGCCGTTCGCTCCAGACTCCTTCAAAGGTTGCTTCAGAATTAAACGCCCTTCCCCCCAACACAGACATCAGCGCTGTCTCTTACTGAGACTGCAATATCTGGGTAAATCATGACCTAGTGTAGTGTCCTATACTGCAGCAGGAAATCAGCGTGCCGAGAAGCAGTCCTATGCAAGGCGTCCTGCGCAGGGAATGGCATGCCCTTTTCAAGCAGGACAA
>JBNKOL010000041.1:0-33215 GCA_050294655.1 Sedimenticolaceae bacterium
CTGTCTCCTGTCGCATGGATCGTAACATCGGCTTCACAAGATTGGGATGAAAATCTTCCGCTGGACTGACGCGGAGTACGCCAGCGGCAGGCTACAATGTGTAGCGCCGATTGCTGCTCGTGCTGTTTTGAATTTCTCCAACGTTCACATCCTGGTTGCGAGAAAAGCCATCCATTCAGTTAAGTCGCGATTTTGGGTCGCTGTTGTTACGGCTTCAGTAGAATACTTCTGCATAAAAAAAATGGTTAAATTTTCGGTCGAAATTCGATCTATATCACAAATTCACTGTCCATCTTTACCATGGAATAATTATTTGCCAGCGCAAATTTTTCGATTTTAGAATTAATTAATAAATCCAGAAATTTTTTGAATTGATTAGATTTTGTCGAAAAGGTATTTCGATTTTTATCTTTTAAACTAATATCGTGATAAAACCTTACTGAATCGATTTGTATGTAGTATGAATTCATGTCGTTTATGTGAACTCAGAAATGAAACGCAATATAAACGATAGTTGACGTTCTGTCTGGCATGCTCTCAAAATACACGTCTGGATCGGGTGGAATACGGAGTCGTTCCCCTCTAATGGATTGTATCGACCTCAAACAATTATTGAAGGAATGCTCGGAAGCGTCACCGTCTGGCGATGATCTGGAATACGATCCGCTGTTCGGTGAAATGGAGCTTGCCGCCAAGGGTAAAGAAGAGCAGCAGTTCGGCGATACTCTCATTGCCGCTGAGGAGCCTGATTGGAGTGTGCTCAAGTCATGTGCGCTCGCCGTCGTCGAGCGCAGCAAGGATCTGCGTGCTGCGGTTCAACTCACCAGAGCGCTGATTCACAATGATGGTTACGCCGGTCTGGCAGACGGCCTTTCTCTGCTCAAAGGTTATCTCGACAATTACTGGGACAGCCTCCATCCCCAGCTCGATCCCGACGATGGCAACGATCCGACCATCCGTATCAATACCCTATTGAATCTCTGTGACACGGCAACTTTCCTGTTGCCGATCGCCAGGCTGCCGTTAATCAGATCCCGCAGGTTGGGTCGAGTCAGTTATCGCGATATTCAGATTGCCTCCAGTGGTGTGTCTGCTTCAGGGAGTGAAGAGAGAGAAGTTTCGCTGGAGCAGATCGAGGCTGCTTTTCGTGATGCTGATTCGACACAGATTCTGAACATGCACAATCAGTTGAGACGCTGCATTGAGAACCTAGACGGGATCATCGGATCAGTAAATGCACGCCTCGGACCTGAGGGATTGTTCGATCTACAACCTCTACTTGAACTGTTGAAACGGGTGGAACGGGAACTGGTGAATCGGAGCCTGTCCGAAAGTGCCCTGGAACGGGGTGGTATGACTATGGAAGCGGATGACAAAGAGGGCGGGCTCGTTTCCGACAACAGTGCGGGGTCGGCTGTCATCAACGGCCGTGAAGATGTGATACGCAGCCTGGATCGAATCTGTCACTACTATGCGCGACACGAACCCTCCAGTCCGGTGCCCTTGTTGCTCCAGCGTGCCAAGCGTCTGGTCACCATGGGTTTTGACGAGATCGTTCAGGATCTTGCCCCGGATGGCAAATCCCATTTCGATTTCCTATGGCGACAGGAAGACGGTTGAGCTTTCAGCGATTGAATCTATCGCCAGCTAAATCAATAACAGAGAGAGGTGGATCGTGGCGAAACAGAGCAGCCAGAAATTCATCGCCCGCAATCGGGCGCCAAGAGTCCAGATCGAATACGACGTTGAGGTCTATGGGGCGGAAAAGACGATTCAACTCCCCTTCGTCATGGGTGTGATGGCCGATCTCACCGGACGCCCCGAAGACGCATTGCCGCCAGTAGTCGAACGCAAGATGCTCGAGGTCGATGTGGACAACTTCAATGAGCGTCTCAAGGCGATGAAACCCCGTGCCGCTTTCCGGGTGCCGAATACCCTGACCGGGGAAGGCAATATCAATGTGGACATCACTTTCGAAAGCATGGACGACTTCTCTCCGGCCGCGATCGCGCGCAAGGTCGGATCCCTGGCGCAACTGCTGGAAGCCCGCACCCAACTGTCCAACCTGCTCACCTACATGGATGGGAAATCGGGTGCGGAAGCGCTGATTACAAATGTGTTGAACGACCCGGCTCTATTGCGCTCGCTCGCCGCCGCTCCCAAGCCAGACGATACCGTGTCTGTAGAAGTTCCCTCAACGGAGGAGTAACCCATGGTCAATACAGAAACCCAACAGGTTCAGAGCGAGAAAGCAACCGCCGGCATGGTGCCGGACGATTTCACCGCCCTGTTGCAGCAGGAGTTCAAGCCCAAGACGGAACGCACCAGGGAAGCGGTTGCAAGCGCCGTGCAGACCCTGGCGGAGCAGGTCTTAAAGGAGACCAGTATTGTTTCCGACGACGCGGTGGAGACCATCGAAGGCATTGTCGCCGAGATCGACCGCAAGCTGAGCGAACAGATCAATCTGATCCTGCATCATGAGGATTTTCAACAACTGGAAGGGAGTTGGCGCGGTCTTCACTACCTGGTCAACAACACCGAGACCGATGAGATGCTGAAGATACGGGTAATGAACATCTCCAAGCGGGAGTTGGGAAAGACTTTGAAGAAGTTTAAGGGCGCCGCCTGGGATCAGAGTCCGATCTTCAAGAGGATCTACGAAGAGGAGTATGGGCAGTTTGGCGGTGAGCCTTTCGGCTGTTTGATCGGCGACTACCACTTTGATCAGACCCCACCGGATGTGGATCTGCTCTCGGGTATGGCTCAGGTCGCAGCTGCGGCTCACGCCCCTTTCATCACCGGAGCGGCTCCTACCGTGATGCAGATGGAGAGCTGGCAGGAGTTGGCAAATCCACGTGATCTGACAAAAATATTTCAGACGCCGGAGTACGCGGCATGGCGTTCCCTGCGCGAGTCAGAGGACTCGCGATATATCGGTCTGACCATGCCTCGTTTTCTGTCGCGCCAACCCTACGGTGCACGCACCGACCCGGTGGACGATTTCGACTTCGAAGAGGACACCGAGGGCGCACAGCACAATAAGTACACCTGGTCCAACTCCGCCTACGCCATGGGAGTGAACATCAACAGAGCCTTTAAGCTGTATGGTTGGACCTCCCGCATCCGGGGTGTCGAGTCGGGCGGGGCGGTGGAAGGGTTGCCCACCCACACCTTCCCTACCGATGACGGCGGCGTGGACATGAAGTGTCCCACCGAGATTGCTATCTCAGACCGGCGAGAGGCGGAACTTGCCAAGAACGGATTCATGCCCCTGTTGCATCGTAAGAACTCCGACTTTGCCGCCTTCATTGGTGCCCAGTCCCTGCAGAAGCCGGCGGAATATGATGACCCCGACGCCACCGCCAACGCCAATCTGGCGGCGCGTCTGCCCTACCTATTCTCCAGTTGTCGCTTTGCCCACTACCTGAAGTGCATCGTGCGCGACAAGATCGGCTCGTTCAAGGAGCGGGCCGAGATGGAGAGCTGGCTCAACAGATGGATTGAGAACTATGTGGAGACCAATCCGGCCATCGCATCCGAAAGCGACAAGGCGCGCAGGCCTTTGGCCGCGGCGGAAGTGGTCGTCTCGGAAGTCGAGGGTAATCCCGGTTATTACTCGGCGAAGTTCTTCCTGCGCCCCCACTACCAATTGGAAGGATTAACGGTATCCCTGCGGCTGGTATCGAAACTACCATCCGAAAAAACCGTTTAAACGGAACTTATCCATTCAAAAGAGGATTGAACAATGGCAGTCGATATCTATATGAAGGTGGCTGATATACCCGGTGAGGCGACGGAAAAGAGTCATGAAAAATGGATCAAGCTTCTCGGTGTGAAAAATGGACTGATGCAGGAAGTGACTGAAGATATCTGGAAAGGAGAAGGCAATGCCGGGAGGCCGGAGTTCAGCACCTTCACCGCTTTCAAGCCGATCGATACGGCAACCCCCAATCTGTTTGTCAAATGCGCAAAGGGGGAAAAGATCAAAGATGTAGAAGTTCACATATGCGAGTCAGGTCAGAGCGAAGTGCTGCTTAAGTACACCATGGACAACTGTTTCATTACCGATCTGAACATGGATGGTGAGGCAAGAGGTCAGGACAAGCCGATAGAAACGGTCAGTTTCGCCTTTTCCAAGATCACCTACCAATACAGAAACGAGGCGGAGAGAAGCTGGAGTCCCAGAACCTACGAAGCATAAAGTGTTGAGTGTCTTGGCAAGCATGGCTGGCTTGATCGTTCTTTGTGGAGGGAGAGCAAATAGAGTTTTCCCACTAGCCGAGGAAGGGGGATGGTGGAGTTCGCGCCGGTAGGAATTGAGACGCGAATGCGGAGGGGGAAGTGAGCAATGAGTTTTCATTTTGGGGCTGCTCGTTGCCACTCCTGCTGCGACGGATCAACGTATCAATATTCATCAAATATTCATCATAAAAAGTGATCTGGCGAACTGAATCGACAGGCAGTGTGCGCAGGGTACGGCAATCATCGCATGTCTTTTGTCACGATCAACAGCTGAATCAGTGCTTCGGTTTCCAAATGTGGATGCAATCGAAGTCGGACGCCTGGCCAGTGCATGTGAAGCCAGAAGGACTTAAGTCGTTTGTGATGGGAGGAGAAGTGATATTCCACAAAACAGGACGGATGGGACTGCCGCTGCCAACGGAGCGGGAGAGCATCACAACTAGGTCCGTGCGTCTGATTCTTACATGCACACAGCCTGACTGAATCGAAATGAAATTCGCTGTGCGGTATAACCGGAAAGTGCTGGCAGATCCTATGTAATGAAGACGTTTTCAGACTTTGCCCATCAGAAGCTTGTTGATTTGTACAAGAAGCACGATCACGAGGTGGGCAGTCTATTGTTCGAATCGAATCCGAAAAAATATAAATCCTACTCGGCCACGGATTGCATTACTTATGCCCTCAATGTGATTGGATATGCATTCGAGAAAACCGGCGACATGAGGTCTGCCAAACAGGTTTGGAAGCTGGGTAAGCATGGTACGGATCTCTCGGCCTACCTGGTAAAACAGCACAATTGGAAAGGCGTCTATATCAATCCGGATATCAATCATCCCCGGGATGCGGACAGCGAACACAGCTTCTCCCACCACATGGCCGTCAAGACCTGCCTCTATTATCAGATACCTCTCGACTATCAGGTGATCAACTACTCGGTGACGCTGAAAACACATCCCGCGTTCAGAAAGCTCAATACCAGAGCTGGGCAGACCTCTCTCAACAGCATCGATCTCTCGAGCCTCTCTCTGGTCAAATTCGGATTCGGTGTTTCCCGTGGTGGTCGCCACACCTGGCTCTTTTCGCAGGGGAAGGTGTATGAGGTCCATTGGGACGGTATAGGCGACACACTCTATGAAGCATCGCCACTGCGAAGCTATTCCTGGTTCAGTGGTGCCATCGTGGTACCCCCGGATCAGGTGCATCATCTGTCAATTTCAGCGCGCTTGAAGTGCGGAGGGGGATGAAATGCGGCGGCTTCTCCTGTCAATGATGCTGCTTCTCTTCAGCGCCTGTGCCGTGCAGGCTGTTGGAAAGACACTCGTATTGCCATACCACGACTTTGGACCACCGTCCGCGGCCCACGAGGTTATTGGCATGGATTGGTGGCAGTGGCTGGATCATGGTGACTCACGACCGAGGCGCTATGACATAAAAGTGGTCGTCTATCGTGATGCCGACCTCGAGCGTGTGCAACACGCCTTCCCTACGGATCCGTCCCAGGAGTTGGATTATCGCTATCTGGAGTATACCGATGCGATGCGCTATCTGGATCGTATGATCGAGGAGAATCTCATCGACTCGCTCACCTTCCAACTGCAATCCACGCGGGCGCGAATCTTCAACGCTCTCGGTGAACCCGAACGGAGGGAGAGGTGATGCAAGCTGAGCAACTCCTGCAGCAAGGCGATCTCGAGGGTACGCTTCAGGCGTTGCAGAAGAATGTGCGCGAGAGTCCTTCCGATCCGGCGTTGCGGGTCTTTCTGTTCCAACTTCTCTGCGTCACCGGCGATTGGCAACGTGCGTTGCAGCAGCTCCAGCTGACGGCTGAGCTCGACCCGATCAATCTGCCCATGGCACAGACTTATGGTGACGCCATCGCCTGCGAGCTGTTTCGCCGGCAGGTCTTTGCCGGTCGCCAGTCGCCACTGGTGTTCGGCGATCCGCCCGCCTGGATCGCCCTCCTTGTCGAGGCATTGCATCTGATCGCCGAGGGTGGGCCGGAGCGGGCCAGGCAACTGCAGCAGGAGGCCCTGGAGCAGGCGCCCGCCAACCCTGGCCAGCTGGACGGACAAACCTTCGCCTGGATCGCTGATGCGGACCAACGTCTCGGGCCGGTGTTGGAGGCGATCATCAACGGACGCTACTACTGGATTCCGATGCTGCGTCTGAGACGGGTCGAGATCGAGCCGCCCGCCGATTTGCGGGACATGGTCTGGATGCCGGCCCAACTGCAGTTCGAAAACGGCGGCGCAACGGTGGCTCTCATCCCCTCCCGCTACAGCGGAACGGAAGCGAGCGGGGATGCGGCCTTGATGCTCAGTAGAAAAACCCTCTGGCAACAACCCATAACGGACTTCTTCACCGGTTTAGGGCAGCGTATGTTCGTTACCGACAGGGACGATCATCCCTTGATGCATACCCACAGTATCCACTTCGACGCCGGCTGAGGGGAGCAATATGGGTGTTCCCGTTCACAACAAGTCATCGAGTCTGCAGGAGCAGCTGCAACCCTGCCTGCTCGACCGCCTTATCGATGATGAGCCGGACAAGCTGCAGGAGTCCCACGACAAGCGGGTTATCTCCATGCGCCGCCTGCGCCAGTCGGTGCTGCGGGATCTGGTGTGGCTGCTGAATAGCGTCCACTTAGCGGCCATTGAGGACCTCGATGACTATCCGGCGGTAGCCCACTCGGTGCTCAACTATGGTGTCAGCGAACTCTCTGGACAACTGATCTCCGGCATGGATATCGGCCAGATGGAACAGACACTGCGTCAGGCCATCCTCGATTTTGAACCGCGTATCCTGCCCCAGAGTTTGAACATCCGGGCTCTCAGGGATCCTGCCCCGGAGCGCCACAACCGGTTGATATTCGAGATCGGGGGCCAGCTATGGGCGGTTCCCACCCCCTCCCACTTGCTGCTCAGAACCGAGATCGACCTTGACGAAGGTGATGTCATTCTGACAGACGCCATGACCCAGGGCAGGGAGTAGCCGATGGATCCGCGTCTGCTTAGATATTACAACCAGGAGCTGCACTACATGCGCGAGATGGGCGGCGAGTTTGCCAAGGCCTATCCCAAGATCGCGTCGCGTCTCTCCCTCGACGAGTTCGAGTGCGCCGACCCTTATGTGGAGCGGTTACTGGAAGGCTTCAGCTTTCTCGCCGCCCGCATCCAGCTCAAGCTCGACGAGGAGTTTCCCCGTTTCACCCAGCACCTGCTGGAGCGGGTCTACCCTCACTACCTCTGTCCCACGCCCTCCATGGCACTGGTGCAGTTCCAGCCCGACCTGCTAGAGCCCAGCCTGGTCGAAGGCTTCCAGCTACCGCGTCACTCGGTGCTGCGCAGTCGCAGCGGCCGCGAAAGCCCGACCGCCTGCATCTACCGCACGGCCCAGGATGTCACCCTCTGGCCCCTGACGCTGCAGAGTGCCGACTATCTTCCCTCGCCAGCGGCCATCGCCATGGTCGGCATCGGTCGCCAGGAGCAGGCCAGGGCGGCAGTCCGTCTGCGTATCATCACTGGCGGTGAATTGCCCATGGAGAGCCTGCCCATCGAGCGCCTCGTTCTCCACCTGAGCGGCGGTGAGAGCGGAATGCTTGCCTTCGAGGCCATCGCGGGTCACACCCTGCGTATCATCGGCCGGTCACCGGAGAGTGAAGAGTATCGAACCACCACGACCGCCGACCCGGTCCGCATCATGGGCTTCGAGCCCGCGGAGTCGTTGCTCCCCCATGGCTCCCGATCGTTCCAGGGCTACCGCTTTCTGGCCGAATACTTCGCCATGCCTGAGCGTTTTATGTTCATCGAGCTGGCCGATCTACGGCAGATAGTCGGTCACTGCAAGGGTCCGGAGCTGGAGCTCTTTCTTCTGCTCGATCAAAGCTATCCCGAGCTGGAAGGCAGACTCGGCGTGGAGAACTTTCTGCTCAACTGCGCGCCTGCCATCAATCTCTTTACCAAACGGGCCGACCGCATCCACCTGAGCGAGGGTGAGGGTGAGTATCATCTGTTGCCGGATCGTAGCCGCCCTCTGGACTACGAGGTCTATGCGGTGACCGAGGTCAAAGGCTTCGGCAGCAATAGTGAGCAGAGTCAGCGATTTGAGTCGTTTTATGCCGCCAGCGACTTGACTGCCGAGGAACAACCCCAGGCCTACTACAGCCTGCAGCGCCAACCGCGGGTGGTTTCATCGAAACAGCAGCGGGAGGGTCAGCGCTCCAGCTACATCGGCAGTGAAGTCTTTGTCTCCATCGTCGATGGGGAGGCGGCCCCATACCGTAGCGAGCTGCGACAGCTTTCGGTCAACACCCTTTGCAGCAATCGGGACCTGCCGCTGCTTCTACCCCTGGGCAAAGAGAGCTCGGCATTCAGCCTCGATAGCAGCACCCCGGTCAAGCAGATCCGCTGTATCGGCGCACCGACCCGGCCACGGCCGCCGGCCGCCGATGGCGCTGTCAGCTGGCGACTGGTCAACCACCTTTCACTCAACTACCTCTCACTGGCGGGAGATGATCAGGCCAAGAGTACCGCTGCCCTGAAGGAGCTGCTGCAACTCTATGCGGACACCAGCGAACCGGCCCTGCGCAAACAGGTCGACGGGGTCGTTTCGATCAGCTCCAAGCCGGTGCAGCGGCGTATGCCGAGCCCGGGACCGATCTCTTTCGGCCGGGGCTTAGAGATCACGTTGACCCTTGACGATGACGCCTTTCAGGGGGTGGGTAGCTTCCTCTTCGGTGCGGTGATGGAGCAATTTTTTCGTAAGTACACCGCCATCAACGCCTTCACAGAGACAGTAATTGCCACTCTGCAGCGGGGGGAGGTGATGCGCTGGCCGGTCCGCCTGGGGTTGAGGCACACCCTATGAAGCTATTCGACGAATTGCATCAGGCCCCCTATCGCTATAGCTTCTACCAGGCATTGCGGCGGGTCGAGTGCGCCTTCCCCAGCGAGGCCCGTCTCGGGCGCTCGCGCCACCCCAAAGGTGACAGAATCCGCCTTGGACAGGATCCGACACTGGCCTTTCCCCCTTCCACTCTGTCCTCTTTCGGTCAGGTCAAAGCGGGCTCGACCGCCCGGCTTGGTGTCCGCTTCTACGGCCTGCTGGGTCCCAATGGCCCACTGCCACTGCATCTCTCCGAACTGGTCCACGAACGGCTGCATAATGAGAAAGACACCACCCTGGCGGCCTTTTTAGACCTCTTCCACCATCGATTGCTGAGTCTCTTCTACCGCGCCTGGGCCGAGAGCCAGCCGACGGTCAGCTACGATCGGCCCGAGCAGGATCGTTTTGGCGACTATTTGGGCTCCCTCTTTGGCATTGGCTCATCCCACCTGCGTGGGCGTGATGCCATGCCCGATTCGGCCAAACTTTACTTCGCCGGCCGCCTCGCCTGCCAGACCCGACATGCGGAGGGACTGGAGGCATTACTGCACGACTTTTTTCGCCTGCCGGTGCGCATCGAGCAGTTTGTCGGCGCCTGGCTTGAACTGCCGGCGGACAGCCGTTGCCTGCTGGGCCGATCGACGGCAGTCAGCAGTCTCGGTGAAACCGCCCTGCTGGGTGCGAAGGTGTGGCAGCCGCAACAACGCTTTCGCATCGTGTTCGGTCCTCTCGACCTGGATGACTATCAGCGCATGTTGCCGGGAGGCGAGAGCCTGGGGCGTCTGGTGGCGGCGGTGCGTAACTATCTGGGCGACGAGCTGGAGTGGGAGCTGCAACTGATTCTGCAGCAGGCGGTGATACCCAAACCCCGGCTCGATGGTGCGACCCAGCTCGGCTGGACCAGCTGGCTGAGCCAGGGTCCTCTTGGTCGGGACGGGGATGACCTCCATCTACATCCGTGTGAACTCAGGAGTCTCCAGGCATGAGTGAGATCAGTCGCAGTGCCCTCTTCGGCAAGCTCAATAGCCTCGGTTACAAAGCCATGGAGAGCGCCACCGTGTTCTGTAAATTGCGCGGCAATCCCTATGTGGAACTGGTCCACTGGCTGCAGCAGATCCTGCAACTGCAGGACTCCGACCTGCACCGTATCGTGCGTCAGTTCAATCTGGATGCATCACGCTTGGCGCAGGAGATCACCGGGGCACTGGATGCACTGCCCAGGGGCTCCTCCAGCATTACCGATTTGTCATCCCATGTCGAGGAGGCCACCGAGCGGGGCTGGCTCTACGGTACCCTGATGTTCGGTGACGACCAGGTGCGTACGGGGTATCTGATGGTCGGTATCCTGAAGACATCCGGTCTGCGCAACGCTCTGCTGCGAATCTCGGATGAGTTCGGCAAGATCAGCCTGGAGAAACTCACCGAACGTTTTGCCGAGGTGGTCGAGGGTTCGCCGGAGGAGAGTCTTCGTGCCAGTGATGGCTTCCGCCTGGGTGCAGGCGCCACCCCTGGTGAAGCGAGCCAGGCCATGGCACCGGCCCAGATGGGCCGCGGACAGGCCCTGGATCAGTTCACTATCGACCTTACTGAGCGGGCCAGTGGTGGTGAGCTCGACCCCATCGTCGGACGCGATGTGGAGATCCGGCAGATCATCGATATTCTCATGCGCCGGCGCCAGAACAACCCCATCCTCACCGGCGAGGCCGGCGTGGGTAAGACAGCAGTGGTGGAGGGATTCGCCCAGCGCATCGCCCGCGGCGACGTGCCGCCGCCCCTGCAGGGGGTCAGCCTGCGGGTCCTCGACCTGGGTCTGCTGCAGGCAGGCGCCAGCATGAAAGGGGAGTTCGAGAACCGCCTCAAGCAATTGATCGAGGAGGTGCAGGCCTCGGAGAAGCCGATCATTCTCTTCATCGATGAGGCCCATACCCTCATTGGCGCCGGTGGCAGTGCCGGCACCGGCGACGCCGCCAATCTGCTCAAACCGGCCCTCGCAAGGGGCACCCTGCGCACGGTGGCGGCCACCACCTGGGCTGAATACAAGAAGCATATCGAGAAGGACCCTGCCCTGACACGTCGCTTCCAAGTGGTTCAGGTGGACGAACCCGATGAGATCCGGGCGATCGGCATGATGCGCGGTGTAGCCGCCACGCTTGAAGACCACCATCAGGTGCCGATCCTCGACGAGGCATTGACAGCATCGGTGCGACTCTCTCACCGCTATATCCCTGCCCGCCAGCTGCCCGATAAGTCGGTGAGTCTGCTCGATACCGCCTGTGCCCGGGTCGCCATCAGCCAGTATGCGATGCCCGCCGAGGTGGAGGATTGCCGCCGCCGTATCGAGGCCCTGGAGACGGAGCTGAAGATCGTCGATCGCGAACAGGTCGTAGGCATCGATAGTGGCCAGCGCGAGGCGACGACCCGCAAAACACTGGAAGGCGAGCGACAGCGACTGGCTCAGCTGGAGAGCCGCTGGCAGGCGGAAAAGCTACTGGTGGAGGAGATACTCGAGATACAGCGGCGGCTGCGGGAAGGGAAAGCCGATGCGGAGACAGCAAGTCAGCTTAACGCAGATGCCAATCCCACACTGGCAGATACGACGGTAGCCGATGACACTGTGTCGACGCTTGAGCTGCTCTCGCGCCTGCGCGCTTGCCAATCCCGCCTCGCTGAACTGCAGGGGGAACACCCCCTGATTCTACCTGGGGTCGACGCCCAGGCGGTCGCCTCTGTGGTGGGGGACTGGACCGGCATCCCGGTGGGGCGCATGGTGAGGAACGAGATCGAGGCCGTACTCAGTCTCGGCGATACCCTCTCGCGGCGGGTCATCGGCCAGGACCACGCCCTGCAGATGATTGCCAACCGTGTGCAGACCGCTCGCGCCGACCTGGACAACCCCGACAAGCCGGTGGGTGTGTTCCTGCTCTGCGGTCCTTCCGGAGTCGGCAAGACCGAGACCGGCCTGGCACTGGCTGAGGCCCTCTACGGCGGTGAGCAGAACATCATCACCCTCAACATGAGCGAGTTTCAGGAGGCTCATACCGTCTCCACCCTGAAGGGATCGCCGCCGGGCTATGTCGGTTACGGCGAGGGGGGCGTACTGACCGAAGCGGTGCGGCGCAAGCCTTATAGCGTGATCCTGCTGGACGAGGTGGAGAAAGCCCATCCCGACGTCCACGAGATCTTCTTCCAGGTCTTCGACAAAGGCTGGATGGAGGATGGGGAGGGGCGCCGCATCGACTTCAGGAACAGTCTTATCCTGCTGACTTCCAACCTGGGCAGCGAATTGATCGATGGGCTCTGTCGCGATCCCGAACTGATGCCGCAGGCGGACGCCGTGGCCCGCGCCCTGCGCGAACCCCTGCTGAAGGTCTTTCCGGCCGCCCTGCTGGGGCGTCTGGTGGTGGTCCCCTACTATCCTCTGGGCGACGAGATCCTGGCCCGGGTGGTACGCCTGCAGCTGGAGCGTATACGTCAACGCATGCTGCGCAACCACGCCATCACCCTGAGCTACGACGACACGGCGGTGGAGCTGATCATCGGCCGCTGCACCGAAGTGGAGAGCGGCGCCCGCATGGTGGACGCCATCCTGACCAACACCCTGCTGCCGGAGATCAGCCGTCAACTGCTCAATCAAAAGATGTCGGAACAGACGCTCGAACGCATCCATATCGGGGTCGAGCAGGGCGAGTTCAGTTACAACTATGGCGCGGCGCCGACACCACCCGACGCCAGCCTTGACGAATCAGGGCAGGACCTGCAGCAGGCATGAATACTCACTCACTACGCAAGACCCTCAACCTCGCGGTCAACCGGATCGGCGGAAGCGTCCCACAGCAACCACTGACAGCGAGCTTTGACGAACAGGGCGGCACAATCGGCCGTCGGGAGGATAATGACTGGGTGCTGCCGGATCAGGAACGCTTTGTCTCCAGTCGCCACGCCCTGATCAGCTTCGACCAGGGTCAATTCTTCGTTACCGATGTGAGTTCCAACGGGGTCTTTCTCAACCAGGCCGAAACCCCTCTGGGCAGTGACATTCGGGCTCCCCTGCAACAGGGTGACACACTGACCATCGGCGAGTATGAAATCGGTGTCTCGTTGCATGAACAGGCACTCAGTAGTGCCGATAGCAGCTTCGATAGTCTGGATGATCCCTTTGCGCGCCTGTTGGACGAGAACGCCGGTATGCGGCTGGCGCAGAATCTGTCGCCGCTCGAACCCGCTCTGGATACGGCGGAGTCAGAGTCGATGTTTACCCTGGACGAGCCTGCGGCGCCAAACCTGGAGGCCGAGTCACCCTCCGACCCGATAGCACCGGCAAGTGTCACCAGCGAGTCCGACCATATCTCCGACCTCAATGCCTATTTCGACCAACCCAGTCTGATACCTGAGGATTGGCAGGCGGAACAGGAGAGTAGTCCCGAAGCGGAGACGCACTCGGCACCGCACCTGGTTTCCGAACCCGTGGCGCAACTTTCACCCAAGCACCGGGAGGCGCATCCCCATGAACCGGGCGGGATGGTCACGGAGCCTCACTTAGAGCAGTCGAGCACACTCTCTCCCGCTGCCGGCACGATACCCCGTGCAACCACCGATCAGGAGGCTCTGCGCGATGCGCTGGCCGAGGGCCTGGGTCTCTCCCGCACCTTGCTGGACGAGGTTCCCCTGCCTGCATTATTGGAGAACCTGGGCAAGATCGTGCGCAGCAGCGTCGAGGGGGCCATGTCGATACTGCGGGCGCGAGCGCAGATGAAGAGCGAGTTCCGCATGTCCCAGACCATGATCAGACCGGTGGAGAACAATCCCCTGAAGTTCTCAGTCAACACCGAGGAGGCGTTGCGACACATCATCGACCCGCGTCAGAACAGCGGTTATCTCCCCCCCCTGGCGGCCTTCCGCGAGGCCCACGATGATTCCGAGGCCCACATGCTGGCAGTGATGGTCGGTATGCAATCGGCACTTAAGGCGGTACTCCAGCGCTTCAAACCCGAGAATCTGGAGAAGCGTCTGGGACCGTCGGCTCTACTGGAGAAGGTTCCGCTCTATCGCCAGGCCAAGAGCTGGGAACGCTTCACCGAGCTCTACAGCGAAATCGCCAATGAGGTGGAAGACGATTTCCAGCAGCTGTTCGGTCGCGCCTTTTCCCAGGCCTATGAGGCACAGATCCGGCGACTCGATTCCATTAAACACACAAACAACGAAACAACGACCCAAGACAGGTATTGAACAATGCTGAGAATGACCCGAACCTTTCTGTCTCTTCTGATGCTGCTGGTTTTCGGACTGCTGTCGGGCTGCTCGAGTGTGTCGACCATCGAGGCGACCATGCAAGCGGACATGCGCCTCAACCCGGATCTCAACGGTCGTCCCTCGCCCCTGGTGGTACGCCTCTACGAGCTGAAGTCCCTCAGCGTTTTCAACAACGCCGATTTCTTCAACCTCTTCGAGCAGGATGTTGCTCTGTTGGGCGACGAACTGCAGATGCGGGACGAGTTCGCGTTTCAACCGGGCGAGATCAAAACCTTGCAACGGGACCTGCGACCCGATACACGCTTTCTCGCCATCATCGGCGCCTACCGGGACATCGAAAACGCCCGTTGGCGCAACAGTATCGAGGTCGACAGGGATCTTGAGCTGACCATAAAGTTCGGCGCAAAGGGCATAGAGATCCTCAAGGAAGACTAGCTATGCAGAGATTCGTCGCATCCGTCATCACCCATAGCAAAAAGAAGGTACGCCATGTCGTGGATGTCTAGGATCGTCTGGTCGGAGGGTATGTTTCTGCGGCCGCAACACTTCCAACAACAGGAGCGCTTTCTAGAGCACCTGATCCAGGGGCGCTGTGCCGACCTGACGCCCTTCGGCTGGGGCTATACCCACCTCAAGCTCGACCGTCAGGCGCTCGCTCTCGGACGGCTCGCGGTGGAATCATGTCGTGGTGTATTACCCGACGGTACCCCTTTCGACATCCCTGGCGACGACGCTCCGCCACCGCCCCTGGATATCCCCGCCGAGCAGAAAGGGGCCGTCGTCTATCTGGCGCTGCCACTCGTGCGCCCCGGCATGAGCCAAGTGCGCTATGCCGATCAAGAAGTGGGTATGGAGCGCTATCTGGTCGACGAGATCGAGGCCAGGGATGCACTATCCGGCTCTGTCAATAACTCCACCCTACAGGTCGCCAGGCCGAGCTTTCGCCTGCTTCTCGGCCGTGAAGAACTCGATGAGTTCGCTCACCTGGGCGTGGCGCGCATCGTGGAGCGGCGCTCCGACGACATGTTGCTGCTGGATGAGGAGTTCATTCCTCCCTGCCTCGACTGCCAAGTCTCAGCCCGACTCTCCGGCTATCTGCACGAGCTCGAGGGGTTGCTCCATCACCGTGCCGATGCCCTCGCTTCGCGCCTGGTGGAGGGAGGCAAAGGGGTGGCCGAGATGGCGGATTTCCTCATGCTGCAGACTGTGAATCGCTATCAACCCCTGTTTACCCACCTGGGTCTCATCGGTCCGACCCATCCCATTGCTCTCTATACACATGGCTTGCAGTTGGCTGGAGAACTGGCCACCTTCACCAGTGGCGGGAAGCGACCACCCGCCTTCGAGACCTACCGCCATCAGTCGTTGCAGGAGACCTTCACCCCCCTGATGCGAGAGCTGCGGCGTTCCCTCAGCATGGTGCTGGAGCAGAAGGCCCTGATCATTCCCCTGGAGGAGCGCAAATACGGCATCCGCGTGGCCAACGTGGAGGATCGTTCCCTGTTGGGCAGTGCCAACTTCGTGCTTGCGGTCAACGCCAGCATGGCGGCCGAGACCCTGCAACGGCGCTTCCCCGGACAAGTCAAAATCGGACCGGTGGAGAAGATCCGCGACCTGGTCAATCTGCAGCTGCCTGGTATCGGATTGCGCTCGCTCTCCGTTGCCCCCCGGCAGATTCCCTACAACGCCGGATTCAGCTATTTCGAACTGGACAAGAGTGGTGACTACTGGAAGTTATTGGAGAATTCCGGCGGCTGCGCCCTGCACATCGGCGGTGAATTCCCTGGGCTCGAACTTGAACTCTGGGCCATCAAAGGGAATTGACCAGGATATTTCACTTGGCCGTTGAAATGTGAAATCCAGCTAAATATTTTTACAGGTGTTTTGGAATGTCAGGAAAGTACAACGTGTTAGCGAATCACACTGAACGCGCCCGCGCAGCGTTCCCGTTTCCCGGCTTCAATATTTCCCCAATCACTTATCGCTTGGGTTATTGGCGCTATCGAGAATCAGTATCTGAATGTCGATACCGGCGCGATCATCATCTTCCCGGATGAGATATCCGGCTCAACGGAAGAAAAGCGACATGGACCAGGACGACCCCTTCGGCACATTGTCTAACGACTTGGGTGACCGCACTGTTATACGCCCACGCCCTGGCGGTAAAGGACCAGCGCCGGTAGCACACCCGACGCCACAGGCCGCCAGCCCCCCGGCAGCGGGTCTCTCCACACCCCAGCTGCCGCCGCGACTCGGCACCAATAAGCTGGAGACGGCTGCCGCCGCGCTGCTCTCCCTGCTGGGGCGATTGCGCGATACCCCGTCGCATCCCGATCCCGCAGCGCTCAAGAGCAGCATTATTGAAAAGATCCGTGTCTTCGAGCGCAAGGCGGAGGAGCTGGGGGTGGAAAAGGAGACCATTTTCTGGGCACGCTACACTCTCTGCAGTGCCCTCGACGAGATCGTTCTCTCCACACCCTGGGGCAATCAGAGTGCCTGGCGCGACCAGAGCCTGCTGATCACCCTGCATAACGAGGGTTGGGGTGGCGAGAAGTTTTTCCAGCTATTGCAGAAGTTGCTGCAGAATCCGGCCAGAAACCTGGAGTTGCTCGAGCTGATGTATATCTGCCTCGCCTTTGGTTTCGAGGGGCGCTATCGTCCTCTGCCCGACGGCTTCGCCCAGCTGCAGGGGGTGCGCGACAACCTCTATCGCACCATCCGTAACCAGCACGGAGAGTCCGAACCCGACCTGTCTGCCCACTGGCAGGGAGTCACCCAGCGCCAGAACCCCCTGGTGCAATATGTGCCACTGTGGGTGGTGTCGTCGGTCTCCAGCGTGCTGCTGCTGCTGATTTACAGCGGCTTCAGCCTTGCGCTTAACGTGAAGTCTGATCCCCTCTATGCGGCCCTGCACAACATTGCGCGCAAGGTACAGACGGTGGTGGAGCGTGAGCCGCCGCCACCTTCCAAACCATCTGTGTCCCTGCCCACCTTGCGGGGTCTGCTGGCGGAAGAGATCTCCCAGGGCAGGATCGCGGTGGAACCGGTGTCGGGAGGTGAGCGGCTCAGCATCGCAGGTGACGGTCTGTTCGCCTCCGGCAGTGTGACAGTCAACGATCGCTACTTTTCCCTGCTTAAGCGTATCGCAGGTGCATTGGAGCAGCTGAAGGGAGAGATTCGAGTGGTTGGGCATACCGACAACCGGCCGATCCGCAGCCTGAGCTACCCCTCCAACTGGCATCTTTCCCGGGCACGGGCGGCCTCGGTGGCCTCGTTGCTGAGTCTCGATCTCTCCCACCCCGCACGGGTGGAGAGCGAGGGGGTGGGAGATGCCGAACCCATTGCTTCCAATAACTCCCAGGAGGGGCGGGCACGCAACCGGCGGGTGGAAATCACCCTGATGAATCCTTAGCGGACTGAACGCACAGAGAAAAACATGAAGGGAATCCTCATCATCCTTAGACACCGCTGGTTCGTGTCAGCGCTCGGGTTGCTGGCCATTTCGCTTGTCATCTGGCTGTTGGGCCCGATGATCGCCTTCGCAGGCTACGAACCTCTGGTCCCGTCTCTCAATCGGGTGCTCGTCATCACAGGCTTGATCCTGGTCTGGATCGCCAAGCAGCTCATTCAGACTTTTGTAAAGCGCAAACGCAACCGTCAAGTGCTGGAGGGAGTGCTGGGACAGGAAACTGAAGCGGCGGATCCCGCTCAGCGGGAGTCGGCGGAAGAGTTGGAGATCCTTCAGCGACGACTGCAGGATGCCATCGGTTTACTCAAGGAGTCGAAGCTTGGCGGTCGCTTCAACCGGCAATACCTCTATCAACTCCCCTGGTATATCTTTATCGGTCCGCCGGGGAGCGGCAAGACCACCGCCCTGCTCAATTCCGGCCTCCACTTTCCACTGGCCGACGAGCTGGGCAGCGATGCCGTGCAGGGGGTCGGTGGCACCCGCAACTGTGACTGGTGGTTCACTGACGACGCGGTATTACTCGATACCGCCGGTCGTTACACCACCCAGGACAGCTACGAGGCGGTCGATCGAGCTGCCTGGAACGGCTTTCTCGAGTTGCTCAAACGCCACCGTCGTCGGCGTCCCATCAATGGCGCCCTGGTGGCCATCAGCATTGCCGATCTGCTGCAGCAGAGCGAGCTTGAGCGAATTGCACACGCCAAGGCGATCCGTCTGCGGGTCAAGGAGCTGATCGACAGCTTCGGCATCCGCTTTCCCATCTATGTGTTGTTCACCAAGTGCGATTTGCTGGCCGGTTTCAATGAGTACTTCGAACCCATGAGTCGGGAAGAACGCAGCCAGGTCTGGGGCATGACCTTCTCCTTTGCCGAGCGTGCCGACCTGGATGTCGGTGTCACCGGTTTTCGAGAGGAGTTCCGCGAGCTCGAACGACGTATCGATGCACGCCTGATGGATCGACTGGAGCATGAACGGGATCCCAAGCGCCGTATTCTCATCTATGCCTTTCCCCAGCAGTTCAGCTCCATGCGTGATGCGGCGGATGGTTTTCTGCAGGAGGCTTTTAACGCCAACCGTTACCAGGAGACCCCCATGGTGCGGGGTGTCTACTTCACCAGCGGTACCCAGGAGGGCACACCCATCGACCGTCTGCTAGGCGCCATGGCCCAGGAGTTTGGTCTCAACCGGCAGATTGCACCCGCCTTCTCGGGAAGCGGCCGTAGTTACTTCATAAAGCGTCTGTTCAAGGATCTGATCTTTCCCGAGTCCCACCTGGCGGGAGTCAATCTGCGTGTCGAACGTCAACGGGCCTGGCTGCAGCGCCTTGTCTATGCCACCGCGATCGGCTGTACCCTGATGGCCGCAGGGGCCTGGCTTACCAGCTACAGCCGCAATCAGGGCTATGTACAGCAGGTCGCGTTTCAGGCCGAGGCCGCACAGCGGAAGGTGGATGCGGTGGCCGCCGATGATCTGAGTCTGACCGGCCTGCTCCCCGCCCTCGATAGCCTGCGGCAGATTCCCGGTGGCTACGCCGATCAGGGCAAGGCCACACCCTGGTTGATGGGGCTGGGACTCTATCAGGGCGACAAATTGGGCAGGGAGGCGGTCGGCGCCTATCACAATGCCCTGAAAAACCTGTTGCTGCCGCGCATCATTCTCAGCCTGGAGCAGCAGTTGAGACAGCGGGGCAACAATCCCGACTACCTCTACGAGGCGCTCAAGGTCTATTTGATGTTCGACGACCGGGAACACTTCGACGCCGATACGGTAAAGGCATGGATGCTGCTGCAGTGGCAATTGACCCTGCCGGGTCCGCAGCAGGCCCAGGCACGCCAGGCGCTGGTCGACCATTTGGATGCCCTGCTTGAGATGATGCCGATGCCGCCAAGCCTGCCTCTCGATCAGGCCCTGGTAAGAAGCGTGCGCGACGAGCTGCTGCAGCTTCCCCTGGCGCAGCGGGTCTACAATCGTCTTAAACGCACCAGCCTGGATGTCTCCGTGCTGCCGCCCCTGAAACTCGGACGGGAGCTGGGGCCCGATGGCGGTCTGCTGTTCGTGCGTCGTTCCGGCGAGTCGCTGAACAGCGAGATCCCCGCCCTCTTCACCTACCAGGGCTATCACAAACTTTTTCTCAAGGAGCATCTGGAGATCGCCAACCGCTTGCTGGAGCAGAAGTGGATCCTTGGCCCTGAACTGGAACGAGCCAGCGGCAGGACGGATCTGGCTCTCCTCAGTGCACGGGTGCAGGAACTCTATTACAACGAATATATTCAGGTATGGGAGGATCTGCTGGCCGATGTGAGGATCGTACCCCTGCGCAATCTGCGTCAGGCGGTGGAGGTGCTGAATCTGCTCTCCTCCAAGCGTTCGCCACTGTTGGACTACCTGAAGCTGATTCAGCAACAGACCCGCCTGGCCCAACTACCGGGAGCCGTTCAAGAGGCTGTAGAGAAGGTCGGGGAGGGCTCCGGAGGCATCACCGGCCGGCTCGCCACCATCCTGCAGGTGAGGCAGGAGGAGAGTCCGTCCCAGCCCGAGGCGACGCTCGGGACCCCGGTAGACAATCATTTCGCTGGGCTCAACCGGTTGCTGAGGTCACGGGAAGGCGAGCCACAGGCCCTGGAGAAGACCCTGAGTTTGCTCAGCGACCTCTATGCCTATGTCAATGGTCTCGCCATGAGCCGCCGCTCGACACAGCTGCTCGAGGCCGCCAGGGAGACTGGAGGCGGCAGTGTAATCGGACGCCTCAAGCTGGAGGCCAGGCGCCAACCCGAGCCCTTGACCGGGATGCTCACCAACCTGGCCAATGAGAGCGCCAACCTGGCCGTCACCAAGGTGCGCGAGCAGATGAACGCGGTCTGGACCACCCAGCTGCTCCCCTTCTACCAACGCAGCCTGGCGCGGCGCTACCCATTGGATCCCGGCAGCGAGAGTGAGGCAACCATCAAGGATTTCGGGCGCTTTTTCGGCCCTGGTGGGATGATGGAGAACTTCTTCGATACTTACTTGAGAGATTTCGTCGATACCTCCAGCCGTATCTGGCGTTGGAACGCGGCGGGCAGCCGTACGTTGGGGATCCCGACCGGCACCCTGCGCCAGTTCCAGCGCGCTGCGATTATCCGCGAAGCCTTTTTCGAGGGCACAGAGCGCAACCCCAAGATCCATTTCGAGATCAAGCCCCTCAACATGGACACCACCATCCGCCAGATCACGCTGCTGATCGCAGATCAACGGGTCAGTTACAACCACGGGCCGACCCGTTGGAACCGCCTGGTGTGGCCCGACGACTCCGGTATCAGTGACACCAAGGTGCTGCTGGCGCCTCCCGCCGGCAACCTTCCGTCCGGCGTCTCCGAGGATGGACCCTGGGGTTGGTTTCGCATGCTTGATCGGGCGCAGACTTCGACCACCAACTCTCCGGAGACCATCGAGGTGCTGTTCAATGTGGGTGGCCGCCACGCCCGTTTTCAACTGCGTTCCAGCGGTGCCCTCAATCCCTTCCAGCTGACAGAAATCGTGGAGTTCCAGTGTCCGAGCAGACTCTAAGCCCAATCGTCGGCAGCCGTGTCCCCGGCTTCTACGGTAAGATCCCGTCCCTGGGCGACTTCGTCACCCGACGTCTGTCGCGCAGTTTCATCGCTCCCTGGGAGACCTGGCTGCAGGAGGTGATAACCAACAGCAGGGACCAGTTGGGGGATATCTGGCTCGAACACTATTTGACCAGTCCGCTGTGGCGTTTTGCCCTCTCACCCGGTATCTGTGGCGAACAGGCATGGGCCGGCATCCTCATGCCCAGCGTTGACCGGGTCGGGCGTTACTACCCCTTCTCCCTGGCCGGGCCGCTAGAGTCCACATGCAATCTGTTTCGATTCATGGAGCGGGCGGAGACCTGGTATGCCCGTGTGGAGGAGCTTGCCCTCAGCTGTTTGGAGGACGATTTCCGCATGGAGGCCTTGGAACAACAGCTCATGCTCGCCGAGATGCCCCAGGTCGAGTCCAACCCGCAGTCGTCGGCCACGCAGGTCAAGCCTCTCAACAACGCCTGGCATGCGCCTCTCGACAGCCCCGCATCACTGGGTAGGCTCTATCCCCGGTTGCTGCCCCATCTGATGAAAAAACTGCTGTTCGCCTACAGCCTCTGGTGGACCGAGGGTTCCGAGCACATCGCTCCCTCCCTGCTGGTCTGCCAGGGATTGCCTCAGATGCGTGGAATCAGCGGGCTGATCGACGGTGCCTGGAGTCAGCACGGATGGGAGGAGATCGAATCAGGTACCTTTTATCAGGATCCGCTGGAGACAACACAGGGGTGGCGGCGGTGAAAAGCGCAAACCGCCAGTTTTGCTTTACATGCGAAGCGGCGCTTTACAGCGCGCTGTCTGGGGCGGCGTACACAGCCGTCGTGGTCTTCGCCCGCGCTCGAACCGGGAATCGTTTCACAACGCGGTGTGGCATGGCTGATGGGTCAACGCGGGGTGGGCGAGAGTGATGGCCCAGGACTTCGAATGGCGCTCGTCCCATCAGAGCGACAAGGGAAAGGTGCGCCAGCTCAACGAAGACGCCATGCTTGACCGGCCGGACCTCGGGCTGTGGATGGTGGCCGACGGTATGGGCGGCCACAGTGCAGGGGACCTGGCCTCGCATATGATCGCTGGCGCATTGGAAACATTGCAGCCGCAGGGAGAGAGCCTCGGCACCGTGGCCGACGAAATAGATCGCCGCCTGCAACAGGTAAATCTTCAGCTCCAGCATGAGTCGCGGCGCCGTGGCAGCGGCATCATCGGTTCCACCGTGGCTGTGCTGCTCGCACATGAAGATTACTGGCTCTATCTCTGGGCCGGGGATAGCCGCATTTATCTCTATCGACGGGGTAATCTGAAACAGCTCAGCCGGGATCACAGTCAGGTGGAGGAGCAACTCGAAGGTCTCTTCGGAGACGGACAGTTCCGCAATGCGGCCTCCATTGCCAACTATATTACCCGGGCCGTTGGGGCGGGTGAGGTGCTGGAACTGGAAGCGGAGCTGATCGAACCCTGTGAGGGAGACCGATTCCTGCTCTGCAGCGACGGTCTCAACAAGGAGCTGGCGGACACCGAGATTGCAGCCGTGCTGGAGCGCTATCCCCTACAGGAAGCGGCCACCAGACTCCTTGCCCAATGCCTCGATCGTGGCGCGGCCGACAATGTCACCCTGATTCTGGTGGAAGTCGTCTCCTCGTCCGGTAGTTGTAAAGAGAACTCCGAAGCCAAGTAGATATGCTGTGGAATGAGGTCAATATGGAGATTAGGACTATACATAAACTCGCCCTGCTGCTGACAGTCGTTGTCGGCTTTACCGCCTGCAAGCCCCTCGTGCTTCGTCCCGAGCCCGAGCCGGAACCTGTGGTCGAACAACCCGAGCAGGAGGTGCAGCCAAAAGTCGTTCTGCCACCCGATAACATGCCGGCCTCTCAGCGGGTGCGAAAGGCGATGCAGATGCTGGAGCAGGGTGACTATGAAAACGCACGCAATCAGCTTATGTGGGCGTTGCAGGAGAAACCGAAACTGCAGATCGCGGACAATCTGATTCAACAGATTGACGCAGACCCTATCGACTATCTCGGGGTGAAGAATTTCTACTATCAGGTGGAGAGTGGTGATTCGCTCTCCATCATCGCCGGGAAGTTTCTGGAAGACCCCATGAAGTTTGTCATTCTCGCTCGCTACAATCATCTGGACAATCCAAGCAAACTGGCGCCGGGAGACCGCATTCGCGTGCCGGGAGCGATGCCGGCCGACTTGTGGCACAAACCCAAGAATAAGAGGAAACCCCGGCGCAGTCATACCCCACCCCCCCCGAGCCAGGCTGATAGGAGTCAGGACGCCTCCTCAGATCAGGTTGTGGCGAGAAACCGCGAAGAGCGGGAAGAGGCAACAGGCGCCCTCCGGAAAGTGGCTGAAGACGAGTCGGATGAGACACTCCTACAACAGGCCATGGCAAGAGACAGCACACCTCAGCCATCCATGCCGCCAACACCCACCCTGGATCAGGTACTCGATACCGCCAGGCACCTGCATTCCATAGGGGAACTGCCGGGCGCCATCGCGCAGTTGGAGAGTGAGGGCGCACGATATGCACATATCAAGGCGCTGCAAAGCTTACAACTCGACTACTACAGAGAGTACGCTGATCTGCTTATCCAGGAGAACGATCTGGATCGGGCCCGGGGTGTGTTGGAAAAAGTGGTGCTGCTGGATGCGTCGGATGAGCAGGCAATCAAGAACCTGATTCAAGTAGAGGATAGATTGGAGGCGAAAAAACTTTTCCGACTAGGCAGCGATCTCCTCTCCGGGGGGCAGCTTGAGGATGCCTACCAGAAGTTTACCCAGTCACTGACCTACGACCCGGCGAACGCACAAGTCAAACAAGCCCAACTGGCGTGCCGGAATAGACTGACGGACGGCTACCATAGGAAAGCCATGCGCCTTTTTCGTCAGCAGGAGTTGGATGAGGCCATCACCCTCTGGGACAAGATTCTGCTGCTCGATCCCGATCATCCCCTGGCGCCTGGCTATAGGGCAAGGGCGATGGAGATGCGACAGAAGCTGGAAAAAATCGACGCTGGGGGGAATTGATTCGGCATAGAAATGTACTCGATCCCTGTTCTCCCTATGAACAACGCGTAGGGTGCGGCTTGCCGCACCAAGCGGATTACGCTTCTGATCGGAATGGCGGCCTATTCATGACGCGCCCCATCGTCCGTGGTGTCGGTGCGGTTTGTCACCATGGCAAGAAAATCATCCAGGGTACGCCCCTCCTCGTGCTTGAAGTTCTCGCCCCTTTCGAGCAGGTCGCTCATGCGATCGACGCGGAAATGGCGAAACGCATCACGCAGTTCGCACCAGGCGACCAGGGTCCAGGTGCGGCCCCAGTAGGCGAGCCCCAACGGGCGCACGGTGCGAACCGATCTTTCACCGTCGGCGCGTTGATAGTGGAACATCACCTTGCTCTGACTGCGCACTGCCTGGCGCAGCAGGTGGAGCGCATCACTGACCCGCTCTTCCGGTCCGAAAGGAACCACCAGCATCTCCTCGCGCGCCAGCTCCGGTATCAACCGTTCAGGCAGCACCGCCTCGATGCGCGCCACCGCCCGCTCCGCCGCCTTGGCCAGCACCGGTTCGCTCCATACGCCGACCATGCGCACCCCCAGTAGCAGCGCCTCCAGTTCCTCCTCGTCGAACATCAGCGGCGGCAGACGAAAACCCTCCATCAGCCGGTAACCGAGTCCCGTCTCGGCGATGATGGGAATACCGGAGAGGGACAGGTCCTGGATGTCGCGATAGATGGTACGCTCGGAAACCTCCAGTAGATCGGCCAGGGTACGCGCCGTCAGCCAGCGGTCGCTGCGTAGCTCCTGGGTGATGCGAAACAAGCGGTCGGCGCGGCGCATGGACTATTTTCTGGCGCGCAACGCGGTGTCCAGCGCGATACCCACCCAGCGGCGCAGTTCGTCCGGGTCTTCTATGACTTCCGCGGGCACCAACCAGAAATTCATACGGCTGAGCTTGCCTTTCGATTCGTAGACGAACTGTTCGCTGCCACCCTGCTGGTAGAACGCCACGCTCTCTTTATCGGCCTTGAGATAGAGATCGCCGTCGCCGGCAATGGCGAAGAAGAGCTCGTCACTGTAGAGACCGGCGCCACCGAACATGCGTTTGATGCGTAGTTGCGGCAGCCACCCCAGCAACTCTTGAAGATATTCCAGGTAGGTGTCGCTGATGGGCATCGTCTCTGTCCTCGTCGGTGTTGAATGCGAGTCTGCCCTGAAGGCACTATATTAGTTGCCGGGTTAATAAGGCCTTCGAAACTGAATTCCGGTGCGGCAAGCCGCACCGTGACCTGACGTTCACTCGGCGCACTGTTTCGACATCCAAATGGCTTAGGCAAGTGCCATTTAAGTCTAACCCAAATACTACCGTTACCTTACTGACAGCAGGGTGTCAGTAGCTCCTCGCTAACCTTGCAGCACATTCACACAAGGAGCAAGCCATGAGTACCACACTGACACCCAATCTGATGACCGAAGATGTCAACGCAACCATCAAGTTCTATTGCGAGCGGCTGGGTTTCAGCATGCAGATGGGACTACCGTTCGACACGGAGAATCCGGTTACCGAATTCTCAGACAGTACCCCGTTGCAGTTCGCCATGCTGGACAGGAATGGCGCGATGCTGATGCTACAGCACCGCCGGTCGCTGTCTGAAGAGAGCAGTCTCTTCGCCGACATGCCAATAGCCGCCAGCGCGACCTACTATCTTGAGGTTGAGAACCTCGATGAGCTGCTGGCCGGTTTGGGTGATGGCGTGGAGACGGTGCTGCCGGAGCGTGTAACCTTCTATGGTATGCGCGAGATGTGGATTCGCGACAATAATGGCTACATTGTCACACTGGCACAAAAAAACCAGAAGTGTGGCGGGTGACTCCAGGATGAACCATACTCCTCGCTACTGGATCGGGGTCGCCTCACGGCAACATGTCTTGAAGGGAGTGACAGGAGGCTTCGCGCAACTCTGTCACGGCAAGGAACGTCCTTTGAAGCGCATGTCCAAAGGCGACTGGATTATCTACTATTCACCACAGGAGCTGTTAGGCTCGAAGGAGCCTTGCCGGCGTTTCACCGCTATCGGCAAGGTGATCGGCGACGAGGTCTACCCGTTCGAGATGGCGCCTGACTTCGTTCCGTTTCGCCGTGACATCCGCTTTTTGCCAGCTCAAGAAGCGGCGATCCGTCCACTGCTGGATCGGCTCTCCTTCGTTCAGGACAAGCGACATTGGGGTTACGTCTTCCGCTTCGGTCATTTGGAAATACCCGAAGCCGATTTTCGCCTGATAAGCGAAGTCATGTCAGGCATCAACAATGAGGGACACTAGAATGATCATCGATCACATGGGAATCGTGGTATCCGATTTTGCACGAAGCAAAGCTTTTTACACTCAATGCCTTGCCCCGCTGGGGATCGGGTTGGTTATGGAACATGAAGGATGGGCCGGGTTCGGAAAGAACGGCAAGCCGGAATTCTGGTTTGGGGCGGAAGGGCAAGCCCACACACAGATGCACATTGCCTTTTCTGCGGATAGCCGGGACGAAGTCGATCGATTCTACCAGGCGGCCCTGGCCGCGGGGGCGACAGACAATGGCGCGCCAGGCATCAGGTCTATGTACCACCCCAATTACTATGGCGCGTTCGTTTTTGATCCCGATGGCCACAATATTGAAGCAGTCTGCCACCAACCCGAATAACAGCTGCAGCAGACACCACAAGCGTATTATGGAGGAGTTATGGACAAGCCCGTGATCAACATCGCCGATGTGGCGTTGCAACCGCGTCCCGCCGCATTCGCCCCAAGTGGCGATGCGGCGCAACGTTTCGATGCCAAAATCGGCCAGATAGCACCGCTGCTCGGTGCGCGTCAGCTCGGCTACAACATCACCGCGGTGCCGCCGGGTAAGCGTGCCTTTCCTTTTCACAACCATCGGGTGAATGAAGAGATGTTTTACATTCTGGAAGGCATGGGTGAACTGCGCTTTGGGGAGGCGACCTATGTGGTAGGTCCCGGCGATGTGATCGCCTGTCCGGCGGGCGGCAGGGAGCGGGCGCACCAGATCGTCAATACCGGTGACAGCGAGATGCGCTATCTGGCGGTGAGCACCAAGCTCTCCCCCGAGATCGCCGAGTACCCCGACTCGGACAAGTTCGGCGTGTTGGCTCAGTTCGCCGACGAGGCAGGTGGCGAGCCGCGGATGTTCTATCACATCGACCGCGAGGGTGAGAGTCTCGACTACTGGGAGGGGGAGTAACCGCAGATGGGTGAGAAAAAACGTTGCGCATGGATCGGTGAGGAGCCGCTCTACCGTACCTATCACGACGAGGAGTGGGGTGTTCCCTGCCGAGACGACCGGGCACTGTTTGAACTGCTGATCCTGGAGGGTGCGCAGGCGGGGCTCTCCTGGATCACTATCCTGAAAAAGCGCGACAACTACCGCCGCCTGTTCGACAATTTCGAGGCGGCGAAGATTGCCCGCTACACGCCGAAGAAGATAGAGCGGCTGTTGCAGGATCCGGGCATCGTGCGCAACCGACTCAAGGTCGAGGCAACGGTTATCAACGCACGCGCATTTCTTGAACTGCAGAAGGAACCGGGGGGCTTCAGTGGTTTTGTATGGAGCTTCGTGGGTGACAAACCGATCCGAAACCGTCCACGCACACTCAAGGATGTGCCCTCATCCTCGCCCGAGTCGGACGCACTTGCAAAGGCGTTGAAAAAGCGCGGTTTTAAGTTCGTGGGTACCACCATCTGCTATGCCTTCATGCAGGCGGCGGGGCTGGTGGACGACCATACCGTCGAGTGCTTTCGCTATCGGAAGGGGAAATAGATGGCGCTATCTGACTCGGGATGAACTGCTGAGTGGGATTAGGATCATTATGTGATAGTAGCCCCGCCACCCAACGCCACGAACCGGTTGAGATAGGCCAGGCCCGCATCCTCCTTGCGGAAAGCGGCGTAGAGACTGCGGTGTATGCCCGCCGGGCCAAGTCCCAGGATCTTCAAGTCCAGTCTTTCGCGAACTCGTTCGGCGAGCCAGCGAGGCAATGCGCAGACACCGCGGGAGAAGGCGACCAGCTGTAGCATGATCTCGATCGATTCGATCTGTTTGCGCCTTGCGGGCCGGACCCCTGCCGGCCACAGAAAGTGGCGCAGAATATCCAGCCGTTCGTCATCCACCGGGAAACTGATCAGGGTCTCCCGCGCCAGCTGCTCGGGTTCCACCCGGGCTGACGCCGCCAACGGATGTGACCCGGCCACCAGCAGGACCAACTCATACTCAAACAGTGGTTCGTAGATCAGACCGGGCTGTCCGCCCGTGTCAGGGGTCACCAACAGATCGATTTGACGGTTCATCAGACCTTCAATGCCGGTGAACTGGAACTGATGGACGATATCCACTTCCACATCCGGCGCGAGCACGAGAAACTCCGCAATCACACCGGTCAGCCATTCGTAGCAGGGGAAGCACTCCACGCCGATACGTAATATGCCCTGCATGCCATCCGCATAGGCCTTGAGGGTCCGCTCGGTCTGCTCCAGCAGCGGTAGGATTTTCCCGGCCGCTTGCAACAGCTGCTCACCGGCGCGGGTCAGCCGCAGTCTTCGGCCCTCCTTCTGCCACAGAGGAATACCCAGTCTCCTCTCCAGGTGGCGGATCTGGTGGGAGAGGGCGGACTGACTGAGAAACAGGGCATTGGCCGCTTCAGTCAGCGTCCCATGATGGTGTAACGCGGACAGGATCCGCAGATGTATTGTCTCAATCATATATGAGAAATTTTCATCGCTTTAGTATAATTGATCATTATATTTTCATAATAGTGCGCCATACAATCCTTCGCTCACCTACCTCGTACAAGGCAAGGAACATGGCTACCACACATATCCTGGGTTTCCCCCGCATCGGCGCCCAGCGCCAGCTCAAATTCGCTCTCGAAGCCTATTGGAGAGGCGAAATAGACCAAGTCGGACTGGACGAGACCGCGGGCCAGCTACGCTTGCAGCATTTGCACCATCAGCGTCATTTGGATTGGCAGACTGTCGGTGACTTCTCCCTCTACGACCATGTGCTGGATACCAGTTTTCTGCTGGGTAACCTGCCGTCTCGTTTTAAGCAGGGTGCCGGCATCTCGCTGCTGGACAACTACTTCCGCATGGCCCGTGGCAGAGCCAACGAGTCGACGCCTCCAGCGGTCGCCTGTGAAATGACCAAATGGTTCGATACCAACTACCACTACATGGTGCCGGAGTTCGATCGGGAGACCCGTTTCCAGCTTCACCCCGAGCGCCTGCTGCGCCAGATCGAGGAGGCGAGGGAGGCCGGCCACCGTGTCAAACCGGTGATTCTGGGGCCGGTCAGTTACCTCTGGCTGGGCAAGAGCAAGGATGGGGTCATACCGCTCGATCTGCTGGCCCCACTGTTGCTGGTCTACGGTGAGCTCCTCTCGCGGCTGGCACAGGCCGGTGTCGACTGGGTGCAGATCGACGAGCCGATCCTGGTTACCGAGCTCTCCCCCCCCTGGCGGTACGCCCTGCGCTCGACCTACTACCAGTTGAACGTCTCACCGATAAAACTCCTTTTGACTACCTACTTCGGTCAGTTGCGGGAGAATCTGCAGCTGACCTGCGAACTGCCCGTGGCCGGCCTGCACGTTGATGTCAGCCATAGCCGAGAAGAGGTGGAACGGATTATCGACTGGCTGCCGCAGCACAGGATGCTCTCCCTCGGTGTCATCGATGGCCGCAATATCTGGAAGTCTGACCTGAACGCTCTGCTGGACTGGCTCGAGCCCATCCACTGTCGCCTGGGCGAGCGTCTATGGCTGGCCCCATCCTGCTCGCTGTTGCATGTGCCGATTGATCTGGAGAACGAGAGCGACATCGACCCTGAAATCCAAAGCTGGCTCAGTTTCGCCCGTCAGAAGCTGCAGGAACTGGCGATCCTTGCCGCTGCACTCGAGCGGGGTCGCAATGCGGTCAGTAGGGAGCTGGCCGGAAATGCGGCTGCAATAAAGCGGCGCCGGGAGTCGCAACGGGTACATAAGCCCGAAGTTCATCGGCGCCAGGCGTGCATCAAACAGGCCATGACAGAGCGTCAAAGTCCTTATCCGGTTCGCAGCCGACGGCAACAGGAGCGATTGCGGCTGCCGAGCTTCCCCACCACCACCATCGGTTCTTTCCCGCAGACATCGGAGATCCGCCAGTGCCGGCTGCAATACCGCAAGGGCGATATCACAGCGGAGGCGTATCGCGCCGCCATGCGTCAGGAGATCGCCCACTGTATCCGCGAGCAGGAGGCGCTCGGATTGGATGTCCTGGTGCATGGTGAGCCGGAACGCAACGACATGGTGGAGTATTTCGGCGAGCAGCTCGATGGCTTCGCCATCAGCCGGCATGGCTGGGTGCAGTCCTATGGCTCCCGCTGCGTCAAACCGCCGATCATCTATGGCGATATCGAACGCAGGAACAGCCTTACCGTCGATTGGATCACCTATGCCCAGTCCCTCTCCGAAAAGCCTGTGAAAGGCATGCTCACGGGACCGGTCACCATGCTCAACTGGTCATTCGTACGGGACGATCAGCCCCGCGCCAATACCTGTCTGCAGCTGGCGCTGGCACTGCGGGATGAAGTGTTGGATCTGGAAGCGGCGGATATCCGCATCATTCAGATCGATGAGGCCGCCCTGCGAGAGGGACTGCCCCTGCGGCGGAGTGACTGGAGCGTCTATCTCGACTGGGCGGTGTATGCGTTCCGCCTCATGGCCAACGGCGTGCGGGACGAAACCCAGATCCACACCCACATGTGCTATTCGGAGTTCAACGACATCATCGAGTCCATCGCGGAGATGGATGCGGACGTCATCACCATCGAGACCTCCCGTTCCGATATGGAGCTGCTGAACGTCTTCGAAGCGTTCGACTATCCGAATGGGATCGGCCCCGGCGTCTACGACATCCATACACCGAACCCCCCCGATACGCAGAGCATCCTGCACCTGATGCGGCAGGCGATGAAACGGATTCCGGCGGATCGCCTGTGGGTCAATCCCGACTGTGGCCTGAAGACCCGGCAATGGCGTGAGGTGATTCCCGCTCTGGACAACATGCTGCGGGCGGCCCGTCGTTTGCGGGAAGAGTGCGCGCCGAGCGACGTCCTCGATCGGTTGGGCTGAGGGGCCGCGTCAAGGGGGACGAAGTAAGCATGCTTTGACTCCGCAATTTACGTATATTGGCGTACTCCAGCGGGCGATTTCTTATCATGCTGGCTTGCGCGGTGTTTGCGCAGTTCGTAGATATTACCCCGGCAACTAAATAGAGTGCCTTCAGGCGAAGCGTACCTGCAGACAGCTTGCGCATCAAAACGCCGCTGTAGCCCCCCCTACAGTCAGTTTTGTTAACGCAGACTGCAGGCAGGCACGCTTCGGCCCACTGCAACGCCTTGGGCCAACGATGATGCAATTGATCCCAAATATAGGAACAATGCTATAGCGATACCGCGCAGAGGAATACTGAACCAGTACTTCCCTGCAAAGTACATGTACCCTGCCAATAATGCCAAACCAACCGCCAAAAGAAATGCAGAACTAAATAGCAGTGCGGAATGGCTTAGGGCCAGGTAGCCGTAAATCAGGCCAAAAAGAATGGCACCGAAACTGTGGCTCGCATTGAAGCCAACCCAAGCGCGCCACATTGTGGTTTCTCTGCTTATTACTGGCGACACTTGATTCATTCGGGTCTGCAAGTCTGGCTCTCTAGGATTCAGCTTGGGGCCGTAGAATGTGTAAATGAGATGCAGCGTAGCTAGCTAAAGTATTATCGATGCACTCGTTAGTAATAGAAATTTAGCCACCAGTTCCAATGTTAATACTCCTGAGGCCTAACGTTGAGGTGACCGGCGCTGTGCGGCTTTATCGCGCAGCGTCCAGCGACCGAAGGGAGCGATGTCGACCGCAGAGTTAGGCGGCATATGTTTCGCTTGGCTAGCTGAGACGGCCAAGCCAAACGAAGACCGCGACTGCGAGAAGCCCCACCCACCCAGGATGCCTTGCCTTCGTGCCGAAAAACACCAATGCTGACCCAGCAAGCATGGCGATAACAACTACGTGCTTGATAAGCATGGCCGAGCTTGGGCTAGAAGAAGGAAGTGATAGCCACAGTAGAACGGCGGCAATGGACCAACCGAAAACGGTAAGAACATGCCAACTCGCCCAAAGTATGCGGACGTGCCTTTCTTGGAGCAAGCTTCCCCCGTTTGTCGGCACGAGATGACCTTGCCGCAAACGACGAAAGATGAGTATCTCGCCAAAGACAGAGTGCGCAAGCCCGACAAGAAAAGCGAGGATAGCTGCAGTTACGAGGTAGGAATTCATGTGACCCTCTTTGATAATGACGACGACATATGTCGTTTAACGCTGAGCCTAGTGGACCGCAGACACGGAGCGCAGCGGAGTGTTTGTGGGTCCACTAGGGCGCATGGTGTGTGCCCGGCATGGGCATGATCTTATGGGGTGCAAGTCCCCTGTACATTATCTGGAGAGTCGTCATTACTGATAACTCAAAAAGTACTAGCCGACGGCAAGGGCGGAAGGGCGACCGACCGTCTGAAAGAAGCCCGAGTGCAAACCTACGAGCCGACGGACAGAAACTGCATATCAAGGCCGAACCCCAGGGCGAGTCAGCACCACATGATGAAGCCCTTCCAGATCTCTGGGGGAGGGTAAATGCAGCGGTTGCGCGGGGAAGGATCAAATTAAAGGGGTCGGTGACAAATGATAACGATTGTGATTT
>JBNKOL010000042.1:0-51944 GCA_050294655.1 Sedimenticolaceae bacterium
TATTTCGTAAAGCCCGGCACCCAATACGGCGTCCTCGACACCCGCATCGATACTTGGGTTGTCATTCACCTCGATCACCACCACGCTGTTGCCAATCTGTTTCAGATCGACACCGTAGAGGCCGTCGCCGATCAGGTTGGCCGCCTTAAGGGCGGTCTTCACGACCTTGTGCGGCGCATCCTTCACCGCCAAGGTTTCAAAACCGCCCTCGCGGGATTTGCCTTTGACGTTGTGGTTGACGATCTGCCAATGTCTCGCCGACATATAGTATTTGCACACATAGATCACCTGCCGGTTGAGTATGCCGACCCGCCAGTCGAACTCGGTGGGCGTAAACTCCTGCGCCAGCAGTAGCTCGGAGCGTTTGAAAAGGCTCTTGGCAGTCTGCTTGAGGGAGGCCCGGTCCTCCACCTTGTAGACCCCCAGGGAGAAGGCGCCGTCCGGGATTTTCAACACAATGGGATAGGGGATCTGCCGCTCCAACTCATCCAACGAGTTAGGGCGGATCACTACGCTCTTGGGTATCGCCACACGATGGATACGCAACAGTTCCGCAAGAAAGATCTTGTTGGTGCAACGCAGGATCGATTCCGGATCATCGATCACCACCATGCCCTCACCGGCGGCCTTACGCGCGAAACGGTAGGTGTGATGATCGATGCGGGTGGTCTCACGAATGAACAGTGCGTCGAATTCGGCGAGACGGCCGTAGTCCTTCTTCTGAATCAGCTCCGGTTCAATACCGAGTTTCTTCGCGGCATTGACGATGGCGCTGAGCGCCTTGCGGTTGGAGGGTGGCAGCTTCTCCTCGGGATCGTAGAGGATCGCCAGGTCGTAACGCCCGGCCGAGCGGGTCTTGGGCCGCCGCCAGCGTTTGCCAAGATAGCTGATCAGGGCCTCCCCCAGTGAGTCTCGCTCGGTCTCGTTGAGGGCCGCCAGATGCAGGGGCCGGATACTGGCGATACGCCAGTCGCCCTTGAGTTGAAACTCCACTTGCAGCAGCGGAGCGGGAAAGATCTCGAACAGCTCGCGCGCCACCGGTTGCAGGTTGACCAACTCAGACTGACCGAAGTAGATGTTGATCTTGAAGGCGGTGGTATCCAGGCCCGACTTGCGCCGCCCCAGGATCCGTTGCACCCGCTGATTGAGATCTTCGGTATCGAGACTGTAGATGGCCCGGTGGCTCAAATCCTGAATCGTGCGCACATTGGGTATCACCCGATGACCGCGCGCCTCCGCCAACAGGGAGCAGTAGTAACCCACGCCAAGATAGCGCTGGCTGCGGCAGAGGTTGACCACCCGCAAGCCTTTGTTGCCGGCCCACTGGGGATCGGTCAGATAGGACTTGGCCGTGACCACCGGCATGGATGACTGGACATCGGACCAGTCACCCGGTTTGTCGACAATCAGAAGAAAGTCATTCATGTTGTTAACCCGGCAACTTAGGGCCTGTTTTGTTTATTCAAGATGATCGCCGCTTTCAGGCCCACTTTGCCGTAACGCGACATGCGTACGAACTGCTCCTTCTGTATCGGCATATTGATGGAATCGGACGGCGTCTCGCCCAGAGGCACGTCGATAAACGGATCGTGCATGTAGACAAAATAGTCGTCGAAGCCCGTCATCACCACCCAGTGGGGTTCCCGCTCACCGTAGATCATCCAGGAGCTGATCAGCACAAGCACCATCCGGCCTTGCTGCAGTAGCGCTTCGATCTCATCGAGGGAGAGTGCGCCGTGGTGGATCGGTACGCCGAATCCCCGCAACTCTTCCTGCATCTCCTCCTGCACCAGCCGCATCACCTCACGCTTGTCCTCGTTACGCACGGTATCGGCAAGCAGGATGCCGGTATCGTTGACATAGATCTCCACCACGAATCCCCGGTTGACCGCCGCCAGCGCTAAGCCATAGGGTCCGCAGCCGCCATGGCCGGAAGTCATGAAAATGGTGGTCGCCTCGCGCCAGACGCGCAACTCCAGGGTGCGATCCATCGCCAGCGAGGGATCGAGGGCGTGCATCGCCATCATCAGGGCTGCCGGTCCACAGGTGAAATCGAGAGTCTGTTGATAGTAGGGGACATCGGTCAGCCGGGGCGAGACATCCGGGTGCAGACGCTTTTCCAGTCGCCAGGCATCCATGTGATCTTCGTAGTAGTCGTGCCATTCGCCGATACGGCGATAGTCCTGACGCTCGAACATGGCGAGTGAAGCTGCGTTGTCCTTACGCACTTCCGCCCGCATGTAGGCGCGCTGGTGTTCCCACGCAGCCTCCTCCGCCGCCAGAAGCAACCGGCTGCCGACACCCTTGCCTTGGAGGTCGGGAAGCACCGCGATGGAGTAGAGCCGTGCCATCGAAGTGGCTTTGCTGTAGAGCACCGCCACATAGCCCAACAGCTCCTGGCCCGCCGCCTCCTGTTCCACCAGTAGGCTCGCCTTACCCTTCGTCAGCAGATAGCGTAACTGACGTCGGGATAGGCGATCGCCGGTGAAGCAGAGATTCTCCAACCGCTCCAGCTGCTTGAGATCATCGAGAACCGCGGCGCGTATCATTTTGACCTGACCATGCTGAATAAAAAGGGGAGATAAGATCCGATGCCCATTGTTGCTAATCATATAGCCTAAAAAACCAGACGAACCGCCACGGGACTTTTTCAGATGTTTCTGAATACGAGGGAGGGGGCAAGCCAACGTGGTGGGTGGAACCGGGCTTCACTGGACGAGCGCCCGTCTGATGCGCAAATTAGGCCTGAGACAGCCCGCTGTCAAACGATTTCACGCAACGGCTTGGCAGTGGTTCAGACCTGGTGCAACACCCCCTTATGCGCCTGCTCCCATGCGATGGGATAGATGGCCGATGAAGCGGTCAGGAGGCCTCGATGGCGGACCATATCAAGTGTTCCCCATCGACGCCGACACTGCGCGCCCGGCCACTGCTCTTGGCCATGTACATGCGATGATCGGCCAGCTCGATCTGGGTCTTCCAGTCGCTGAGTTCGTCCACCTGCAATTCAGCCACACCGATGCTTGCGGTGACGGGCTGCTGATCGGGGCGCTCACCCAACCCGGCCTGCATGATGCGCGCCACCACCTCGTTCGCCTCCTTGGGATCCGCCGTTGGCAGGATTACGACAAACTCTTCGCCACCCCAGCGGATCACGCTGTCGCCTTTGCGAACTGTTTTGGAAATCTGCTTCGAGGCGGTCTTGAGTACCTCGTCGCCCGCCTCGTGACCAAAAGTGTCATTGACCGCTTTGAAGTGATCCAGATCGAAATAGAGTACCGACAGGGAGGAACCGCTCATGACAGCGAGACGAAATTGCAGATCGAGCATCTCGATACCGGCACGGCGGGTCAACACACCGGTCAGCACATCGTAGCTGGTCCGGCTGACCTGAGAGAGCATGTAGCGCAGTTGACTCATAGAGGAAAACAACCCGACGCCAAGAATCAGCAAAAACAGCCAGATGGTGGCAACCGCTTGGGGGATTTCTACGCTGCTTTGCGGGTAGCTGGTATACACGACCACCAGCAGCATCGGTGCGGAGTAGAGCAAAAACTCCACCAGCGTCAGCGGGAACAGGGTCAGGCCGGCGATCATCACGAAGGGTAAAAGTGCATAGAGTTCCGCTACTATCAGCTCTGTCCCGCTCAGTTCATAGGCGTTGATCCAGTGTTCGGAAACGATATAGAACAGGGGCGTCACCGCCAGCATACCCGCCAGCAGGAGCCGCGCCCGCTTCAGCTCCGGATCCTTGCGCGCCTGCCAGGCAAGCAGCCCAAAGGCGACAGAGGAGAGCACCCGGATCGTCAGCAATTCACCCCACAGGCCGCTCGGCAGGAACAGCAGATCTAACACCGACCAGGTGGGCACCAGAACGGCGAAAATGACGCAAAAGAAATAGACGCGGCTCTGCATGATGGCCGCGCGATGACGGGATATCGGCACGCCGTGATGCCGGTCGGTGAACAGCTCATAGAGCTGGTCACTGGTGTAGATCCCCAGGGATTCGCTGAGTGATATATACATAGTGATCAAGTATTTCATTCCCTTGCGTTCCACTTTACAAAGTGGTTGCAACTATATCGACCAACCACTTTTCAGCTTTACAAAAATCCGGTGCGTTACTGATCCAGATCAACATTTCCCACCCACTGAATAGCTTTTTGCTAGGCGCTTCTCCAGTGAGCATGGAAGCAGGATTCTTTCAGCTAGCAATTATGCGCTTTTTTGAAAAACATCTAAATTCAAAAAGGAGCCCGGTACACTCCCGCCTCGTCCACTTCTGCCCCTCACCGCAACCCGTTTTGCATGGGCGGGTCGATATTACCCACCGGACACTTCAAATGAATTTGTCACTTTTCTTCTAAATGGTTAATGTTGTGCCCTAAGTCGCACTATATATCCCATACCACCGGGATCTTCGCAGCTAGTGAGCAGGATTCGCTCGAAGCCTTATTTGCCACGACAAGGGAGCATTCATGGAGAGTCTGGCTAACAATTTCTCGCAATATTTTCATGTCGGCCTTGCGGCAACCCGCCAACAACGGCGCTTCGCCTATGCCATCCGCTATCAGGTCTACGCAGAGGAGCTAGGCTGGGAGCCACTCAATGCGAATCGGCTCGAAACCGACGACTGCGACGACTACGCCTATCACTGCATACTGGAACATAAGCGATCGGGTGACATCGCCGGTTGTGTACGACTGGTCCTACCGCAAATCGGACGCCCTGAGTCGTTACTGCCCTGCCAAACCCACGAGATACCGATGAAGCCCGACCGGCACCTCTCCGACTTCATCGGCACACCGGTGGGCGAGATCTCACGTCTGGCCGTCCCAAGCAATTTCCGCCGACGCAAGGCAGAATCCGGCAAGCCTTTCATCCTCGATCACCACAGCAGCACCACCATCTATACAGAAGAGGAGCGGCGCAACTTTCCCAACATCAGCATCGGGCTCTACCTGTCGGCTATCGCCCTGGTGGAGCTGTGCGACCTGGAGCGGGTGTTGGTAGTGATGGAACCCCGACTGCAGCGCCATCTGATGCGCTTCGGCCTGACCTTTCACCAGATAAGCCAGGTGTTCGAACTGCGTGGGAGGCGGGCGTTGTTCGAACTCCCAAGGGAGGAGCTGAGCGTCAACATGGACGAACAGATTTTGGAGCTCTATGGTGTCATCCTGCATGAGCTCTCGCATCAGTTCGACGAAATGCTTCAGCTCCAATATGACGAACATGCCCAGTTAAATGACTGCTTTTGACTACCATACCGCTTTCTCTCGCAATATCGGCTGGGTTACGCCACAGGAACAGGAGCAGCTACGGCAAGCCACGGTTGCCATCGCCGGCATGGGCGGAGTCGGCGGCAGCCACCTGCTGACCCTCACCCGCCTCGGTGTGGGCAAATTCCACCTGGCCGACTTCGACACCTTCGCGGTGGAGAATTTCAACCGTCAGGCCGGCGCCAATCTGACCACCGTCGGCCGACCAAAACTCGAATCGCTCAGCGAGATGGCCCTGGCAATCAATCCGGAGCTGGAGATCACACCCTTTCCCGAAGGGGTCAGGCCGGATCAGGCCGAGCCCTTTCTCGATGGCTGCGACCTCTATCTCGACGGTCTCGATTTCTTCGCCCTGAAAGCCAGACGAGCGGTCTTTGCCGCCTGCGACCGTCTGGCTATCCCCGCAGTCACCGCCGCCCCCCTCGGCATGGGCTCAGCGCTACTCAATTTTCTGCCGGGGAAAATGAGTTTCGAGGACTATTTTCAGCTGGAGGGCGTGGGGGAATACCAACAGTACCTGCGTTTTCTCGTGGGTCTGGCGCCCAGCCGGGCCCATGCCCGCTACCTGGTGCTGCCGGATCGTATCGACCTGATCGCCAAGCGGGGGCCATCCACTCCCATGGGGTGTGAACTCTGCGCCGGCTTCGCCGCCACCCAAGTGCTCAAACTGCTGCTCGGTCGTGGCCGGGTCCTGCCCGCTCCCTGGGGTATGCAGTTCGATGCCTACGAAAACCGCCTCAATCGCACTTGGCGCCCCGGAGGCAATCGGCATCCCCTGCAGCGCCTGGCTATCCGCCTCGGTGAGCGGGCGCTTGCGGCACAGCTGGCGGCGGCAGAATCCCAATAGGCAGGGTGGGCCTACCCCACCAAAAAGCCTCAAAGCCGGCCAAATTCCACTATCGCCGCTTTGGCCCCCTATTCGTTTCAATCCCTGATCACGCTACGCTTGTCATTCGCTCGCACATGCCTAAGGATGTGAGAGAGCCGGGGCCTGATAGCACGAACCCAATCGGCCCTAAGCAGAACAGCACAGAACCATGACCACAGCCACCATTCTATTGGTGGACAACGGCTCCAGCCGGCCCGAGTCCACGCTGAATTTACGCCGCATCGCCAACCGGCTCGGCGCTACCCTGGGTGTAACCATCCACCCGGTCTCGCTACAGCACGCCCACAAGATCCCTCGGGCCGCGCTCGACGGCGTCCCGGCAGAGACCTTCACCCCCTTCATGGCGCGCCAACTGGTCCAGGGTGCGCGCCGCTTCATTCTTTTGCCGCTCTTCTTCGGTCCCAGCCGGGCACTCTCCTCCTTCATTTCCGGGCAAGTGGCCAAGCTCGCTTCCGAGCATGGCGACTTCGAAGTGCAATTGTGTCCGGTACTCTGTCCGCTGCCGGAGGGCGAGCCAAGGCTGGCGCAGATCCTCTGCGATCAACTGCCGCCAGCCGAACCGACTCAGACACGGCGTGTGATCCTGGTCGACCACGGCTCGCCGATCCCCGAGGTGACCGCGGTGCGTCGCTATCTGGCTGCTGCGATGCGCCGCAATCTCGACCCGGATACGCAGCTGCAGGAGGCAGTGATGGAACGTCGCGAGGGTACCGACTACGATTTCAACGGCGAGCTGCTGGAGCAGGTACTACAGCGTGCTGGCGAGCAGGATGCGCAGACCCCGATCGCGCTCTCCCTGCTCTTCATGTCGCCAGGCCGGCATGCGGGCAGCGGTGGCGACATCGACTCGATCTGCCAGCGGGTTCACGAACGGTTTCCCGACTGGCCGATACTGACCAGCGGCCTGATCGGCGAGCATGAGGGATTGATCGCAATCCTGCGCGACCGGCTCGCGGTCTGCCTGAACTCATTGACTTCTTATCCCGGCAATTAAGTATGTGGTGTAAATAACCAACCCAGGAAGACCAGATGCAACCCCGTATCAGCATGATCACACTTGGTGTAACCGATCTCGAACGCTCGATCCGCTTCTACGGCGATGGTCTCGGTCTGCCCCGAATGGAGTCCGCCCCTACAGTGGCCTTCTTCAGCCTCAACGGCAGTTGGCTCGGCCTCTATCCACGGGATGCCTTGGCCGAGGATGCCGGCGTACCCGCCGAAGGCAGTGGTTTTCCCGGTTTCACACTGGCCCACAATGTCACCTCCGAAGCCGCGGTGGACAACTTACTGGAAGCGGCCGTAGCGGCCGGAGCGAAATTGGTCAAACCGGGTCAGAAGGTCTTCTGGGGTGGCTACTCGGGATACTTCAGCGACCCGGACGGTTTTCTCTGGGAGGTGGCCCATAACCCCTTTTTCTGGATTGGACCGGAAGCTGACGAGGAGAAATAACCGTCCCCCGGTCAAGGCCTAGCGCATGCCAGGCCGCGAACTGCGGCGTCAGGCTATGCAGTGGAGCCCTCCACCGGCCGGACTTTCCATGCCCGCGCGAAGCGAATAACTCAGCGGAAGGGATGGTGGCCGGGCTGGGGGAGGACCGAGAACGGCGAAAATACCCTACAATCTGGAGGTATCCCATGCCTGCGATCCGGGGTCTGATAAGAATGGCACTTACTTAAGCGTAATATCGCCATCAGGATATTGAAACAGGACGCCGAGCGAACCTCAGGTCACGCTGCGGCAAGCCGCACCCTACGCCTCGAATAGCTGTAGGCTGCGGCTTGCCGCACCGGATTTCCGCCTCAAGGTAACTATGAGCAAAGCTCCGCCCAAAATCCGATTCGAATGCCTTAGGGCCTGAGACATAGCGTCATGGCAAACAACGATCCACACGGCAACGACCAAAAGCGGAAAACGACCCGTCCCTGGCTATTGGCCAGCGGTTGGCTCCTGTTCGGCCTCGGCATAGTCGGGATCGCCTTGCCGGTGATGCCGACCACCCTATTCTGGATCGGCGCGGTCTGGTGCTGGTCTCGCAGCGCGCCCCACCTGACCCGGCGCATCCTCTCCCACCCCCGGTTCGGCCAACCCGTCTACCTGTTTATCGAGTACGGGGAGATGACCCGCCAGGGCAAATGGATGGCCTGTTGCGGCATGGCCATCGGCTACGCCTTGCTGCAACTGCTCAACCAACCCGATTGGCCGGTATCGCTGCTGGTCGGCCTGAGCTTGCTGCTGATCGCCGCCTGGCTCTGGCAACGCCCTGAGCCGGCCTGGCCGCGAACATCCGCGGCAACCGGCTCGCCTCTCTCCACCCTGCGCCCCGACAAGAGCCGCGCCAGCGACTGACGGCACTCCCCACCACCACGATTCACCGCCATCCCCAATTAGTTTGTGGAAAGGGATGCTTGGCTGGTGAATAATTCAACCTGAATAGATGGATTCAGGTGCCCCCATGCGAGCCCTGCTGCATTCCGGCGGGAGTGTGGAAACCATTTCCCATCCCAAGAGACAAAAGCTGATCTTCCTCAACCAGAGTATCGCCGCCTTATGATCTCCTCTCGATCCGCCATTTTGATCGCCCTGCTACTCTGCGTCACCGCTCTGCCTCTGGCGATGGGCGCCAATCAATCCGGGGACTCACCAAGTCTGGGTTTGGTGGAGTCGGCCAAATCGGCCCTCGATAGCGACCAGACACTGAATGAGACACAAAAGATCAAAGCCAGGGAGATGTACGATCAGGCCACCAACTGGCTGCAACTCGCCGATAAAGCACGTGAGGAGCGCAACCAGCTCGAAGAGACGGTGAAGAACGCCCCGATACTGATCGAATCGTTACGCAAGGAGGCCACGAGAAGCGAGGATTCGGGCAAGTTGAGCAAATTCATAGCCCAGGCCGACCTGCCGGACCTGGAGCTACGCATCAACCAGGACGAGCTGAGCCTGACTCAGGCACGCGAACAGCAGAAGCGACAGCTCGAAGACCTCGCCAAGCTGCTGGTCGGCAGCAAACAGATCAATGAGCAGATCGACGAACGTAGCAAAACCCTGTTGCAGATCCAATATGAGATCAATGACCTGCCCGTGGGAGAACCCAACAGCATCGCCCGCGCCCGGGCACTCTCCCTGAAGAGCCGCTACCAACTTCGTCAGGCCGAGCTCGAATTGCTGAAACTCAGACTCGGCAACCAGAGCCTGCTGACCAATCTGGCTCAAGCACAACGGGACAGTACCGCCAACCGAATCAGTCGCCTGCAGGCCGATCTGGAACAACTCAACAACGCCGCTGCCACCTTGCGCGAAGCCAGGGCCAGCGAAGCCCGGCAGGCCGCTGAGCAGCTGCAGGCCGAGACCGCCAACCTGCCCGACCCCCTGCGTATCATCGCCGAGGAGAACGCAGCCAACCGGGCCGAACTGGAACAGCTGGTGTTCAGCGAGAAGCAGGTTAACTATAACCTCGCCACCGCCAAGCAGCAGCTGGACGCAATCCGAACCGACTTTGCCAGCACCCGTCAGCGGGTCGAGGTGGTTGGCGCCAGCGAGGCGATCGGCAGCATGCTCTACCGACGCCGCGAGGCGCTACCCTCCCTACGCAGCTACAGCCGTAACTCCGCACAACGCAAGATCGAGATCAACCAGGCGACCGACCGACAGATCAACATCGAGGAGTTACTGCGCGAAAGGGGCAATCTGCAGACGATGGTGACACGCACCCTGGAGTCCCTGCCAGACGAGACGAAGAAGCTGGATGGCAGTGAACTTTACAGCCTGACAGCGAACCTGGCCCAATCCCGCCGCGAAGCCCTCAACGAACTGCAGAAGGTCTACAGCCGCTATATAGCCCAGCTCACTTCGCTCGACCTGGCCGAGCGCCAGCTGGTGGAAGTCAGCGAATCCTATATCAACTACATCAATGATCAGCTGATCTGGATCTCCAACGGCAGCCTGACCAATTTCAAAACACTGGCCGCAGGTCTGCACTGGATGTTCCAGGGTGACAAGTGGGTACAGCTGTCCAGGGAGCTGCTTACCGCCACCACCCATCGGCCCGCCTTTGCACTCTTGGTAGTGCTGCTTGCCGGACTGCTGATCCGCAACCGCAAGGCCGCCGCCACTCGGCTGCCTTTGCTGGCCGAGGCAGTCCGCAAAATCCGCTCCGATTCCTTTCGCCTGACCCTGTGGGCGCTGTTCTACAGCCTGGTAAAGATCGCTCTGCTGCCAATGCTGATGCTTGGCATCGGTCTGCAGCTGAAGATGTTGCCTACCGCTACCCCTTTCACCGTCGCCTTTGCCGACGCCCTGATCAATGTCGGTATCACCCTGACAGCGGCGCTGCTGCTCTACGAAGTCTGCCGCCCCGAAGGCGTAGGCCCCCGGCACCTGCGTTGGGACCGGCGCGTCTGCAAGCCACTGAACAGGGAGCTGCGCTGGGTGATTCCAGCCGACGCGCCGCTGCGCTTCCTGGTCGCGCTCAGCGCCGGCGCCAATCTACCCGCGGAGGCCATGATGATCGGCCGCCTCTCGGTGATCGCCATCATGATCGTGACCCTGATATTCATCTATCGCCTGTTACACGGACAAGGCGAGCTGATGACCAACTGGCGTCAGGCCAACTCTCATAGTCTGCTGGTACAACTGCAGTTTCTCTGGTTTCCCCTGCTGCTGCTGATCGTGAGCGGCATGATCACCTCCACCACGCTGGGATATCAGACTTTGGCCCTGCGGCTGCTGGAGCACCTGGAGATAACCTTCTGGTTCTTTGTGGGTCTCTTCTTTTTCAAAGAGCTGTTGCTGCGTTACCTGTTCGTCGCGGAACGCCGTCTACGCTATGAGAATGCATTGCGCAAGCGCGATGAGCTGCGCGCCCAGCGCGAGCAGGAGCAACATCCCGCCGAGGATGAGTCCGCCGCCATCACCGTGGAGATCCCGGAACTCGATTTCAACGCCCTTAGCGAGCAGGCCAAACGGCTGGTGCGATTCGGCTACCTGTTTACCGCGGTGGTCGGCACCTGGATGATCTGGGGCGACCTGCTGCCGGCCCTCGATTTCTTCAATCAAATCGTGCTGCCCATCTCCACCCATCAAATGGTGGACGGCATCAGCACCGAGACCCCCCTCTCACTCAGCGTGTTGCTGGTGGGGGTAATGGCCCTGGTGGTCACCCTGCTCGCCGCCAAGAACCTGCCGGGGGTACTGGAGATCACCCTACTGCAGCGCCTGCCTCTCGACGCCGGCGCCCGCTATGCCCTCACCACCCTGCTGCAATACCTGATCGTCGGTATCGGTGTGATCGCCGCCTTCAGCACCATCGGTTTCCAGTGGTCGAGTATCCAATGGCTGGTGGCGGCGCTGGGCGTCGGCCTCGGTTTCGGCCTGCAGGAGATCGTCGCCAACTTCATCAGCGGCATCATCTTGCTGTTCGAGAGACCGATCCGCGTCGGCGACGTAGTGACCCTCGACAACACCACCGGTGTGGTCTCGCGTATCCGTATCCGTGCCACCACCATCATCAACTATGACAAGCAGGAGATGCTGATCCCGAACAAGGAGTTCATCACCGGGCGGGTGATCAACTGGACCCTGACCGACAAGGTCAACCGGGTGGTGATCACGGTCGGCGTCGCCTACGGCAGCGACGTCAACAAGGCGATGGCTCTGATGCTGGAAGCGGCCCAGGAAAACGACAATGTGCTGGCGGAACCCCCGCCTGTGGCCACCTTCGAGGCCTTCGGCGACAACGCCCTGACCTTGCTGCTGCGCAGTTATCTGGGCGCCATGGAGAACCGGCTGCCAACCATCACGGCACTGCATGAGGCGATCAATCGGAAATTCAACCAGGCTGGCATCAATATCGCCTTTCCCCAGCGCGACCTGCATCTCGACACCACTCGGCCGCTCGACATCCGGGTCAGTCGCGCTCCACGTAGGCCCGAGCCCGAATGAGTCCCGGAGAGCTGCCGGTCAGCGCCATTACCTACGGCTTCACTCAGTGCGCCGTAGCGGTGACGGCGGCCGCTGCGGTACTGGAGGCGGGAAAGCGACCGTTCGATCTTTTTGGCATGATGGTGATCGCCATGACCGCCGCCCTGGGGGGTGGCACCCTGCGGGATCTGCTGTTGGATCGCACTGTCTTCTGGGTAGCGGATCAAGCCTATCTCTTCGTTGCCATGGGTGCGGCGCTCTGCACCTTCTTCCTGGCACGTCATGTCGACCTGCCTGGACGGTTGTTCCTGATACCCGACGCCATCGGCCTGGCACTGTTCACCGTCGTCGGCTGTAAAGTGGCCCTGCTGTTCGATACTCCCTGGCTGGTAGCCAGCTTTATGGGTGTGATCACCGGTGTGGTGGGTGGCATCCTGCGGGATGTGCTGTGTAACGAAGAGCCGCTGGTGTTTCAGGGACCTCTCTACGCCACAGCGGCCTGGCTCGGCGCGCTATTGCTGATCGGACTCTTGCGGCTGGAGGTCGATGCAACCCTGGCCGCTCTGGTCGCCGGCTGCGTCATCTTTCTGCTACGCATAGTGGCCCTCCACTGGGATCTCGGACTGCCCAAGTACCGGAGTGGCAGACGCACAGATTAAGCCGGGCTAGACAAAAAACCCCATTGGACGATCAACCGGGGTAGCCGCTGATGATATCCGGTGGCGACAATCACCGCAGAAGGGAGCGGAGGTTTCAGGAAGGAATTCTGGTACCGCGTCCACACAGACTGCCGCGGCGAATGGAAATGTGCTGGACAATGGCGGGGCAGCACCCCGCCATCTCATCGTCGACAGAACTCAGGCGTGGCGACGCAGACGACGACCGCCGAACAGACCCAGGAGCCCGCCAGCCATCAGAAGCAGAGCACCCGGCTCGGGTACGCTGGTGGCGACATCGGCAGAACCCTCGACCATATCGTTACCGCAGGACATGGTCCAGTGGGCGGAGAAAGCGTTCACATCAAAGCCCAGGGAAGCCAGATCAATGGTGGCTGTACGGTAGAAACTCACACCGTCAGCGAGCGCGGCTGAACCACTGGTCGTGCTAATGCCGGAAAGAAAGCTACCGCTCTCCATGGCAAAGGGACTTGAAGCGGTAAAATAGATATCGTTATTCCAGGAAGTAACGCTATACAGGCCAGCGGCATCGGCCGCCGCGGTGACATAGTCGCCATCGTAATCCTTCGTCTCCCATCCGAAATCAACGGCATGGTCGTAGGCACCGCCATTGAAAGCAAGCGCCAGATCACCCGAGAAGTATTCCATGTCCCCATAGACCTGCTCGCCAGCGACGAGGTCGAAACCACTCTGCACACCGATTGAGAGCAGATTACCTTCCTGTTTATAGAAGAGGTACTCGGCATCGAAGGACTGACCGCCCCAACCAGGGCCGACATATCCACCGTTACCGACGCTATCTTCGGCATCCAACAGGGACCAGCCATCGGCTGCCCAGTGACCGAGAACACCCGCATTGAGCGGCAATGAGAAGGTCAAGGCTCCAGCGAAGACCGGGACCAGGACTAACTTGTTGAGGGATTGAAACTTGAACACATGAGACTCCAATGAATTTGCCAATGGCATGTATTAGCAAACCATGTGCCAACTCTATCTATTTTATAAATAACAATAAGTTATGCGGTTTTCTCTAGGAATGGCAATCGCCCCTGTCAAGTTGATCGACAACATCATCCAGCAGAGCCCAAGGTTGAAATCCGGCCGATACCGTCCCGTCATCTATTTTCCGGCCAACGCCTTGACCGACGCCACCATATAGTCAACCGCCTGTCGCACCTGTTCATCTTCGAGCTGAGTATTGCCACCACGCGGCGGCATGCGGTACTTGCCGTCGCTGCCCTTGATGCCATTGAGCGCACTTGCAAAGAGCGCCGGGGCACCCTTCTCGATGCGCGGCCTCCAAGCCGCATAGTCGGTCACTGCCGGCGCACCAGAAACACCCAACAGATGGCAGTTGCGACAGGTCCCCATCCATACCCCGCGCCCCTTGGCCAACGCTTCCTCGGCGAAGCGGGGCATCTCCGGGGCCCCCGCACCGCTCTCATCCGAACCGCTGCATCCCAGCAACAAGAGACAACTTCCAAGCAGGGCATATTTCATCACTAGGGTTCCTCGACATATCGTCAGCTCTCTTCGATAGATCAATATCGGTACTAGCTGCTGCAGAAAAAACCCTTTTGATTCCGTTGAATGCTTAACCTTGCCCTGCTTGAAGAGACAAACCAGAATGGTTTTATGGACATTCGATGCTACGGCCGCCGTCTTCTCTCCCCCTTTCACGGGGTACAACAGATCATCACTGTGCCTGGCGGTATTGCCGAGAGTCTGGACGGGGAAACCTGGAAACTCTATGTGGCCGATGAACGCATCGTCAGTCACACCGGCCTGTCGGAGCTTCGCTACGGAGACTGGAATTCCCGCAACGGCCTACAGCGTTCGAAAATTCGCGGCACCGCCCCCTCCGGCTTGATCGAAACCGTTGGTGACGATCTGGTCAAGGCCCTGCAACGCTATGCCGACCAACTACCCTTCCCACTCGCTGACCGCTATGAGTGCTGGCTGTTGCATGGGGAGCACCGACGCCCCCTGGCCCTCCTCGATAGCGCACTGGAGGAGAACAATCTAGCAGCCATTGAAAGCCCAACCTGGTACCCGGGCGGCAGATCAGGCCGCCGCTTTCGTTCCGAAGCGGGGAACATCGACGACCTGACAAACCTGATCCGCCACACGGCGGGACGACGCCCTGTCGCGGTGTGGATCGAGCGCAATGCCACTGAGGGAGTCTGTGCGGACGGAACGCGCTTTCGGGCGGAGGCCTTTCCGCCCATGCTCTTGAGCACCGACTGGCCATCACCCATCGCTTGGCGCCTGGTCACCGACTATCTGGACTGGCAGGCCCCCTGGCTGCTGCAACTCGAGCTGGAGACAGGCCTGCGCCAACGGCTGGAACAGGCCGCCTGGCAACGCCCCCGCGAAACAGAACGGGTATTCAGGCTGTTCCCGCAGATCTTTGACGAGGAAGGGCTGACTGTTGCCCGGGTCAAGGCACGCCTGTTGCCCAAATCATCATTACCTCGAGCGAGAGAACCTTTTTACCCTTTCTTCAACGAATAGACCGATTTCTCCGTCGCATAGCGACAAGCAGAATGGGAGACATGTGGAATCGACTGGACTGGGGTTTGTACCAGGGTTCTGACAGCGAGCCGAAAATAGACCGCTTCCGACTCCTGGCAGCCTATCGGTCAACGTTCCAGCAACGCCTCCAGTGCGGGGCGCATGCGCCTCACTGCTTGATGGCCCTCTTCGATAGCCAGTGTTGCCCGATCGAACTCCATCAATCCCAACTGCGAGAGCCGAGGAGTGAGAATGATATCTGGCGGATCCCCTGCCATGCGGCTGCGGGTTAAGCGATCCTGCATGATATTCAGGGAGCTGGCCAGCACCTCATATAGACCGGGGCTATCACGACCTTCGCCCAGTAAGCGGGTAAAGAGCATATCCCTGCGGCTGCTCAAACTGCTTTTCAACTGGACCGCCAAGCGGTCCCATAAGGTCTCCTCCGTCGACTCTGCGACGGCCGCGTCCTTGCGCTTAACATGTCGAAAATGACGTCCGACGATATCGCCATTGAGATTCACCGCAATCACCAGATCAGCCCCCATGGCACGACAGAGGGATACCGGCACCGGATTCGACAGCCCGCCATCCACCAACCAGTGGCCCTGGTGGGCAATCGGCGTGAACACACCGGGCAGACCGATGGAAGCCCGCACCGCTTGCATCACCGGTCCTTCGCGAAACCATATCTCACGGCCGGTCTCCAGCTCGGTGGCCACCACGCCCAGCTGGCGGGGCAGATCCTCAAAATGAAGGTCCTCCACATATTGGGTCACCAACGCTGAGAGCTTCTCGCCCTGGATCAGGCCTCCGCCCAGCAGACTGGGATCGAGGTATTTGAGGATCCCTTTCCAGTCCAGCGCCTTGGTCCAGTGCTCAAGCCGATCCAACTGGTCGGCCGCATAGGCGGCCCCGACCAACGCACCAATCGAACTACCGGCGACGATCTCCGGCTCGATGCCGAGGGCTTTGAGTTCACTGATCACCCCAATGTGCGACCAGCCCCGCGCCGCGCCGCTGCCAAGTGCGATGGCGACCTTCGTTTTTTGATTTTCCATTGCGCTCATGATCCCGTCTGCCTGCCGTTGGCGCAGTTACGACCGGCAGTGCCGGCGACGCCATCCTCTGATTATTAACCCGGCAGCTAAATTGAGTACCTTCAGCCGAAGCGTGCCTGCCGACAGCTTGCGCATCAAAACGCCGCTGTAGCCCTACCTACAGCCAGTTTTGATAACGCAGACTGCAGGCAGGCACGCTTCGGCCTGTCCTTTTACATTCAACATTCAGTCTGTTAGAGGCTTGAAGCCCTGAAGGTACTCTATTTAGTTGCCGGGTTAATTAAGTATATGCTGTTTGCGTTCCTGCGGATGGCGGGAAATTAGCGCTTCGGGGATGTCGATCTTGCGTGGCGGAGGATGGCAGCTCTCAGACCCGCAGGGGACCGCGAAGGGATACATTCCACTGCCGGTGGCGGCGAGAAAACTCCACTATTCTTCGCCCGAGACGAGCGCGCGTGAGACCGCTCCCAACTATCCGCCAACAACGTCTCGCCCCTCCTTCCATCCCAACCACAAACAGGGTGTGGATTGCCTTTGGCGGCGCTGAACCCTATGCTGTGCGGAAACAGTAGGAACCCTAACTACAAATAGGTAGACATGAGGTGTAATGGGCGGGAAATCCACCCACGGTTCAACCGCGCGCGATGGGAGCAGCGGTTGGACGTACATGAGCTTCCCATCGAGGTGATCATATGCCACTGATCTCGCGCCTGTTGCAGCACCTGGCCGCCACCTACCGCATACACTCGCTGGACCAGCTGCTGGATCTGGTCTCACCCGAGGAGCACCCTGCCTTTCTGCAGGAACACCGCAGTCGCCTGTTGTTCGACCGCATACACTTCCTCGCCACCTTGATGGCCATCCTGATGCCACTCTGGTTGCTCATCGATCTGTGGTTGTTGCCCTCGGACGTGCTGCTGCCGATCGTACTAATCCGCATCTTGTCGACCGTTAGCTTCGCGTGGCAGGCGCGTGAGTCAAAACTGGCGAAAACACAGCGCAACAGTTGGATCTCCCTCACTCTGCTGCTGATCAACCTGCCGGTTGCCTTCTTCGCCTCGGCCTATGTGCTACTCGGCATGCCGGTGAGTGAAGACAACCAGCTTGCCATACAGTTCTATTCCCTGCTGCCCTACATCGCCATTGGTATGCTCGGGCTATTTCCCCTGACGGTGATCGAGGGGGCAATGCTATCCCTGCCCCTGACACTGATGGTGATCACTGGCTGGAGCTTCTTCGCCGCCATCGATCTGCTGCAGATGCTGCCGACGGTCTGGCTGCTGTTTATCATCCTCGGCATCGTCTTTTTCACCTCGACCCTGCAGCTGCAATACATGATCTCTTTCATCGAGCGCAGCGATTACGACCCCGTCACCGGCGCCTTGACCCGTCGTTCCGGCATGGAGAACCTGATCCGCCTGCACGAAAGGGCAGCGATGAACAACGAACCGCTGGCGGTCGCCCTGATCGATCTGGACGATACGCAGAAGATCATTAGCGAGTATGGCTACGCCACCTTCGATCACGTGGTACAGGAGGCGGCAGATACCCTGCGCGACGACCTGCGCCATAACGATCTTCTGGTGCATTGGGGGGAACACCGTTTTCTACTGATTCTCCACAATACCGACTGCTCCGGCGCAGCAGTCACTGTTGACCGCATCCGCAGCAAGGGGATCGGCACCCTTCCCGACGACAAGTGGGTGACGGCCAGTATCGGGGTGGTGGAGCGCTCCGCCGACAGACTGGTAGATGTCGCATCGCTGCTGGAACTGGCGGAAGAACGCTGTAAAAAGGCTGTGAAGGGGGGCCAGGACCGCGCCGAACTCTGCCCAATCAGATCCACCTCATGAGCGGAATCCGCAATCGCAGGTCCAGCCTCAGCGTCGCGGCAGACGCACCAGCCCCTCCACCATAGTCGATAATCACCCCGCCGCGATCGATCCGTATCAGACGAAAACCGTCAGGCGGCAGCTTGTCGTCTTCACTGTAGCGATGCATGTTGCAGGGGCATACCAGGGGGACGCTCGCTGCTCAACGGGCTGGGTTCGGCAGGCACAGCGGTGGCAACACCCCCCCTTCGATGGTTCAGCTGCTTTGGAGCTGACCGGTATCGCGGCAGGTACCGGAGAGGATACACAAGCCGTCCCGACTCCCTTCCTGTAATCCCTTTGCATCCAGACAGAAAAGCCACGGGTGATTTTTTCAGAAAACCAAATAAAACGTGCTCAAGTCTGCAACTTTTTGAACAAAAGTATTAAAAAAGCACAAACCCTGCCGTTAGCCTCAATAGGAGACTGAACTTTATTCAGTCACCCGCAACCAATTTGTTAGTGGGTGATTTTCACCCGTTTCACAGATACGACCTGGAGACGCGTTCACACTAAACCAGTAACTTAAGTCACTAATCTGCGAAAGACATAAAGGTGTATGTTGTAATCGATTGATATTTTGCTAATTTAAAAGTGTATCCCTACTTCATTTGAGCACAAGACAATGACCGCCCCATATCGACTCCGCGCCTGCAGCGATTGCCCCCACCAGATCCTGAATGGGATCGCTTGCGACTGGCAACCCTATGAATGCCCGATTCAGATGGAAAAGAAACGCCAACGGAAGCAATCACGGACTGAGGCCTTTTTCATCAGCAGCAACCTGATTGCCGGCGATTTCGACGCGGTACGCAGCAGCAACTGAGCGATTGCCGGCAACAGACCGGCCCGCCATGCAGCCGGTCCGCACAAGCGACCGATAACACCGCTGGTGTAGAAACAGACTCGGCAGTGGCTATCGAATTCAGTGTCGACAGGTCCTAGTGTAACTGCGGGGATGCAGGACGGGGCAGTGCCAGAGATGAACCGTGGTGGCTAAAGAGCCGCCAGCCCTTGCCGGTCTTTACATAACAATTGCTCGCCACCACCAGCCCCTGCAGGCTGCCATCATGGGAGCTGATCTGCTCCTCCACCAGATGCACGGCGAGATCCCCCAGCTCCTGCTTATGCAGAACTTTGTAGAAGAACACCACGGGCTGTGCGTCTTGAAACATGCTGCGCCAACTCTCCAACACGGCACGACTACCCAACAAGGGCCGCGCGCCGGGATGGATACAAAAAACCTGATCCGAATCGTGCCACAAATGGGCCATTAAACTTGCATCGAGCTGGACAAAGGCCTCGTAGAAGAGGGCCTCGACCAGTGCGGATGAAGCAAAATCCGCTGCCTTGGACTTTTGCATAGTCATCTTATCTCCCGTCAGATTCCTCGAACCGCCAGGCTAGCTGCAGAACGCGGGACAAAGTCGCAATGATAAAGTATAGATCTGACCGCTAACGATCGAAGGTATAGTAGAGATCCCCCGCCTGAGTCTTGCCAGTCTCCGCCTCCAGCTGCAGCCGTTTATGGATGTCGTATCGCATGCGCAGTTTGGTTTCCCGCGAGGCAAGTTCATTGATGTACTGCAAATAGAGCCGCGGCGAAAGATAGGTCCCCGCCACTACCGATGCCTCTTCCAAGCCGCTGCCGGCATCCAAGCGAAGCTCCTCCAATCCGAACTGGCGACCGAGTTCTTCCGCCACCGTACCGGCACCTGTCGCTTTCAGTGCCGCCGCGATGCCGACACTCTGCCCGCCACCCTCTCCCGCCGGCCGGCCGGTCAGCAGGTAACTCAAAATATCGCTCTCTCCCATGGAGGGGGTGGAGAAGAGATCGATCTTCGGGTCTTTCAACGTGCCACCGACCCGCACCCCGGCGGTGACCTCCTCGATCTTACGCACGGCCCGCACATCGAGCCCCGGGTTGTCCACCGGGTTATCGACATACAGGGCAAAGCCCCGCTCGATGCTTAGATCCTGCCCATAAGCCCGATAGGTACCGTTGGTGATTCCAATCCTGCCGCGACCGATTACCGGTCGCTTCGGTTCGTCGATCACCAACAGACTCCCGGTAAGTTTGCCGCGCAAACCGAAACCATCGAAACTGACCCGATCACCCAGTACCACCCGCAGTTCCGTCGATAGGCGGGGATCGAATGGCCGGCGCTCCGACTCATCGCTACCGACCACCACCAGATCCGGCGAAACGCTCACGGCCGATGTTGGCAGCTTGCGCGGGCGCAGGCGGGCATAAGGGATCTCGATCCGGCCCTTGAGCCGTGTCCCCTGGCGATCCCGCTCGATATTCAGTTGCGGCGAGATGTGCACCTCCGCCTCCGGCAGGTTGGCGACGATGAGCTCATTGCCGGAGAGGTGCAAACGGGAAGGAAAACCGGCTTGTGCATCCAGATCGAGCTCTCCATCCAGTTGCAGCCGTCCGTTGCCGGAGCGCAACTCGCCATTCAATGCCAGCTGATCGAGCGAGAGCGCACGCAGCTGCAGGGCGATGTCGCGCAGCTCCAATCCCAGCTCGGGGATGTCAATGGCGCCTTCGCTAAGCTCGGCACTACCGAGCAATTGTGGCTGCTGCAGCGTTCCCGCCAGTTCGAAATCGCCGTTGATCATGCCATGGGTATTCTGCAACCGGGGCGAGATCAGCGACAGCCGCGAGAGGTCATTCAGATTGAGGCTCAGCTGCCCCAGCAGCTTCTGTGCAGCGGGCTCGAAGGTCAGCGGATCGAATCCGGGAAGGGTCATCGCACCCTGCACCTCCCCTAACCCGGCCAGAGGTAGTTTCAGCTGCAGACCCGCCCCTTCTCCATCGATCCGGCCTTGCAGTTCCCCACCGGCGAAATCGATGCGCTCCTGCTCGCTCTCCAGATCGAGTCCGATGCGTCCCGCAGGCAGCTGCATCTGCCAGACACCCTGCGGAGATTCGCCGGCATCCGCCGCCAATTGGGCCCGCAGTTCGCTGCGACCGTCGATCTGCAGACCCTCAGGCAGCCAGGGCTGCAACATGGCGAGAGGAAAGGACTGGGCATTGAGCGCGGCGGCCCACCCGGTAGCCGGTGCCCGGGTAAAGGAACCGCAGAGGTTGGCGTCCCCATTGGCCAGGCAGAACGCTTCCAGCCGTTGGGTTTCCACACCCAGCGTGAATCCGGTGGCCTGCGCCAGCTGCCACGCCGGCCGTTGGGGTAACGCCAATTCCAAAGCCACCAGCCTTCCCTGCCAGAGTTTGTCTCCCGACCATCCCGCGTCGGCACGCAGCCGCAGCCGGGGGGCTTCGTTACCGGTCAGGGCCAAGCTCAGGCGATGCGCCGGCAGGGCTCCCGTCAGTTGCAGATCGAGACTCTGCCAGTTGCCCGCGTCGAGCTTCAGCCCGGTGCTGTGTAGATCGAGGGACAACCCCTGCTCGCCCGAGAGGGCCACATCGGCGTTCAACTGCAGCGCATCCGCCCGGTTGTGATGGTATGAAAGCTCCTCGCCGTTCAGTTTTGCCACTATGCGAGGCGTCCGGCTGGGACCATCCACCCGGCCGCTTCCATACAACTTGCCACCGAGACCGGGCCACAGCGCCTGAAGCTCGGGTGCATCGATGCGCCAGCTCAGCGCCAGTCTCTCCGCTACCTGTCCCGCCAGCTCGATCCGGTTATCGCCGGAGGTCAGCCGGAAGGAATCGAGGTTAAGCGTCTGCTGGGAGAGGGTCCCTGTGCCTTGCGCCTTTACCGGGTAGTCACGCAGCTGTCCCTGAAGCTGCTGCAGCTGAAACTCGGCCGTCAGCCCCGTCGCTTCCATCCCGCCACGGGTCTCGGCGAGAAGTTCGAGCCTGCCCGGGAAATCGGCGATCCAGAGGGCCGGGTCGATATCCTGCCCCTTGAGCTGTAGCTGCCACGCCAGTTTGGGCTGCCACGCCAGCTTCCCCTCTCCCTTGAGGCGTCCTGGTTTGAATGCCGCCAACAGCTCGTCCAGTCTGACCCCCCGCCAATCGCCCCCGCCCTTGGCATCGATCTCCGCCAACGGCGATCCCGGTGTCTGCAGTGCCGTGGCAAGCGTGTAGTCGTAGGCCGCGGGTGACCCTTCAAGCTTCAGACTGCCACGAGGACTCTGCAGCCGGGGACTATCTCCCTGCAGTGGCCAGCGCAGGTCCTGCCAGACCAGATCCGCGTCGAAGCGGCCCAGCTCCTGGTCCGGGACATAGTGACCACTCGCCTCGATCCGGCCGCCCGCCGGGGTCAGGATCTCCAGCCGCTGTGCATGCAGACGGCCCTGTGTATATTCACCCCGCAGGGTCAGGGCGGCTTCACCATACTCGGGCTGCGCCAGCTCCAGGTCGGCCTGCAGACCGATCCGATCCGGCGAGCCCTGGCTTCTGAGTTCACCCTTCAGGCGGAGAGGGAAGCCCTCCAGCCAGTCACCCAGGTTGTTCTGGGGCAGTTTCGCCCTGGCGTCCCAGCTGATTGCGCCGGCCGGGTCATGGATGGTGGCCTCCAGCTCAGCCATCAAGGCGCCACTCAGACGCTGGCTGATCTGCAGCCGCTGGAGATCGCCACTGATCTCTCCCGCACCTTGCAATGCCTGTTGTCGGGGTGGCACAAAACGCCACTCCAGGCTTAGTTTCAGGGGTAGTGACGATGAGAGCCCCACTTGTCCCTGGGCATTCAGCTCCAGCGGCGGCATGACCAAATCCAGCCGCTGGAGTTCGAGCTGATCACCCCGGCTCCGGGCGGTCAGTGACAAGCGATCGACCCGCAGTGGCTCTTTGCCTCCGCCCTCGATCTCAACTGCCGCCAGCTCCAAAGCGTCGACACGCAACGCCAACGGCAATGGCAACGCAATGGCGTCGAAACCGGCCGCGGGTGGCGATGCCGCCGCCGGCTCATCGCTGGGCAGCTTCAGCTTGGCGCCGGTTACGGAGAGCGTGTGCAGATGGAGTTCGCCGAGTAGCAACGCCAGCGGATGCCAGTCGAGGGCGAGCTCATCGACCTGCAGGGAGAGGCTGTCGTCATGCAGACGCAGACCGTGGATTGTCAGGGGCCCCGCCAGCACCCCCTCGTGGCGCTCAACCTCGATGGCGAGGGGGCTTGTGGAACGGGCCAGCTGCAGAGCCCACTCAAGGCCAGCGGGATGGTAGAGCAACAACCCCAAACCTGCGCAGAGCAGGCACAACAGCAGTCCGAACCCTGCCAGGGCGATCCAGAGTGTGCGTTTGAAGCCGCGACGGCTCATAACTCTGGCCCCACGACCACATGCAGCCGCCAATTGCGCTCGTCGCGATAGTGCCCCCGCGCCAGGTCGAAGCGGATCGGTCCCACCGGGGAACGCCAACGGATACCGAAGCCGGCGCCATAGGCCGCCTCGGCCCGATAGTCAGGGTCGTAGGCGTTACCTCCGTCGATAAAAACGGCCCCGCTCCAGGGTCCGCCCAAACGCCGCTCCAGCTCCAGGCTGCCGACCGTCAGGTAGCGGCCGCCGATCACATCGCCACTCGCATCCCGGGGACCCAACGCCTCAAAACCGAAACCACGAACGCTATTGTCGCCACCGGTATAGAAGCGCTTGGAGGGGGGCAGCTCCAGCACATCGTCGGCCCAGGTAGCCCCCAGTTCCAACCGTGCCAGCACCCGCCAATCCTCGTTCAATCCGTGGATGAACTTGTTACTGGAATAGAGCTGTACATAGCTGGTGGTGGAGAGCACCGAGTCCGAGGCCCCCTCCAGGTGGAACGATAGCCGCTTGCCCTTGTAGATAAACTTGCGGCTGTCGCCCTTTATCCGCGCCCAGGTGACACCGGGCACCAGCAGGCGGGCATTGTCATCCTGGGAAGCGACGATGAAATCCTCATACAGATAATCGAGACTGAGGGTACGGCGCCAACCCCGTTCCAGACCGATGGAGTGAGAGGCATTCAGCAAGGTGCGATTACCTTCGGTGGTGTCCGTGTCGAAGTAATCGACCGTCGCGCCGAAAGAGACATAGTCCACCGTCGGCCGCTGCAGCGGGATGATGTACTCGCTGGTGAGGGAGCTCTCCGGCTTGGAGAGGCGCAGCTCGGAGCGCATATGGTGCCCTTTGCGGCCGAAGCGCCGGCGCTTCCAGTCGAGCGTCATGCGGGGACCGGTATCCGTCGAGTAACCCAGCCCGATGCGATAGCGGTTCTTGCGGTTGGGGGTAAGTTCAATATCCACCGGGATCCGATTGCCTTCGATCTGATCGCGGCGGACATTGACCTCCACCTGTTTGAAATATTCGCTGTCGATCAGCTTGGACTGCAAGCCCAGCAGCTTGTCCTGACTATAGGGGTCGCCTGCGCCGAAGCTCAGATAACGGCCCAGAAACTCGGCATCGAGAATCTCCTGCCGCATACGGATCTCGCCGAACCGGAATCGCATGCCGGTCTCCATGTGGAGTTGAATCCGCGCGCTGTTGCTTTGCCGATCGACCCGCAGCTCATGCGCCGTATAGTGGGCATCCAGATAGCCCAGCTCCAGGGCCTGCGAGAGACGGGACTGCTTGGCCTTCTCATAGACGGCCATATCGAGGCCGTCTCCCTGCTTTAAGGGAAAGTCAGCCGCCAGCAGCGGCTCCCCGGCACCCTCGCCTAGAACCTGAAAGTCGACCGACTCCAGCGTCACCTGACGGCCGACGTCAACCTTGTAGACCACCCGGTAGTGGTCCCCCTCGCCACTAAGCGAACTCTCGATGACCGGATCGAAATAGCCGAATGGCTGCAGCGCCTGTCGAATCTCCGCCGGCGCCTGCTTGTGCAGCAAGCGCAATCGCGACGGGGTCAGCCCGGCATGCGCCTTATCCTGTTCGACGGAGAGAAAGGCGCGCACATTGGCCTCCAGCGCCCTATCCAGGCCCTCGACCTTGACCGTCAGGTCGATGGCAAAAGCCGAAGCCGGCAGCAGCACGATCAGAATGTAGAAAAAATGCCGCATAGGGGCCCAGGCGAGCTTCCGGAATTCCACTTTTTTGTTGTTGAATGCCAACGTAAATTGAAAAGCAGACTATCGAACGAACACCCCAGCATAGCAAGAGCCGCTATGACTTCAGGCTCTCTGCGTGGCGTGTCATCACTTCGTTGCTAGAGGGTAAGACCCGACACTCAGCAGACTGTTCAATGGCGCCGCGATGTCAATGGGAAAGCAACCAGATCGAGACCACTGCGCAGACGATGGCGCTGAGCTTGCGTGGCGACAACCGTTCCCAACCCAATGCCAGGGAGAGTAGCAGGGCAACGACGAAACTCAGATTGGCGATGGGTATCACCACGCTGGCCTCGCCCAGGGCCACCGCCGCGACCAGAAAGTTGACGATCAACGTCACCAGCAGACCGGAGACCGCGCCATAGATCAGCTTTTTACCACTGAGGCGGAAACGTCCCTCCCGCAGTACCGCATAGGCCGCCCCACCGAGGATCCAGCAGAGCGCCGCTATCAGCATCAGCAGATCGCTGTCGGCCCCTTGATTCAATGCCGCCTTGGTGACCACGCCATAGATCGCACGCAACAGGGAAGCGAGAATCGCCAGGCCGATGAAGAGCCGGTGCAGGCGCAGATCGATCCCCAGACCGGGGGCTTGCAGCAGGAGCAGGATGGCCATCACGCCGCTGGCGATACCGGCTGTCTTGTAGAGACTCATGGACTCCTGTAACAGGAGCACCGACAGCAGCACCACACCCAAGGTGTTCAGCCGATAGATGGTAGAGCCCAGGCTGACCTCGATGTGGGTCAGGCTCTCGATCAGCAGCAGATTGGACAGCGTCAGGGCCACCCCGGCCGCCAGACCGTAGTACAGGGTCACCGAATCGATATGCAGGGAGGCGCCACCCCCCAGCAGCAGCAACAGTTGCAGTCCCGCCCAGACCAGGCCGATGGTGAAGATCACCATGCCCCGGGAGCGCTCCTTGGTGGCATAGCGCTTGAAAACAATGTCATTGAGTCCCGCGAAGAAGAGACTCAACAAGGCATAGAGAATGGCACTGTTCATACCCGGACCTACGTACACGCAAGCGTTCCGATCACTCGACAGGCCCCAGGTAGCCCTCCACCATCCGGCTCCAGTCGGAGCCCTGGATGATACGCAGAACTTCCTGGTTGAGCGGCTCCCGCAAGGGGGATCCGGGTGGCAGGGCAATGCCGTAGTCCTGGCGCAGAAACCGGTTTGGCAGCACGCGCAGTGTTCCGGCATGGCGCTCCGTGACCCAGTAACGCAGGATCGGCAGATCGTAGACCACCGCATCCGCTGCGCCGGCCGCAAGCCGCTGCAGGGCCTCCTGCACCGTCTCGACGGTGCTGTAGCGCACCAGTTTCTCATCCAGGAAGGCAGCGCTGGTGCTGCCTTTCACCGTCACCACCCGCTTGCCATGGAAGTCGTCGATGCCGCTGAACGTCTGTTCCAGTTGCCCCACCGTGAGGGAGGTGGCGATGGCGGCGGTGAAACCGGAAATGATAATGATGCTGGCGAACATCCAGACCAGACCGAGAAGACGCCCGGCGAAGGTGGCCGGGGCCTTGTCGCCATAGCCGACCGTGGTCATGGTCACCGCCGACCACCAGATGCCCGAACCGACGCCCTTCACCGGATCGGCGGAAAACTGCGTATTGCGCCGCCGCTCCGCCAGCCAGACCAGCACCCCCACCAGGGTCAGCACCCCGAGCAGGGCGCCGGCCGACTGCAGAAAGGCGCTCGAGCCGATACGCTTGAGGGCGGAGAACCAGGTCAGCGCAGCCCGCTGGGGCAGCGCCACCCCCAGCCCCGAAGTGAAGAAGGGGTGGCTGAAATCGAGCCGCTTCTCCCGCTCGGCGGTGATGGTCAGAGCGGCCGCGGCGGCATCCACGCGGCCCTCGGCGGTCTGCTGCAGCATCTCCTCAAGCCCCATCTCCTGCAGCCGGAGTTCGAAGCCGCCATCCTCGGCAATGCGACGCAGCAGCTCGATAGTGATCCCCTCCCACCCCTTGTCGGTCTTGATAGCGAAGGGGGGCGCCAGCCGGGTGGCGACGAGCAGCGGCTTTGCAGGCTGCGCCGTTTCCGCCGGCGTGGCGAGTCCCGTGGCGCAGTAAAGATTGAGCAGCAGGAACAGGGTTGGATAGCTACTGAGTCGAATCATGTGGCCTCTCGATATTCAAGCTTTGAAAGCGTTTGAGCAACTGAAAGGTCGTTACTGTGGATCCTATACCAAGTTCAGGGCCTGCCGATCATAAGATAGAGCGTTCCCTCGGGATCACCACTCAGGACCTGTCCCCAGGCCAGATAGGCCGGGCCGAGAAATGTGTCGGCGGCGATGAACAGACTCGCCGAATTTCTGATCCTGGTATCGGTGCTGAACGTACTGTTCAAGGCGCCCCGGGTCGCTTCCAAAGAGCCGCCCAAGTAGACGCCTCTTCCCAAAGGCGGCGGCAAGGCAGCAATCTTATAACTGTAGACCGACCGCAACAGATCCACCCGATCGCCCAACAGCTCATCCATGCGGTAGCCTGAGCCGCGCAGGAAACCGCCAAGCAAAAAAGGATCGTAGGCGGGGAGCTCCCCTCTTAAGGTACGGCCCACATAGCCGGACACCTCAAAGGAGTGCTTACCGAAACTCTTGGCGCCCATCAGAAACAGCTCGGTCTTGTTGTATTCGTCATCCGAGCCCCAACCGCGATTCGTACCCTGGCTGTTGAGCATGGCAAGCACACCGTTATAGCCGAAATTGGGGTCGTCGATCTGATCGAAGATGACACGCGCGGTATATCCGGTCTGATTGAGACTGTATTCGGGCACGATGTCGATGCCCCCGAAATGCTCCTGTGCATTCAGATGCCCGGTGAAGACACCGAGCCGTACCTCGCCATACTTGTTCTGAGAACCGAGATCGAGATGGATGCGGGATGTGGTCACCCGATAGTCGCCGATATGGTCGCCATCGCGAAAATAGACGATGGGCTCTTGCTGAAACTCCAAATGCGGAGCAATGAATAGACCGGTGCGGGAAGTGAAGGGCTGATAGAACTCGCTGGAGAGACGGTCGCGGTAACCGATCTGCAGATCGTTGCGCCACTCGGCGCCCCGCGAGTTGATCCAGGTACTGCGGTGACTCAGATTCGCATTGAATCGGGTCTGATCCGAATCGGTGGCGAAACCGAGCCCGAACTTCAAGTAATTCGGCCCCCAGGATTTCTCCACCCCCTCCACTTCCACGGTACGCACGCCCTGACGCTCGACCATCTTGTAATCCATACGTTCGAAGTCGCCGCGACCGTAGATCTGCTCCAGCCGGGTATTCAGATTGCTCAGACTGAAATCACTCTCCGGGTGGCGGCGCATATCGATACCCGGCACTTCAGCCAACTCCCGTTCGATGACCTCCGGGTTCACCCGTCCACCCGTGGTTGCCACCTCGACCTGTTTAACCTCCGGCACTGTAGGCAGTTTCGCCAGTTGCGAGGCGCGCCACTCCCGGTAGGCCTGTTCCGAAAGTGCGTAGCGGCGCAGCTTTTCGGTCTGTTCCCGAGCCGCCTTCTCACCGATCGGAACCAGTGACATCGCCTCGTCGAAGTTGACGGAACTGTAACTGCCCAGCTCCGGCTCGATCAGGATATCGTCCGCACCGAGGGAAGCGATCGACTCACGTATGTTCTGCTCCATCATCACATTGATCATCTGCAGCGATATGCCCAGTGCCGAGTCCAGCTCCTCCCGCGGCAGCAGGCCACTACCCACATTCACCGCGATGATGACGTCCGCACAGGCATCACGGGCCGCCTGCACCGGCAGATTCTGCAACAGACCGCCGTCGACATAGAGGGTGCCGGCAATGTCGACCGGCGAGATGGCCCCCGGCACCGACATGCTTGCACGCATCACTTTGACCAGATCACCATAGCGAAACTGCTTGCTCTTACCGTGCTCGATATCGGTGGCCATGGCACGAAAAGGAATCGGGAGTCTATCGAAGTCCAACTCTTCGTAATTGCCTGCTCGCGCCATCATTTCACGCAATAGGAACTCAAATTTGTAACCACCCGTGGTGCCGGGTGGCAGCAGTATCCGCGTACCGCGCTGTCCCAGCTCCAGATCGAAGAGATTCTCATAGTCGTCCCGCTTGGCGAGGTAGGGCTTTTCCGAGCGCGGCGGATCGTCCGCGAACAGATCATCCCACACGATCGCCTGCACACGCTTTTCCATCTCATCCAGCGGCATCCCGGTAGCGTAGATACCTCCAACCAGCGACCCCATACTCGTGCCCGTGACACAGGAAATCGGGATGCGCATCTGCTCCAGCACCTTGAGCACCCCGATGTGCGCGATGCCCCGCGCACCGCCGCCGCTGAGCACGAGCCCGATACGTGGCGCCTTTTGCTCCCCGGCGCAGACCGGCAGTGAAAGCCCCGACATGACACTGACCGGGAGCAAAAACAGAAGTAGACGAAGCATACGATCAAACCTCATCGCGCAATCCCGTGCATGCATCAAAAAAGATCCTTGCAGTTGAAAACTCGACCATTACCATGGGCAGTACAGTAGCACAGGGATGCCTGTTCGCGGCCATGGAAAACTGTCCACAAATATGATTTGGATAGGCGTTCATGAATATTGAAAGGTAAATAGTTCGCTCCCATAACCGCCTCCCTCAAGGAACCTCTTATCAGTGGATTTGCCTTTGGTATACTGATTCCACAATTCACCGTTAATTGGATGCGTGCTCGTCGATGATGAAATGGATCATTCAGGTATTGCTCGTCCCGATAAACATGGTTTCCCTCACTGGCGGCTTACTGCTGCAACGCAAGTGGAGGAGCGCCATGACGATTGCGGGCGCAATAGGCATGCTGAGCGTACTCGTCATGCTAACCGAACGCATCGCCTTATGGTTCCTGGTACGTGACACAGAGGCACTGGAGGTATATCACTGGCTACTCTATCTGTATCTCGCCTATATATTGTTAATTGGCCTTGCGATAATCCTTTCTTGCGTAATCCTGTTCCGCAACACAGCACGCGTTGGCGGCTCTCTGACAGCTGGAACGGTAGCGATACTATTGACGCTCGGAGCCATGGCGACCACGATAATTGAGGTCCCCAAGGCAAAAATGCTTATCCGCGCTGAAATCCTTCACGGTGGCCGATCATACATACCGGTAAAATCCAGTGATGAGTACGAAGCGATCCGCTTCCATAAAGACATCCATTTTAAAGATGCCGTGTTGTGGGGGGAACCCACTTTCGTCGTTCCGTCCGGAGACAATAACATTTCCGGTGTTGTTCGATATAAGGGGAAGCCTGCGGTAGTTTCTGTGAAGCTATTTCTAAATCAATACTGGAGAACGCGAACCGTAAAGACCGACCAAGACGGTCGCTTCTCTTTCCAGGTCAGCCCGGAAAACCCAAAACTCAATCGTATTGAGTTGGCATTGTGGTTTAACAAACCGAAGGACGCCGTGGAACGGATGCCGATCATCCTCAATCCGCGCCTGGAATATAGTGATACGCTGTTTGACGATGCACGATACGCCGGGCAACTCCCACTTGCCACCGGAACCCCAAAACAGGGCGATGACATCGAGATTGCAATCGTTGATTTCATCTCAATGATCTGGCCTCAATATCGCGATGATGTGCAACTGGCAAATCCCAGCTCAACCGCACTGAAATGGAAGCGAGTCGAGGGCGCCACCTACTACAAGGTCAATATCGCACGCTATACGGATGAGTATTCGGCAAGCCCTCATTGGACGATGCGCGTCGAAGAAAACAGCTTGCCGCTGTCATCCCTACCCCTCAATCCTGCGAGCGAACCGCCGAAATACTATGTCGAAATCATGGCATTCGACCAGGCTGATCGCTTTCTTGGAAGTACTATTGACGGCTTTGGCAGCATGCGATTCGCTATTCCTGGCTACCAGATCGTCGGAAACGCTCCCTCTTCGGGGAAGTGCAAGTAAGCGTGGTTAGCGGAAACGTCGGGCAATACCACGTCAAGGGGGTCGGTTTGAGTTTGCCCGTGTGGTTTGCCTCTGTGTTTTAATGCTTCCACGAGTAGCGCTCCGAAAAGCACTTGCCTCTGCTCCATAGGCACTCCCTGCTGGTTTTGATTAGACTGTTGGACTGAAATCTCCATATCATTTCCAAGCCGAACAGCCCATCTATCAGACTACTGAATTCAGGGGGAAGAGCGGCATTTAAGCCGAAAAGCCCCCCGCCATACCACCAAATCAACACAGAGTTAAAGTAAGTGGCAAACCCTGTCGATACCAGGCATGAATCAACAAGTTGATTTCGCATCGGATCCCGGTATGGTTAAGACTCCTGTACCGTCAATGAGCACAAAAATAGCTTGGGCCGGCAACTAACCTATGCGAGCGCCCGTCAGACGGTAATAGATATCGAGATGTTTCACTATTTTGGCTTTGCTTCCAATATGCACATCACCTCACTGCGAGCCAAGGGCGTGGAGCCGTTAGCCTCGCGGTGCGCGGTCCTGCACGGCTGGCGCCTGCGCTTCAATGTACAGCATTTCTTCCGCCATGAGGGCGGGGTTGGCAACATCGAGCGTTGCGAAACAGCGGCCGGGCGGGTGGCCGGCGTGCTCTACGATTGTCCCGACGAGGCCCTGCCACCCCTGGACGCCATGGAGGCCCGCGGTCACGGCTACGAGCGTATCACCGTCGAGGTGGAGGCGGATGGCGAGCAGGTTTCCGCTCTCACTTATGTCGGCATGCCCGCGTTCATTGACGACAGTTGCCTGCCGAGTCGCCGTTATCTCAACATCGTGGTCGAAGGCGCCCGCCAGGCCGGTCTTGATCCTGACTATGTGCGACAACTCATGGCACATCCGGTCCACCGGCCCGATGACTGCCCGCTGTTCACGCCGCCGCCCGGCGACCACCCTGTGTTCAATGCCGCCTCCCTGGCTCGGCACCCGTTATACACAGCCCTCTACGGTGCGGTTTTCGACATGTCGCAAGCGCGACCCCTGCACGAATATCTGAAGCACTTCTTCGGCGGGCGCGACATGACCCTGTTTCATCTCAAGCGGCTGGACAGCAGCGACGGCAACGAATCGATGGACGACATCCGGCTGGGACGCCTCAACGAGTCCCAACTAGGCTACCTCAACGGCTATCTCAACGAGTATGCCAGGGAGTATCGCTACGTGGGACGCTTTGATTACAACTAGGGCCTGTTAACAGGCCTTATGAGGAGTACAGCAATGAGTCAGTTCCCACCGGCACTCCAACACGGAAACATCGAGGAGATCTTTCCCGACGTCTTTTTCGTCAGCGGCGCCATGGAGACCGTTCTCCAGGATATGGACTGGAAGTTCAGCCGCAACATGACCGTGGTGCGGGACGGTGAACGCCTGATCATCGTCAACAGCGTGCGCTTGAACGACGCGGGGCTGGCGGCGCTGGAGCGGCTCGGCCAGGTCACCGACGTGGTCCGCCTCGGCTCGCTCCACGGGCGCGACGATCCCTTCTACGTGGACCGTTATGGCGCGGAATACTGGGCGATGTCCGACATGCAGCACGAGACCGGCCTGATGGCGACCCGCACCCTTACCCCTGACGGCCCGCTGCCGATTTCGGACGCCTCACTATTTGCATTCCACACCACCCGGATACCCGAGGGGATCCTCCGCATCGACCGCGCCGGCGGCATTTTGATTGCCTGTGACGCGCTGCAGAACTGGCTCACCCCCGACGAGTATTTCTCCGACACATCGCGGGAGCTGATGCAACAGATGGGCTTCTTCACGCCGGCCAACCTCGGTCCGGTCTGGGTCCAGCGGGCCACGCCCGCGGGAGACGACTTCGCCCGCCTCAAGGCGCTATCGTTCAAGCACGCCCTGTGCGGTCACGGCGAACCGCTGCGCGATACGGCGCACGAGGATTTCAGCGACACCTTCAATCGCATGTTCGGCGTCTGACAGGCGCTTGACTGTCTGTATGAACGCCACCAGCGTCCTGATACCGGGCTACGAGGTCGACGCCGTTCTGTTTCGGGCCGGCGGTCGGGTGGCCTATCGTGGTGTGCGCCTTGACGACGGCGCCGCGGTAGACCTGGTGACGCTGGATGCGGAGTACCCTGACCGGCAGCAAGTGGCTGAGCTGAAACGCGATGCCACCATCGCCCGCAAGCTGAGTGACGTCGACGGTGTGCTCAAGGTGCATGCGCTATTGACCCATGGCAGCGGCAACCTGGCGCTGATATGCGAACCCATGGCGGGTTCTTTGAAGACACGTTTGGCCGAGACAGACGGACAGGGTCTGCCCTTGTGGGAGGCGCTCGATATTGCCTGGCGTCTGGCTCGCACCCTTGGCGAGATCCACTCGCGGGACATCGTACACAAGGCGCTTACCCCCGGCCGCGTCCTGGTCGATTCTCCCAGCGGCGAGATCCGCCTGGCGGGATTCGGCATCGCCTCCGAATTGGAACAGGAACGGCTGGGCTCTCAGATCTCCCGGCGTCTGGAGGGACCACTGCCCTATATCTCTCCGGAGCAGACCGGGCGCATGAACCGGGATCTGGATTATCGCTCCGACTTCTACTCGCTCGGCGTGCTGCTGTTCGAGCTACTCACGGGGCAGCGGCCGTTCCAGGCGGATACCCTGTTGGAGTGGGTCTACTGCCATATCAGCCGCCTGCCGCCGTCGCCCCACGACATTTCGTCGTCTGTGCCGGAGGCGGTGTCGGCGATCGTGCTCAAGCTCCTGGCCAAGAACCCGGAGCAGCGCTATCAGAGCGCCGCAGGGCTGGAAGCGGACCTGGCGCGTTGTGCAGACGAACTGGCGGCCACCGGCACGATCGAGCCTTTCGCGCCGGGACAGCAGGATGTGGCGCAGAAATTCCTGGTGCCCCAACACCTCTACGGCCGTGAGCAGGAGCTGGCGCAGCTGTTCGGCCTGTTCGAGTCGGCGGTGCAGGGGGGGAATGAATTCTGCCTGGTTCACGGCTACCCGGGTGTCGGTAAATCGGCCCTGGTCAACGAGATCGACCGGCCCCTGGTTCGTGAACGCGGTTTTCTGGTCCAGGGCAAGTTCGAACAACTCCAGCATGGCGAAGCGTACACGGCCCTCGCCGCCGCCTTTCGCGAGCTGGTGCAGCAACTGCTGGCCGAGCCCGAGGAACACCAGGCGAAGTGGCGGCAGACATTGAACGAGGCGCTGGCGCCGAATGCGCGCCTGGTGGTGGAGCTGGTCCCGGAACTGGACCTGATCATCGGCGACCAGCCCACGGTGGCCATACTGCCACCGGCGGAGGCGCGCAACCGTCTGCACATCGTGCTGACCAATTTTCTGCGGGTGTTCGCGGGGGAAGGACACCCGGTGGTGCTGTTCCTTGACGACCTGCAATGGTGCGACGCACCACTGCTGGAGCTGTTGCGCCGCCTGGTGACCTCCAGGGAGATCAGCCACCTGTTATTGATCGGCGCCTATCGCAGCAATGAGGTGGGCGTGGGGCACCCCCTGCGCCTGCTGCTCGATGACCTGCAGGCGCAATCGAACATCCACCAACTCCCCCTTGGTCCGTTGGACCGGGATTCGGTAGCGCACCTGGTTGCCGACGCCTTGTACCGCGAGCCAGACGAAACACGCTCCCTCAGCGACATGCTCTACGACAAGGCACTGGGCAATCCCTTCTTCACCAACGAGCTGTTGCGGCAACTGCACAAGGGAGGCGCCATCGCCCAGGATCCGGCCAGCGGGCGATGGGACTGGGATCTGGACGCAGCCCGTTGGTCCGGTGTCAGCAGCAACGTGGTCGAATTCATGGTGGACAACCTGCGGCGGCTGCAGCCCGCGACCCAGCAGGTCCTTCAGTTGGCGGCCTGCATCGGCGGCACTTTCGACCTGCACACACTCTCCGCGATCTACGAACGTCCTGTTGCCGAGACGGCGGCGGCTTTGCTGCCGGCGCTCAAGCAGCATACCGTTCAGCCTCTGCATAGCGTCTACCGCCTGGTGGGCGAGGATACCGAACCGCCGGAATTCAACCCGAGCTACCGATTCCAGCACGACCGCGTGCAGCAAGCCGCTTACGCCTTGATCGATGTCCAATGTTTGCAGAATGTGCATCTCTCCGTGGGACGCCTGATGTTGCAACATGCCGGCGACGTCGTGCCGGACGAACGTCTCATCGACATCGTCGGCCACCTCAATGAGGGCCGTCCTCTGATCGAGTCCGCCGACGAACGGCTGCAGCTGGCGGAGCTGAACCTGCGTGCGGGGGTGCGCGCCAGGCGCTCAGCGTCCTACGAGACGGCGCTGAAGTACCTACTGGTGGCGGCGCAGCTGCTGCCCGTCGATCCCTGGCGGGAGACACCATCGCTGATGCGGGCGCTGGCGGCCGAGACCCAGCTGTGCACCTATCTCACCGGGCGCGCCGAGGAGGCGGAATGCTGGACCGAGACGCTGCTGGAACACGCCCGCTCGAACCTGGAGCGCAGCGACATCCTCGCCATCCGCACCCGGCAGTACGCGACCCTCGGACGCATGGAGGAGTCCATCCTCTCGGCCATGCAGGGGCTGGCGCTTCTGGGCATGGAGTTCACCGACCAGCCGGGAGATGCGGAGATCACCGAAGAGCGACGATGGGTTAAAGTGAATCTCGGCGAGCGCCGCATCGCAGACCTGGTGGAAGCGCCCTCGGTGGAAGACGCAGCTACCCTGACGGCTATGCGCCTGCTGATGGAGATCTTTCCGGCCGCCTTTCTCTCCGGCAGCGGCAAGCTGTTTCCCTACCTGGTACTGAAGGCAGTCAATCTCTCTCTGCGCCACGGTAACTGCCCCGAGTCCGCCTTCGCCTATGCAGCCTATGGCATGCTGCTGTGCGGCGAGCTCGATGAACCGGCCACCGGCTATCAGTACGGCAAGGTCGGACTGGCGATCAACGAACGCCTCGACGACCTCGCCCTGCGGGCGCGGGTGATCTATGTCTACGCCATGTTCGTGCACCATTGGAGCAACCACTGGTCGAGCCTGACGCCCTGGTTCCGCAAAGGTATCGAGGCGGGCTACCAGTCGGGCGATCTGCTCTACCTCGCCTATAGCGCCCAGGACTGTGTGATCTGGGATCCGACCCTGGACCTGGAAACGGCCCACCGGCTGCATGCCGAGAACCTGGAGATCGTGCGCGAGTGCGCCTATCAGGACTCCCTCGACTCCGGCACTCTGTTCCTGCAATTACAGCGCAATCTGCTCGGCCTCACCGACTCACCCTTCACCCTGAGTGACAACGACTTCGATGAGAAAGCGTGTTTAGCCGGCATGCGCCAGCGCCGGTTCATGACCGGCATCGCCAACTACCACATCTACAGCACCGAGCTCTGCCTACTCTACGGCGACAACAATCGGGCGCTCGAACACGTGCGCGCCCAGGATGCACTGATCAAGTCGGCCATGTCCCTGCCCCAACTGGTTCGCTTCTACATCGTCGCCTTTCTGACCCTGGCGACCCACTATCAGGAGATGGGGGCAGGCGAGCAAGCCGCAACGAGTGCGCGGTTGCAACGTGATCTCGCGCGCATGACACGCTGGGCCGACAACTGCGAAGCGAATTTTCGCCACCTCCAATACCTGATGGAGGCTGAGCTGGAGCGACTCGACGGCGCCTGGGAGGTCGCGCTCGAGCGCTACGACGCCGCCATCGATGCGGCACGCAAGAACGGTTTTCTCCACGATGAGGCCACCGCCTGCGAACGCGCCGCCAGCCACCTGCTCGCTCTGGGGCGTCGGCGGGCGGCGGAGGGATACCTGCGCTGCGCGCATCACCTCTATATCCATTGGGGTGCTCAGCGCAAGGTCGCCATGCTGGAGCAGGAGTTTCCCGTGCTGCGGGAGCTTGGCGCCGGGACGCATCCCCAGGTCGCCACCGGCGGCGAACCCTGGGAACTGGATCTGGCTTCGGTGATGAAGGCCTCGCGGGCGATCTCGCGCGAAATCGTCATGCCCCGGCTGTTGCAGACCACCATGGATATCCTGCTGGAGAACGCCGGTGGCCAGTGGGGCTGCCTTGTGGTGCGACGGGACGGCACACTGGTTGTGGAAGCGGGCACGGCACCCTCGGACAGCAACGGGCGAGCCGACAGACTGCCACCCAGCTCACGGGTGGCTGACACTCAGGGTGGCGAAGTGGCGCTACCCGTGACCCTGATCAGCCAGGTACTGCGATGCGGCGAGACGGTGGTGTTACACGACGCCGCCCACGCAGCCCCATTCTCCGGCGATCCCTATGTGTTGGAGTGCCAACCCGTCTCGGTACTTTGCGTGCCGATCCAGCGCGAGCGCTTCGACGGTGCCTTGTACATGGAGAACAACCTGGCCAGCGGCGTCTTCACCGAGGAGCGAATGGAGGTAATCCGGCTGCTGGCGGCTCAGGCATCGGTCGCGATTGAGAACGCGCGTCTCTATGAGCAGGTACAGGACTACTCCCATACCCTGGAACAGAAGGTGGCCGAACGGACCGCCCGACTGGAACAGCTCAACCAGGAGCTACAAGGCCTGGTCGACCTTGACGCTCTTACCGGTGTCGCCAACCGGCGCCGGGGGGACAGCTACCTGGAGGAGGTGTGGAATCGCCTGCGGCGTGAAAGGCGACCGCTCTCGATCATCATGCTCGACGTCGACCACTTTAAAGCCTTCAACGACAACTATGGCCACCAGGCCGGTGACGACTGCCTTGCGGCAGTGGCTGAAACGGTACGCGGGCAGATGTCGCGGCCCGCCGACATGGTTGCCCGCTACGGCGGGGAGGAGTTCCTGCTCATCCTGCCCCACACAGACCATGACGGTGTGGCCCATGTGGGCGAGAAGGTTCGCCGCGCGGTGGAAGCGTTGGCAATCGCACACGCACACTCTTCGACAGGCAGTGTGGTTACCGTCAGCGCCGGCACGGCCACCATGGTGCCCGAAGCGGATGCGGGTGCGGAGCAACTGCTTCGCGAAGCGGACATCGCCCTCTACCGGGCCAAGCGGATGGGGCGCAACCAGGTGCAGACGACACCTGTGGTTTCAGTGAACAGCTAGTGTACCTCGTCATGCATTCTGTAACATTCAGAGCCGGGTTAATAGGCAGGGATCAGAGAACTCGACCAGGTCATTCAAGTTCTCTGATCTTTATTCATTTCGTGGTACTTTCAATGCCGTAAAACACAATTACCGGACCTGTATCCGCGTGCCTGGACGCGGCTTTCTGGGTACCACGGGAACACGTACAACCGGGGTTCGTTGAACCGGCTTTTTAGACGATGCATTGCATCCATTATGGTGCCCCTTGGCCGCATTGGGGCCGGCCGAATTCACCAAGAAGCCCCGAAAGTTTATTCTCGCGCCAAGACTGGTTACTTGATGCGCCATCAGTCGCCCTCCACCAAGACATAGATTCAAATAGTTCGAACCCTTGTAGTCGTTCGGATCATAGACTTCGACCTTCAGATCGCGCGTCGCCGGATTGAATTCATAGCCGATAGCCAGCACCTGATGGTTTCCACTGATGTCAGCGAAATAGCCTTCTTTCTTGATTAATACGAGTATGGTCGGCACACCCTTGTCCAGAAGCGACTTTAGCACTCTCCATTCGCCCTTCTGCCGATAGCGAATGCTGTTAGGCGTGTGCGCATGGGGCAGATCGGGCGAGCGTTGCCAATCATAGATCGTGGAAATCAGGTCAGCAGGAATCGTATCAAGCTGCCGCTGAAAGAGTTCCTTGAAGAGTGGCGTACCATCCTTCGGAACCCTACTTGTTGTCGGAACGACGCAGCGAGTCTGATAGCGGTGCAACGCGCCGGCAGACATTCCACCACAGAATCCCATTTCAAACCGCCCCTCGAATCCGAAAACATCTTCGAGTACAAATGAATTCCCAAAACGAAAGCCATCGGTTCCAACCTTGAAATTCGTGCGTTTCTTTTCAATCGCATCGACAATGATCTGAAGATCAATCTTCTTGGCGAGCTTGAGCTTTACGTTGTTATAAACCCGCGATTTGTTAACTTTAACCCACCGCCCCTCTCGATTCTTCACACTGGCAGTTATATAGACGTCGGGACGAAAACCAGTGCCCGCGACCCTGGGATCCCACTCTCCTCTCGGATAGGGAAAGGAGTATTCACCCCTCGAATTCGTTACAGCATGACCCATCCGGTCATCATCATCCGGCCAGTCACTATCCCACACCTCCACCTTGACTCCTTGGAGGCCCTTGCCTTTTTGGTTTGTAATTTTACCGTACACTTTACCCTTGGGTTTTGTTGGCATGACAAATTTCTCCCTGTTGCACTACCAATACCACTCGCATTAATATGCGACATGAAAAAAATGAGGGTTTTTTTAAGTTCGGGTATTATTATTCTTTAGGTATTATCCGGTACCCTCTACTCGCTTCCCTACACAGACCAAACATCGATCCATACTTAAGGAACCTCTGCACAAGTCGTGGACCGGCATCTTGTCGCCACAATAGACCGCTTCGGAGTTGCGGATCTTTGCAATAGCAGGCTATTACGTGCGATCTGTGCCTTGAATCGGCGCATTTTGATCAACAATCTGTTCGGCCCGGACCTATTCAGAGGTTCCTTAACTCTAGTAGGCCGTAAGCCAAGCAAAACCCCGACCGTAATGTTCTTTGATATAGATCAAGTTGCAATCTCGAACGAGAATCATTTACCAGCCGCTATCGACACACAAGCGTGTTACAACAGGAGCGGAAGCACAGGCGGGGATTGCGGATTCAAATGGCCAATGCAAGATTTAATCTCAAGACAGAGGGGAGGATGTTGAAAATGAAACGCCGACCAAGGACCTGATACACAGAAGAACAAAAGGCGATGATGTGGTGAACGAGACCGGCAATGGCTATGAGGAGCAAAACCAGGTCAACGTCCGCGGCATTTACCAGTTTCCCAATGCGTCGGTCGATACGGCACTCGGTTTCTCCCTCGAATACGGTCAGCTCGACAGCCAGGGACCGCAGGATGACGGCAGCCTCTCGGCCGCATCCATGCATATGATCAACAAGTGGGACAATTTCACCCTCGCATCGCAGCTCACTTACTACAGCTACGATGTCGATGCGGCCAACCATTTGGAACCGATAAGCTCGTGCAGTTCGGCGCCTATGACTTCCCGAACACCGTGGCGGCCAAGAGCCTGATCCCGGCGGTCACCCTGAGCTACTACCTTGAGACATCGAATACCCCCTGGCTTGACTATATCGTCCCCTATATCGAATACAGCTCAATCATGAAAGACGAAAGCGGCATCAATGACAGCCAGCGGATATCCCTCGGCGCTGCCTGGGCACATGGCGGATGGAATATCTACACCGAACTCGTCTTCTCCGACGACAACGAGTTCGTAGATCGTGGCAAATATACCAGCCAGGCCATGGATATTAATACTGGCGGCCTGGTTATTAAGTTGCGTTCCGCTCAGAGTCCAGCACCACAGACCTCGCCTGTCACCAGGGGCACCTGAGCGCGAACCTCGTTTTTTTGACCTACAAAGCCAAAATTTATGCTTGTGTCAGGTGCAATGATACGGTTCCAGTCGAGATTGGTTGCTGTATAGGGGTTGGAGCCGGTTAGGTTAGCACTCCATATTTGATTGATGCTACTCCCGTCGGTGTATGCCCAGTTCACTTCCCAGCCCTCTATGGGGACGGACCCGCCGTTGTAGAGGCGAATGGCGGCATTGAAGCCTTTATCCCACTCCCCATGCACAATGTAGTCGCATTCGAGTTCACTGCCTGCATTGCAGTTGGGACCAGTCAATAAAGGGACTTGCGCTGCGGGAGGGGGTGATTTATCTCCCAAAATACCGACATCAACACTTTTGCCGGGATATATGACAGCATTCCAGTTAAGACTCTTCGCCGTGTAGGGGGTGGCGCCGGATAATTGCGCATTCCAGATCGTCCTGATGCTGCTACCGTCGGTGTATTTCCAATTCACATCCCAACCATTGATCGGTGTGGTGCTCCTGTTATGTATACGAATGACAGCGGTAAAACCGCTCGTCCATTCGTTTTGCACAATATATTCGCAGGCGTCTCCGTTGCTATTTTGATCATCACCTGGTGGTTGGCAGATAGGTTTGGATGAACACTTGTCATCGGCACAATCGAAGTATCCGTTGGCGTCGTTATCGAGGCCGTCATTACAGATTTCCACTGGCGGGGAGAGACACTCGCTCGTGCTGGCGCAGACGGGATCCGCGCAGTCGACCAAGATGTCGCCATTGTTGTCAATCCCGTCATGGCAGATTTCTGTCCGACAATATGCCAACGCGCTACAAGCAGAGTCTTCACAGTCGGTAAGGTTGTTGCTGTCGTTATCAACGCCATCGTCACAGATTTCGATACTCGGTTGCGGGCAATCGACTCTCTCCATACAGGCTAAATCGCTACAGTCCACCAGGCCATTTGCATCGTTGTCCAGTCCGTCACCACAGATCTCCAGGGGATTTCGGCAGGCGGCAGTGCCGGCACAAGCCAGGTCGTCGCAATCGACATATCCATTACTGTCGTTATCCTTTCCATCGTTGCATACTTCCATGGGCAAATCCGGCAGAACAAACTCGATTGTCAGACTTTGTCCCGCTATGAGCGAAAGGCTCTGTGCTTTAGATCCATAGCCATCTCTTTCCGCTGTCAGCGTAATATCTCCCATGGCCATGTTGACCAGGGTGAAAGTGCCGTCTCTATCCGAGCGTGCGGAATAGAGTCCATCAGCACTGTAAATCCGGGCTCCTTCGATCGGTGTCTGTGTGCTGTCGACAACCACTCCAGTGATTGATGGCATGGTAGTCGAGGGAAAGAGGACAAGATCGACAGTCTGTGTTTGATTTTCCAAAACGGTGACAGTCTGGCTTGAACTGATGAATCCATCTGCTGAAGCTGTAAGCAAATAGTCGCCCGGAGGAATTTTCGCCAGTTGGAACGAGCCCGTATCAGTGGTCAAGGTAGCGTATTCAGGATTGTCGGTTGTGATTTGTGCCCAAGCCAAAGCACTGCCGGCGCTATCGTTGACAGTGCCATTGATAGCGCCCGAAAGGAGGGGAGGCTGTTGTGGTGAAGCATCGCAAAAGGCATTGAATTGCGCCTCGTACATTAAAGTGTCGGGATTCCATGCAATCGTATGACATGAGAAGCAGTTATAGGTCACCTGGTCTACCAGCAGATGATGTCGATCGGCCAAAGACCCCGTATGGCATTGCGGGCAGTTACGTGTAACCGTTACATCGTACTGCATGGCTGTTGAATTCCACAGCATCTGATGGCAGTTGAGACACTCAAGTCCACGATCGATAACCATGAGATGGTGGCGATCCGCCAGGCTGGCTCCGTGACAGCAACGGCAATCCGCTTCAGTCAAACCGAGGTCTGATGCAGCGGCCGAGGTGGAGAGAGTCGTACCAAATAAAAGGAAAAAGGCTATGAACGCAGAAGTAGCCAGAATGGAGGCGGGCAACTTGATTAAGCCGACAGTGGCTATCCGGGTGTCAGTCATCTCCATGACGAATTTTCCTTTATATTGAGTTCGGCTACATAGCGTATGTCACCGCGATGGCGGTTTCATGAAGCTTGCCCGGTTCTTGGATACCTTCGACAAAGCGCCTTTTTAGGGAGCTTTGCACTTTGCTTTTTCGGGAAAGGCTCTCGTCAGGCTACGTAATGCCAACGGAGACATGCTAAGCATTGTCACCATACAGTAACAGGGGCAGAAGCTTAGTGTTCGCAGCGTAAAGACATCCCTGCCGAATAGGCAAACAGGTACTGCAGACTTCTATATTTATAGAAAATATACCTACATTTTACACTTGTCCAGCGACAAGTTGTCAGCATAGCTTGCTCGTTTGTTCATATCTTGATACAAATTTTTGCAGTCAAACCACTACCATCTGCGACATATTCAGCCCTAACCAATTGTTTTTTCTCCCATGTATCGCCAGGAACTTTGAAGATATAACAATCGAGGGGAAGGTACTGCTCACCGTGTAGAATCGAATATTGAACTCCTACAAATCCGTCTGCTGTCCAGAAGTCACTTTACCTGCTTAATCTTGCCTTAATATTTGTCACGTCTTAGCTGTTGTTGAGGCAAACAGTCCAAGCGGCAATGCCAGGGTCTACGACACAGGGGATCGTTTTCGCATAATCGACGAAGGCATTTTGCCACTCCGCATCGACTCCGGGACTATCGTAGCTCCAGCGCTTCTGCTCGGTTTGACTTGCACATTTTGGCCAGTCCCAGTTACCGCCAAACTCACCGACGAGCACCGCGTAACCCTGATCGCGCAAGTAGCCAAGTGCTCATCCCATCCCATCTTCAGGACAGCCGGATCGATGTTGATATTACATTTTTCATCGCCTGCCGCATCGCCATCGAACTCGGCGCACTGCGGTTGTGATGGATCGAGAAAATGTTTCTGAAAAAACGGATAGGCTGTACCTATGCGGAGAGAATATCGGTCGCTCCTTGGGTATGTTCAGAGGCTCCATGCCTGCCCCATACAGGTTCTCGCCCCAGTTCGGGTTTTATGCCTGGTTACCGAAGGGCTCTTTGCTGCCGTCGGCATGCGCTGAGCCCACGCCTTTAACCATGACCAGTACATCGTTGTTCACTGAACTTATGGCCTGACAGGTACTTTCGGCAAGTGCTTTCCACTCTGACCAGCCGTAATCCCAAGGTTCATTGGATTTGTCGATAGCCATGATGTTGTCGCCCCCAATTGCGCGAAGAGCCCGGCAATTACCTGCATATTATTGATCCACTTGCTGAGGTCATAAGCGTCAACAGAGATCACGCTGGAGGGGTTTCCCGTGCTGGAGCAGGAGTGATCTTCCCGGGTGTATATGTAGCCCTCACGATTCGCATCGACATAGGGAGGTTCGGCATCCAGACGACCTGCGCGCTTACCCCGTACGGTACAAATACTGAAACGCCGCGTTCACGCCGTCTCGCGATAGTAATATTTGAGCATTCCACCGAACCGCTCGCGGCGGTGAATGGAGCTACGGGGTGGACAGTCTGTTGTCAGCGGCACTAGCAAATGATTCCCTATGCCCTGGTGGTTGCGTTCCGCCTGATAATGGGCCAAATATTCTCTGATTGCCCGGCGAAGCGATGTCTCATCAATAAAAAAATATCCGGTCCAGACATTCTTCTTTGATCGAACGAACGAATCGTTTCGCAAAGGCATTACAATTAGGCGCCCGCACCGGACATCGAAGCTGAATTATTGCACCCTATTAACGCACATTTCTTTCCCCCTGTAGTCTTCGCGCAATGAACAGCCTGCTGAGGTCTCACCTGCCGAGACAGCACAAACAACATTTGTTACATTTTATATATTTGTTGTTTTGATCCTATCATTTAGAGAAGCAAAACACTGTTAGCGAGAAGGCGACGTATGCGCCTTTCCATAGAAGTCACTCAGGAACAGCACCAACGCCTTAAGGCCGCCGCAGCCCTGCAGGGGAAATCCATTAAAGATTATGTTCTCGAGCGCACCCTTCCCGATCTTGAGGAGCAGGCTGCGCTGCAGGAGCTGGAGACCTTGCTCTAACCACGCATCGAAGCCGCAAAGAATAGGCGGTTTCCAGCAAATCCGTTGATAGCATCTTTGACAAGGTCGAGCAGGAAGAGAACCTGAAATAATGCAGCCCTAGGAGTTCACCAAGGATGCTGAGCCGGACTGGATAGAGGTTGCGGTCTACACCCTGAATCGATGGGGGAAGGTGATTTTTCGACTATACCGGAATGGCCACACGGAAACCTTCGAGGCCATCGCCGCTAACGACATTCCCAAACGCGCTTTCTCAAAATCCATTCCGGACTTGATGGTAACAAAATACAGATACCACTATTTTTTACCTCAAAAACGGCTTGCCAAAACCTGTGATTATTTGTGTTATCCTTGAAAGACGAGATATAGTCAGTCGGCTTGGAGAGCGCCTTGCTTCGGCATGCGGAAAAACTCTTAACTGCTGACAAAGGCACTGTTTCTGCGGACCCTAAAACGTCTTTTTGCGCACCACCTACCTGTCTTTGTCGGGTTCTTAATTCTCACCAATATCGATAAAAATAAACATACTTGGTCCGAAAGATTGGCTTCCCAATTCTACTCCGTCATGAAAACCTGCTGATACTCCTAATACATCCGCTAACCACGAAAGCCAAGCTCATCGGGCCTGGCGGCGCAAAAGCGGTAGTGGCTGACAGGCTGCTGATGAAGCAGCAACTCCTAATAATAAGTCGAACTCGAAAACGCGCACCTCATCTATCCGTCCTGGATCGCTTTCTATTCGGTTTCTGGTCGCTCTTCCTCAGCCCAAACCGGAACCAGTGGGCTGCTGTAATTCTCTGACCTTTGACACTGTTGAAGTTCCACCGCGTTCTTAAGCAACGCAAATATCTGTAGTTATATACTGCCGGTTGCAAAGGCAAACCAGGTCCGAAAGGCCCCGCACTTAGACTTATCCAGGCCATAGCTGAAGTGAAACGCCGTAACCCCGATTCGGTTGCCCTAAAAATTGCACAACAGATCAATCAAGCCTTTGGCACGGACATTGATAAAGACGTCGTGCGATGCGTCCTTGCCATGCATTACCGACCAGAACCAGCCGGAAACAGACCATCGTGACTGACCTTTATCGGTCATGCGAAAGACAGCCTATGGAGTATCAATCTGTTTCGCTGCGAGTCCATGCTGCTAAAGAGTCACTGGGTCCTCTTGTTGATAGATCACTTCACGCGTCGAATTATCGGCTTTGTTGTGCACGCAAGTGACGTGAAAGGAATCAAATTATGCAGGATGTTCAATACCGCCATCGCAGCCGAAGGTATACCGACATATCTCAGTTCAACAACTATCTATTATTCCTGTTTCACCACTGGTAGGCTATTTTACGCATACTCGATATTCAGGAGATTACATCGCTTCGCCACGTGCCTTTGTCTCATTTTGTCGTTGAACGCCTGATCGGAACTATTCGACGAGAACTTCTCGATCAAACGCTCTTCTGGAATAAAAAGCGATCTGGAACGAAAACTGACCGAGTTTCGCCACTACTACAACGCACATCGCGCATATTCTGTGCTGAATTGCTTCACCCTTACCAAGATTTCCGGAATCTTCAAATCCGGCCTTGCCGATATCCGCCAATACGACTGGTATTTATACTGCCGTAGCCTATACCAGTTGCCTGCTGTCGCATAAATAGTAATTCACCATATACAGGGTGCTGGAAAGACCCTGACACCTCGTCCTCACAGAGGAGTGGCCATTTCTTCGAGTATTTATAGGGTGGCAGTACGATACGTTATGATTTATTGTAGTGAAATAGAAATGATTGTTTAGTACTTGACCACTATTCAGCTAGTAGGTCATAAGGGTCTATATGCCGCAATAACGCTAATGATAATCAATGCGGTCAGCGCTACTTGTAGGGAGGACAAGTCTATGAAGAATCGGACTCAGGTATTCATTAGTTATAGTCATAAAGATATAAGCTGGCTAAATCGCTTACAGGTGCACCTAAAATCTTTAGAACTTGATCACGCTGTGACAATCTGGGCTGACACCGCCATCACTCCGGGAAGACTGTGGCTCAAAGAGATACAACAAGCTTTGAATAAGGCAAAGATTGCTATCTTACTGGTGAGCGCAGATTTTTTAGCGTCTAAATACATCAGAGAAAATGAATTACCGCCTTTGCTTGCAGCAGCAGAAAAGGACAACGCAGTCGTTATCCCAATCATTTTAAGTCACTGTCGATTTTTTCAAACACCCTACTTATCAAAGTTTCAGCCGATAAATGATCCTGAAAATCCTCTGGATGGGCTATCGCTCAGCTCACAAGAAAGTGTTTTCTATAACGTCAGTAAAGCTGTGGAAAATGCTCTAGTTAAACAATCTCCTCAACTCCTAATACCACAAAGCCCTTCCCCCTCAACTCAACTACCTTCGCAGTTTCCCTTATCTGGGCGCGCTCGAATCATCTATACATGCCGAAGCACATTTAATAAGAAACCTTTTCCATGCCCAGATGAAGAAGCATCTGTTATTCCTTTTGTAGTATCCACACACATGCCTGTAGATGAACTCGAGACTTTTGGAGTCTTGGTTGCATCTTATGGCTCTAGCTTACTGGAAATGTTTGAAGCCAAATCGAAGAGATCGGTAGTTTGCTCTCGCTGGGCAGCAAAGTCGCTACTCGCTGACGATGATACAAAAAGCGGTTGGAAGCCGCCCTGCGCAGGCAAAATCCCCCCACATCTATTAGACAATTTGCTCATCATCGGAGAAAATAATTTTTCAAATATAATACTACCACTATATTGCCACCATCTTTCGTGGCGTCATCAAGTTAGCCAAACTGCTGCCTTTTCTTCTGCTATCGGTGTAAGCCCACCAAGTACTCCTCAAGTAAAACCATTTTTCTGCCCGGAAGATACTAATGTTGCAGACGCACCTATAAATTATTCTATTGACAATACAAACTATTCTTGGGGGATTTTAACTATAACCAGAAATCCTTTTGCTCCTGACAAATGGCTTATAGTCTTTTTGGGTTGCCAACGTAGAGGACAATATCTCCTAATGCATTGGCTTCGCCATACAACCATGTTGGCTAAGGCGGCACATTGGATGAAGAATTCAAACTATAATGTCACAAGTATTCAGTTTGTTGTTAAAGGGAAGTCACGGGATCCCCATAGTGGCAGACCACAACAAATATGGGATTTTGAGCTTTTGAAAAATAGTAATGGAGATCCATTCTTTCACAGAAGCATCAGCAAAAGAATTTTTAACTCAAAGACGAATGCCCCCATTGCTGATCTTTCTATCCTAGGGTGTTTTCATTCTAACGAACCCTGGTTATTAATGCTTCTTGAGACGTTGCCCGACCCTTTACGGAATCTAATACAAAAAGACATTCACATAACCATTTATGAGTTTCTACATCAAAAAGGAGTCAGCAAAAGAGGTCTTACAGAAGCCATTTTTAATAGAGAGAATGGTTTCTTAGATACTCTAACCGGATTATTCAAAGAAAGTCCACAGTTCAATGTTGTGATACGCCAGACTCGCGCTACAAAATATTCCTTGCAAGTATTTGCTGACATTTATTGTGATATCAAAGATATCTGGGACTATCAAAAACGATTTTTAACACAATCCCCGCAAACACCTATACAGGCAACAGACATTGTTAGGAGAAACTCTCTTATAGCGAAAAGCACTCTGTCAGCAAACTTGCAAAAATGCTTCAATGTCTGTGATGTCCCATTTCCTCTTCATATTACTTTACTACGCTTTGACAATGCTGTATCGAAAGATACCGTCAACTTAGCGAAAGACTGGGCAAAGAAAAACTCGAATACAATTTGGGGTGAAACAAGAGATCTAGAGTTGTTATTGGCTCGAGCTTACACATACCCATTTTCCGACGTCAAGACATGTTCGTTAAATAGAGGCGATAATTTGTAATATCAGCATAATCTCGTTTAAGGAGTATTGTTAGCAGTGAGCACAAAACACGTATTGTTTACTGGTTGCACTGGTCGCATTGGGCCACGTATATTGCAGGAATTTGCATCAACGGATTATAGGATTAGGGTATTATTAAAGAACGAAGAAGATATACCATCAACAGTAGAACCACATGCCGACGAGTTAATCTGGGGAGACATACTTGATCGCAAAACCTGGCTTAATGCAATACATGGGGTCGACAGTATAGTTCATCTTGCAGGAGCATCAGATGAAATGGATGGAGTTCTTTATACAAACCTTCATTCAAGCCGACTACTTGCAGAGGCGTGCTTAACCGCAACAGTTACGCGTATAGTTTTTGCAAGCAGTAGTTGCGTAGTAAGAAAACATCCTTGGTCAAACAAAATGGCATATACTTCTTTACCAGTAGATGAGTCGCATCCAATGAGGCCAAGTGGTTATTATGGATTGTCGAAGCTCTTATCGGAGAAACTATTGAACAATGCTGCCAATAATATCTCAAATCTCAAGGTTGTTGCATTGCGGTTAACTTGGGTTTTATCCATCGAAGACATTCAAAGGCGCGTGTGGGATGATCTACCCAATGAAGTTGCAATATGCTCACTATGGTCCTACGTCCATATAGATGACGCAGCAAGAGCATTTGTTTTAGCTCACGAATCTAGTTTGTCAAAGCCGTTCGAGGCGATGTATGTATCTGCAGAAGACACATTTTCTAAGTACTACTCTGAAGACTTGCTAAATCAGTATTACCCCGAATTGCAAAAGTGTAAGGGCAATCTAACAGGATACAATAGTTTCTATAGTTGGGCGAAAGCAGCTAGAGTTATCGGCTATACTCCAATAAACAGCATCCACCAGCAATCAGAAAGTTTACCAAAATTGGTTCCGTGATTATTTCTGAATCCAGTTTTTTAAGGGCATCATGAGAATAATGGATAAGCTAGCTTTAGGTGGAGGTACGCCAGTAGTTCCCAAAGGCCTTATAAAACCGTGGCCAATTATAACCCCACAGGATGAAGCTGCCGTTTTAGATGCTTTACGTAGTGGAAAACTTTGGGAGGCAGGAACTCCAAACGCATTGAAACTCCAGGAAGAATGGGCTTCATATACGGGCGTAAAAAATTGCATTCTTACTCAAAGCGGGACTGCAGCGCTGCATATGGCTGTAGCCGCAGCCGGTGTTGGCCCAGGTGACGAGGTATTGGTGCCAGCATTTTCATTTGTCGCGTCAGCAACGTGTGTTTTGCACCAGAATGCCATTCCAATCTTTGTTGATATTGATCGTACAAACGGTAATATCGCAGTTAATGAGATCGAAGACCGAATCTCGAAACGCACCAAAGCCATAATTGTCGTTCATATCCACGGTCTTCCAGCTGACATGGATAAGATATGCGAGATCGCAAGGAGATGGGGCATTGTCGTCATAGAGGATGCGTGCCAAGCGCACGGAGCCGAATATAGGGGAAAAAAAGCAGGGTCACTTGGGGATATCGCTTGCTTTAGTCTAAATGGATGCAAGAACCTCTCGGCGGGCGGAGAGGGCGGATTGCTTGTAACCAATAACGATGATTACGCCGAAGTAGCGCTGGCAACAGGAATGTACGGCATGCGTAAAGACGGTATGCCCCATGGGTTGCGAAATCTTTCGCGGGTATCTTGGATGTATAGAGGCCAAGAACTACCCGCCGCGCTAGCGAGATCTCAGCTTGAGAGATTGGATGAATACAATGACATCCGTAGGCAAAACTGCAAATACCTTACTGAAAATTTAGGCAGACTGAATGGCGCTGAGCCCATATTTGAGCCGACACATAAGAAACATGCATATTTTGCATATAGCTTGCGTTGCGATCCGTTTAGGGCGGGTTACGACTATACGCCAAATGTATTTAGAGAAGGAATTGAAAAAGCATTACATGCTGAAGGTGTGATGATAGGACAATCAGAAACACAACCCATACCAAACCAGGAACTATTCCGCCAAAGAGTAGGCTACGGCAGAGGCTGTCCATGGTCATGTAATCATTACCATAAAAATATTGATTACCAACTAGAGCATTTTCCAAATGCTCTGAAATGGTGCGAAGAGTACACACTGATATGGGGGCATTTCCCACCTAATGATTTATCTCTTATGAGACGTTACGTTGAAGCATTTGAAAAAGTCTTCAACAATATCGAGGAAGTAATGCGGTTAGCCAGCACAATTCCTGAGGTACCAGCATATAGCTGCGAGCTCATGGGTGCGGCTCCATGACTAAGCCTCTTGAGCGCTGTCTATATGTATGGATTTAGGCCATATATGGTTTTTTCTGATCCTAACAGATGTGCTAGGTGAAGTTTTTCACCCGTTGCCACTGCGGCATCAGCGGCACAGCCGGCGAATACCCGCGCCATACCCCCTTCGGACGAGAAGATGAGCAGAATCAGAAGGTTCAGGTTCCGCGGCCTTTACAACAATATGCCTCTGAACCTGGGGGCCACTCTACATCGCGCTGGCCGTGAATCTGCGCTTTTTCTAGTTTTACGCTTTTTCGATTCTCGCCGGGTATTGTCATACCAACTCTTCTTCTTACCTTTTGGACAAAATGGTTGGGTTGTATTGTTTCGGTGGCCTTCCCCGAGATATCAGAGGTCTACGGGGAGGCCGCCGGTCTTCACCCCAACAAGCCGGTCGCCCGTGTAGATAGCGGATTATTCCACCAAAGGCAGGAAAGCTGTGTATGATGTCATGCGTACCTGCCGCCAAGTCAAGCACCAAATAGTCCAGACCAACCTCAATCAGTAGCGCCTAGACATAGGGACTATCGGTCACCAGTCATATAGCCGCACATGAGGACTTCCCTCCTAGGCTCTAGCGCTTTAACGACATCGTAGTTTGATCGAAACAGATAGGTACGCTGAGCGCTCAGAGCGTTGACCCGCCGGTCAGATAGTGAGCCGCTGGGTATCCTATGATCGGTGTAAATTATTTTCAGTGCGCACTTTCTATGTAGTTTATGACACGCAGCCTGACTTCCTAGCTCTAGAGAATTGTGCCACATAAAGCTGACATATTGCCGGTAGTGGTGTTTTTATATTGCACAGCAAACCACGACTTCCTAGCTTTGGTTCGATTGAGCGGATTTTCGGGAAAAGAGTCAGGGGTTGGTCTCGACCTCCAACCCCTGGACTCAACGTATTACCGGGTGTCTTGCCTCTGATACCTGGTCAACCGTCGGG
>JBNKOL010000043.1:0-48727 GCA_050294655.1 Sedimenticolaceae bacterium
TCCAGGTTCTCTATTGTATAAAGATAAATTCGCGCGCTTCCGCACGCCGTTGTCAAAATGGAGCCCAGAAGCAGATTTGAACTGCCGACCTCACCCTTACCAAGGGTGTGCTCTACCAACTGAGCTATCTGGGCAAAATCAAGTATTTGCATCGAGGCCCAGAGACCCTCCGCAAATCCCATAACAAACGGTGGCGCCGCAAACACGGCACCACCGCCCACCGCAACCCTGGTGCGGCTCTGTTTGGAGCGGGTGATGGGAATCGAACCCACGTATTCAGCTTGGAAGGCTGAAGTTCTACCATTGAACTACACCCGCGCTGCCAAGCGACGCGTCGCTCACCATTTCCGCTATCAATCAGTCAAACCCGGGCGCATACCAAATTGGGCGCCGCTCAGGCCGTCGCGCTTCGCGCAACGTTCGAAACCGCCATGCGGTTTCGTCGAACCTCTTATCGGTTCGCATCCTCCCCCCCTTTTGAGAGGGTGGATGATAGATCGAGCCAAGCGGTCTCATCGACCTTTTTCCCGACATCACCTGGTGGAGGGGGGAGGATTCGAACCTCCGAAGGCGGAGCCGTCAGATTTACAGTCTGATCCCTTTGGCCACTCGGGAACCCCTCCCAACGAGAGCCGGGCATTCTGACGCCTCAACCCCCCAAAGTCAATACAACATTCGGAAGATTTTCAGGTCAAAGCAAACGATACACGACCAGACCGGAACAGCTGAACACAAATCGCCCTAACACACCCTTAGATTGGCCCGAAAGGCTTGCAGCCCCGGACAATAACCTCTTTACTAGACGCCTCAACAAATACACTGTGAATCAATGAACCAGAACCCTTTTTACACACTGGCCGCGCTCTGCCTGCTACTTCAGGGATGCACAGCGCTTGTCCCCAAACCTTCTCCGGAAAGCACGGGGGCGCCCCCCTCCCCCTCGGTCACCTCGCACCCTGCTCCCGAGACAGAGTCGAAAATCGCCAGCCCCTCCCTCGTCTTCAATACACTGGCAGGCGAGATCGCCGCACAGCGTGGGCAATCAAAGCTGGCCTACGACTACGCATACCAGGCAGCAATTGAATCCCGAAGCGCGCAAGCCGCCGAGCGGGCCACAGGATTTGGCTTACAGGCCAATCAGCCGCAGCAAGCACTGCAGGCCGCAAATCTCTGGATCGAGATTCAGCCAGAATCGCTCAAAGCACATCAGATAGCCGCAATCCTCAACATTCGCCAAAAGGCCTTGCCGACCGCGATTCAGCACCTGCAACAGGTAGTATCCCTCGCCAATAGCCAGGGCCAGGCAGGCTATCTGCAGGCCTCCGCCATTGCGGAAAAGGCAGCTTCCGGACCCAAGGCGCTGGCAATCATGCAACAGCTGGTACCCCCCGATAGCAGCGATCCGCAAGCCCTCTATGCTTTGGCACTCACCGCCAGCAGAGCCCAACAAATGGAGCTTGCCGGCAGCTATGTCGACCGTTCGCTGGAGCTGCAGCCGAAGGCGACCAACGCCCTTGTGCTCAAAGCCCACACACTGATCTCTGCGGGCAAGAAAGCGGAAGGCGTCGATTTTCTTGCTCAAGCCGTAGCCCAGTCACCCGACAACCTACCGTTACGCAATGCCTATGCCCGCACATTGGTGGAACTCAACGAAGCGGAGCCGGCACTGGAGCAATACGCTTTTCTGCATCGCAAACAACCGGAAAACCCGGATACTATCTACGCGTTGGGTATTCTCTCGATGCAGCTCGATCGATTGAATGACGCCAAGGGCTACCTTGAGCAACTGATCGAGAAACACCAGCGATACAACGAGGCCTGCTACTATCTGGGCGTCATTGCCGAGGAGCAGAAGCAGACCGACCGGGCACTCGACTGGTACAGTCGAGTGGAGGGCGATCAGCAGGCAGACGCCCAGGTTCGCATTGCCAAGATCCTCTCCGATGAAGGGGACCTGAACGCGGCCCGGGAGACGTTGCAACGGCTACGCGTCGTCCAGCCACACCATCTCCTGAAATTCTTCCTGATCGAAGCTGAACTACTGCGCGACAACGGTCAGTTCACCACCGCACATGAGGTCTACAACAAGGCACTCGAAGAGTTCGAGGACAGCACCGAACTACTCTATGCCCGCGGGCTCAACGCCGCCGACATGGACCGGGTTGACATCCTGGAGCACGACCTGCGCAAGATCCTGGCCACCCAGCCGGATCATATCGACGCCCTTAACGCACTGGGTTACACCCTGGCTGACAAAACTGACCGACTCGATGAGGCCAAACGTTACATCGAACGGGCGCTATCGATGAAACCCGACAGTCCGGCAATCCTCGACAGCATGGGCTGGGTCGAGTTTCGTCTCGGCAATCTACCTGCCGCCCAGCGGTATCTGGAACAGGCAGCCGAACTCAGCGACGATCCGGAAATCGCCTCCCATCTAGGCGAAGTGCTCTGGCAGATGGGTGAGACCAACCGCGCAAAAGCAATATGGAATGCGGCCGAAGAAAGGGAACCTGACAACCGTTTCATCTCCGCGGTTAAGCAGCGCCTGGGTGTGACCGACTGAACCCGATGACGAAAACCTGGCCGGCCCCGGCCAAACTCAATCTGATGCTGCGAATCGTCGGTCGCCGCGCAGACGGCTACCATGAACTGCAAACGGTGTTTCAATTCATCGACCGGCAGGACGAACTCAGTTTCGAGTTGCGCGCGGATTCGCAGATCAGACTGCTCACCCCGACCCCGGGCGTGCCACCGCAGGACGATCTCTGCTACAAAGCCGCGCGCGCCCTGCAGCAGGCGACAGACTGCCAGCTGGGGGCCGACATCAGCCTGCGGAAAAACCTGCCCATGGGGGGCGGCCTCGGTGGCGGTAGTTCGGACGCCGCGACTACGCTAGTGGCCCTCAACCAACTCTGGCGCACCGATCTGGATCAGCAGCATCTGAAATCTATCGGCCTGGGGCTAGGCGCCGATGTGCCGATCTTCATCCACGGCCATGCGGCCTGGGCCGAGGGAGTCGGCGAACAGTTCGAACCCCTGGAGCTTCCTGCGGACTGGTACCTGATTCTGCTTCCCGACTGCCACGTCTCGACCGCAGAAATCTTCGCTCAACCTGATTTGACACGCCACTCCCCCAGGATCAAAATACGCGACTTTCTCGGGGGTGACAGCCGCAATGACTGCCTCCCCGTGGTTCGCAGGCGCCACCCCAAGGTCGCCGCCGCATTGGACTGGCTGAACCAATTCGCCGAGCCCCGTCTAACCGGGACCGGCGCCTGTGTCTTCGCCGCCTTTGCCGAGGAGCAGCAAGCCCTGATGGCATATCAGGCGCTGCCGGCGAATCTCGAAGGTTTTGTTGCGCGGGGCATTAATCATTCCCCGCTGCTGGAGCGACTCCAGCACGATGAGTACTAATTGGGGCGTCGCCAAGCGGTAAGGCACTGGGTTTTGATCCCAGCATTCGTAGGTTCGAATCCTGCCGCCCCAGCCAAACATTGTAACAGGGGAATCAAACCGTGCCCGCCACTGCCATGATGGTCTTCTCCGGCAATGCCAACCCGGAACTGACCCGCGAAATCGCCGCCCATCTCAATCTGCCGCTAGGAAAAATGCAGCTCGGCCGCTTCAGTGACGGTGAGGTGATGGCCGAAATCCATGAAAACGTGCGCGGACGCGATGTCTTCATCGTCCAGCCCACCTCGGCACCGACCAACGAGAATCTGATGGAGCTACTGGTGATGATCGACGCCATGCGCTGGGCCTCGGCCAAACGCATCACCGCGGTCATCCCCTATTTCGGCTACGCGCGCCAGGATCGCCGCCCCCGCTCCGCCCGCGTGCCGATCACCGCCCGTCTGGCGGCCAAGATGATCGCAACCGCTGGCGCCGACCGGGTGCTCACCGTCGATCTGCATGCGGACCAGATCCAGGGCTTTTTTGATATCCCGGTTGACAATGTATACGCCTCGCCCATCCTGCTGGGCGACGTCTGGCGTCAGAAACACCCTGACATTGTCGTCGTTTCGCCCGACGTCGGCGGCGTGGTGCGCGCCCGCGCCCTGGCCAAGCGCCTCGACGACGCCGAGCTGGCGATCATCGACAAACGCCGCCCGCGCCCCAACGAAGCCAAGGTGATGAACATCATCGGCAAGGTCGAGGGCCGCAGTTGCATATTGATCGATGATCTGGTCGATACCGCCGGCACGCTGTGCCAGGCAGCCAACGCGCTGAAAGAACACGGTGCCGCCAAGGTGGTCGCCTACTGCACCCATCCGGTACTCTCCGGCCCCGCTGTCACCAACCTCAGCAACTCAAAGCTTGATGAACTGGTAGTGACCAACACCATCCCACTCTCCGAGGCGGCCAGCCAATGCCAAAACATCCGTCAGGTGTGCATCGCCGAGTTGCTGGCTGAGACCATGCGACGGATCTGTAACGAAGAGTCTGTAAGCTCACTTTTTATAGACTGAGCGGTGTACTGCAAGAACTCGTTCCGCGATGGCGGAACCCTTCGCTCGCCCATCCATCCTATTTCATCAGTCACTCGGAGGCAGCTATGACCAATCGCCACGATGAAGAGCTGGACGCTGAAATCAACCACGCCGCCCTCGAATATCACGAGCTGCCGCAACCCGGCAAGATCGCCATCCAGGTCACCAAACCGAACAAAACCCAGCGCGATCTCTCGCTGGCCTACACACCCGGCGTCGCGGAGCCGGTGCGCAAGATCGCCGACGACCCGGAGAGTGCCTACCGCTACACCGCCAAGGGCAACCTGGTGGCAGTGATCACCGACGGCAGTGCTGTATTGGGTCTCGGCAATGTGGGGCCACTGGCGGGCAAGCCGGTGATGGAGGGCAAAGCCGTGCTGTTCAAGCACTTCGCCGACATCGACGTATTCGACATCGAGGTCAACGCCAAGCGCCCACAGGAGTTCATCGAAACCGTGCTGCGCATCGCGCCGACCTTCGGCGGCATCAATCTGGAAGATATCGCGGCACCCCACTGCTTCGAGATCGAACAGGCGTTGATCGAGCAACTCGATATACCGGTCTTTCATGACGATCAGCACGGCACCGCGATTATCGCCGCCGCCGGACTGCTAAACGCCCTCGAACTCCAGGGCAAAAGCCTTGACGAGGCAAAGATCACCGTACTCGGCGCCGGCGCCGCCGGCATCGCCATCGTGCGCCTGCTCACCAGTATGGGGGCTCACCGCAACAACATTTTCGTCACCGACCGGGGTGGCATCATCCACACTCAGCGCAAGGATCTGAATCCCTTCAAATGGGCTGTGGCTGCGGACACCGATAAACGCACCCTGGCTGACGCCATGCAGGGTTGCGACATCTTCGTCGGTGTCTCTGGCGCCAATCTGGTCAGCCGGGAGATGATCGCCAGCATGGCGCCGAAGCCCATCGTCTTCGCCCTCTCCAACCCGGTGCCGGAGGTGAGGCCGAAGCTGGTCGCCAGCGTGCGCGACGATGTGATCATGGCCACCGGGCGCAGCGACTACCCCAATCAGGTCAACAACGTACTCGGCTTTCCTTATATCTTCCGCGGCGCTCTTGATGTGCGCGCCTCACGCATCAACGAGGACATGCAGATTGCCGCCGTGCATGCACTCAAAGACCTGGCCCACGAGCCGGTTCCACAGGAGGTGCTGGAGGCCTACGACCTTCAGCAGCTGACATTCGGGCCTGACTACATTATCCCCAAGCCCCTCGACCCGCGCCTGCGCGAACGGGTCTCGGCAGCCGTAGCCCATGCCGCGGTAGAGAGCGGAGTAGCACAAGCACCATACCCTTCCCACTATCCATAAATTGTCTGGCAGAGGAGTTTGTTGGCCGTTCGCGGCACCTTCAACTGTAGCCGCCAGTACAATCGGGCCACCTACCCCATCCCTCACCTGCAATGCAGCCGATGCCCAATCATTTGTCACGATGCGCGAGGCGCCGCAAGTAACAGTAAAGAGAGAAAGGAAAAAAATATCGCAGAAGCAACAATGAAGCGATCCATGTATGGTTTTATAGCGCGATAACAAATATTTCCTTTGAATATAGCCAGTTAGTGCACGCAGAGCGAGTTCCGCGCACAGTCGCGAAAAGTAATGAGACAATCTGTCGGGATCACTACCGAAATAAGGCGATTTATTTGCCTTTAAAACATTTTCAACATTATCCGTAAGTTAGCTCAAGACCATACCCTCAGCCTGAAAAAATATTCCGACACGCGAACAGACTCACCGAAATACCCGGGACAGAAGTTGCTGACATCTCAGTATCCAGGAAAATACATAGACCAGCTGGCACCCCAGATATAGTGGAAAAAATTCCTGATCCTGATAGAATCGCGCGTCCGCTGTGATCGGCGGTCAAGTGCGCTGTTTTGGTCGCGGAGCGGCGCTTCATTCACTCGAATCACTGAACACGGGAGATCGTCATGTCTGCCAATTTCGAAGTTATTGCCCAGTCCAGGACCGACACGGGGAAAGGTGCGAGCCGCCGCCTGCGTCGTTCCGGCATGCTGCCTGGTATCATCTACGGCGCCCACCAGGAGCCCACCATGATCAGCCTACAACACCATGAGCTGGTCCACGCCCTGGAGAACGAGGCCTTCTACTCTAACCTGCTGACCATGAAACTGGACGGCAAAAAGGAGACTGTGGTTCTCAAGGACCTGCAACGTCATCCGGCCAAGCCCTTCATCCTGCACGTCGATTTCCAGCGGGTGCAGGCCGACGAGAAGATTCGTCTGCATGTACCGATACACTTCACCAACGAAGCGGCCTGCCCCGGCATCAAGGCGGGTGGCCAGGCCAGCCACGTCATGGCTGATGTGGAAATCAGTTGTCTGCCGAAGGACCTGCCCGAATTCATCGAAGTCAACATGACCGAGCTGGAAATGGGCGCTATCCTGCACGCCTCCGAGCTGACCTTGCCAGCCGGCGTCGAGCTGGCCGCCAGCGATAGCGGCGAGGATCCCATCGTCGTCACCATCCACACCACACACCGAAGCACTGACGAATCGGAGAGTGGGGAAGCAGGGGAAGAAGATTCCTCCGGCGCTACCGAGAGCTGAGCCCACACCTGACGGGGAGGGCATCCGCCCTCCCCGGCTTTCCGCATGCCCTCCTCACCCATCAGACTCATCGTCGGCCTGGGAAATCCCGGCAGCGAATATCAGGCCACCCGCCACAACGCCGGATTCTGGTTCGTCGAGCGCCTCGCTGAGCGTCACAATCAATCCTTCAAGTGCGAATCGCGCCATCATGGAACGAGTTGCAAACTGATGCTGCACGGCCAGGAGTGCCGTCTGCTGAAGCCCACCACCTACATGAACAGGAGCGGCCAGTCCGTCGCCAGCGTGGCGAATTATTTCCGCATTCCCCCCGAGGAGATTCTGGTCGCGCACGACGAGCTCGACCTGGCACCCGGGGAGGTCCGCCTCAAGAGCGGTGGCGGACATGCAGGCCACAACGGCCTCCGGGATATCATGAGCGCCCTGGGTAGCCGCGATTTTCACCGTCTGCGCATCGGCATCGACCACCCCAAGCAACAGGCCGCTGTGGTCAACTATGTGCTGGGACGCCCATCCCAAGCCGACCGCACAGCCATCGAGGACGCCATCGAGCAGGCCATCGACGCGCTCGATGATATTGTCTGTGGCGAAATGCAGCGGGCAATGAATCGCCTGCACAGCAAACGTTAACCCGTCAACAGCCTCTACCCGAGGACAGCCTTTCAGGCTGTGCGGGTAATCATTGGCATTCTCTGGCCGGCTAGCGTCCGCTACTCTCCGCTCCCATAAGAAACGGACCATTCTCGTACTGACCTCACATCCCGCTATCCTCCACTGGCTATATATTATGAAATGCTTATAATCTAAGTATCTCACCCGGTTAGTGCTATATGGAGCTCCCATCCCATGTCGCTGTTACACAAAATGCTCTGGCTATTGTTGTTGCTGCCATGCCTGGCGCCGGCGGATCAGAGCGACCCGGAAGCGCTCGCTCTGCTGCAAAAGAGCGAAGCTCTGATGCGTTCGAATGCAACGGTTGCCGAATATCAGGTCGACATCATCCGTCCCGACTGGCAGCGCAGCATGACCTTCCGTAGCCATGACGACATGCGCACCAGCCGCTTCCGCATGGAGATTCTCTCACCACGCAAGACCAAAGGAACGATCTTCCTGAAGGTCGATGACAGACTCTCCATGTATCTGCCGAAGCTGGACCGTCGGATCAACATCTCTCCGGCCATGCTGCAAGACCCCTGGATGGGTTCCGACTTCAACAACCAGGACCTGTTGGAGACCGATTCACTGATCGATGACTACACTCACCATATCGTGAGCCGGGAGGGAGAGGGCGATCAGGCGGTCATTACCATCGAATCTACTCCCTCGCCGGCAGCCAAAGTGACCTGGAAGAAGCTGCGACAGCGTATCCGTGCTGACGGTATGCCGCTGGATCTGGAATACCGATGTGAAAGACGCGCCAGCCGACGCATGGTGTTCGATCAATTCAAACTGATGGATGGCCGACTGATCCCAACCCGCTGGACCATGACGCCTCTCGACAGTGAAGGCAAACGCACCGTTATCACCCTGAGCAGCATCGACTTCGACGCCAAGTTCAGCGACAGTGTATTCAGTCCTGAAGCACAGGGCGCGAAATCGGGGCCCTGATCAATAACCCCATGTCCGCATCACGCCGCCCATTCAATCAAGTCATCTTGGCGGTAGCGCTGCGAAACCTGCTGGGACATCTTCCACGGACTCTGCTGACCATCGGCGCCATTGCCATCGGCCTGGCTTCGCTGATATTCCTCTGGAGTTTCAATGACGGCCTGCATCGCAACATGCTGGGAAACTTCCAGCAGGCCATCATTAGCTCGCTGCAGATCCATGAGCAGGGTTTTTTCAAACAGCCCAAACTCTCCGCCTACATTCGTAATCCGCAACGGGTCGTCAATGCCCTGGAGAGTAGCGGGATCGTGAACTACAGTCGTCGCTTGGAGTCCTTTGGCCTCGCCGCCTCCGACGACACCACCGAGGGCGTCATGTTGATCGGCATGGACCCTGTCACCGAGAAGCGGGTCACTGAGCTTGAAAAGCGGATCGGGATCGGCCGCTTTCTGCAGCCGGAAGATAGCTATGCGCTGATCCTCGGAGCCACCACAGCCAACAACCTTCGGCTCAAACTGGGGGACAGTGTCATCATAGTCGGCTATGACCGCTTTGGCGTTATGGTGGCCGAGTCATTCACCCTCATAGGCATTATCACCAGTGGCGAAATGGGGCTTGACCGGGGCATGGCGATCACCAGCCTGAGTACGTTGCAGGAGATGGTCGACATGCAGGGACAAGTGACCACTTTCGCCATTCGGCTACCGGAACGGCAAATCGCGAAAGTCGTAGAAGAACTGCAACTGCGGCTGCAGGAAGAGTCACTTGAGATCATGCCCTGGTACAGCATGTTCCCGGTAATGAAGGAGTGGGTCACGCTGCACAATGGCTTCCTCTATCTATTTATCGGCGTAGTACTGTTTATCGTCCTGGCTGGTGAGCTAAATACCTTGCTGCTTTCGATGCTGGAACGCACACGGGAGTTTGGCGTGTTGATGGCAATCGGCACCACTCGTCAGGAAGTGGCGGCACTATTGATTATGGAGGCATTGATGATCGGCCTGCTCGGCACATTGGCCGGACTGGCACTGGGCTTTCTGATTGTCTATATCACCGGCATCACCGGTATCGATCTGTCGATCCTGCTCGGCTCGACATCCCGCTTCTATGTCGATCCGCTGATCCATCCCCAACTCAACCTGGAACACTTTGGGGTCACTGTCGTCGCCATTCTTATGGCATCGGTTGTCGCCGGTTTCTACCCGGCTTGGCGTGCCAGCCTGTTGCAACCGGCGGAGGCCATCCGAAATGGCTGAACCGTCCCACCTGGGTTTGTTGACCTACCTGCTATTCGCGATTCGCAACTTGCTGCGCAACCGCCGTCGCACCACCATCACGCTGCTCACCATGATTTTCGGTATCGCTGTTTTGACATTGCTGAGCGCCCTCAACGATGGCTGGCTCAGTCAGATGAAGACCAACTTCATCCTCAGCTACACCGGCCATGTGCAGATCCATACCAACGGATTCGAAGCCTCGCAGCATCTGCGCGATAGCATTAAAAATCCCGCAGCAGTGACTCGGTTGATGCAGAGCTATCCCGAAATCAGCGGCTGGACACAACGTATCCGCACCTCGGGGCTGGCATCCGTCGGCGGCAGCAGCGCCGGGATTCAGATTCTGGCCACAGACCCTGAACAAGAGACCTGGGTCACGTCAATGCACGAACATGTTACCGAAGGCGAGTGGCTCAGACCCGGGATGTCAAAGGACCTGCTGCTGGGCATAACCATTGCCCAGACAATAGGCGCAAAAACCGGTGACCGGGTTATTCTGATGACACAACGCCCAAGTGGCGAAATGGTCTCCGAGGTGTTTTATTTATTGGGCATTCTAGAGACTGGGGCACCGCAGATCGATCGTACACTGGCCATTATTCCGCTCAACAGCGCCCAGTCCTGGCTGCAGATGGGTCAAACGGTCACCGACATCGTAATCCGTGCCGAGCAGCATGAGGACACCAATTTGATTGTGCGCCTGTTTCGTCAGCAACTCTCTGAAAAAACCTTCGAAATCATGCCTTGGCAGGAACTTGATCCCATGGTGCGGCAGTGGCTGGAATTCAGTGACGCCTACGGCCTTGTGATCATTCTCGTAGTGGTCATTCTCGTGCTTACCGAGATCCTGAACACTATGCTGATCTCGTTGCATGAACGGCAGAAAGAACTTGGCGTCATCGTCGCCATCGGCACCTCGCGCAGGCAGATCTTCAGCATGCTGCTGCTAGAGGCGGTGTTGTTGATTCTGATCGGCGCCGCCTTGGGCTACCTGGCAGGCAGCCTGATGGTTTATTTCTTCGCGGAGTCGGGCATCGATCTCACCAGCTACGCCAATGCCTTTCAGTTTTTCTACATGAACCCAGTGATCCACCCTGAATTGACGCAGAGCTCGGCGCTGCGAATCCTTGGCGCCACACTGGTTGCCGCCTTGCTGGCCGGCATCTATCCCGCCTGGAAGGCAACTCGCCTTCGCTTGAGCAAGGCTTTACGCATACAGTAGCAGGATGGCGAGATTTACATGAGCAGCATTATCAAAATTCGCAAGCTACACAAATGCTACTGGGTGGGCACCATGCCCTACCCCGCATTGCATGGTATCAACCTCCACATCGACGCGGGTGAATTCGCGGTCATAGCCGGACGCTCCGGCTCCGGCAAGAGCACACTGCTGAACATCATTGGCGCCATCGAATCCGCAGACAGCGGCAGTGTCGAAGTCCTGGAGCAGAATTTACTGGAAATGGGCTACGATCAACGTACACATTTCCGTTTGAACAATATCGGCTTCGTGTTCCAGGCCTACAACTTGATTCGCGTACTCAGCGCACGTGAAAATGTTGCCTATGTCTGCCAGCTGCAGGGAAAGAGCCGGGAAGAGAGTCTTGATATCGCCAACCATTGGCTAAAGGAGGTTGAGATTGAACATCTTGGCTACCGGCGACCGGACCAGCTCTCCGGCGGTCAACAGCAACGCGTTGCTGTCGCACGCGCCCTGGCGTCGGAACCCAAGATCATTCTTGCGGACGAACCGACCGCCAATCTCGACACTCAGACCGGACGCAATCTGATTCATCTGATGCAGAACCTCAACCAGCGGCTCGGCACCACGTTTCTGATTTCATCCCATGACCCCGATGTGAAAGAAGCGGCCAGCCGTCTGATCAAACTGGCTGATGGCCAGATCCTCGACGAATGGTCAGACGTACCAGAACCGGCGATCGCCAATATCGCCACATGCCCGATACAGAATCGGCCCCTGTTGGATCGTCTGCGCATGAGTTTGAAGCGCTTCGCAAAAGAGAAACACAAAAACAACAACACCCAACAGACCCGCAGAAGATCTTGACAGAACTGGACCTCAAAGCACTACTAATCCAATATGTCGAGTGTAACCTCAGCAACTGCAACTGCATTCGAAACGCACATAAAAAAGCCGGCACTCGGCCGGCTTAAAAACTGCAAGTTTGCCGATTATGCGTTTTTGTATTCTCCAAAGACAAACTTCGGTTTCATCCAGGCGACCAGCATAGGCAGGATGGTCAACGCCGTAACCACATCGATCAGCAATGCCTGACTGATATAAATACCCAACCCCCAAGTGTTAGCCAAATCCGTGTTCAGCAGGGGCACGAAACAGCCCAGAAGCACAATCACGGAGATTATGACCGCTGATCCTGTGGTGTTGAGGGTATTGATCAGCGACAGCTGCCAGTCACCGCGAGTAATCTCCATTTCCTCTTTAAGCCTCGACATCATGTAGATGCCATAGTCGATACCCAACCCCATGGCGATACTCAGCGCGACCTGCAGATGAAACGCCAAGTTACCCGACCAGTTCTTGATGCTCGTCATATAACCGCCTAAACCGTACTGGGCATAGAGGGTTATGAAGAGTAAAACCATCAGAATCGACGAAACCGCGAAGGAGCGGAAAATCAGCGTTGCAATAACGAATACCGCAGCCGCTGTCAGTAGTGGTCCTGTGAGCCAGTTATCCACCGCCACCTCGCGTGTCGCTTCCGTGGCGCCGAGGAAACCACCCATACCCGGCCTGACATAGTCGGGCCCTGGCACGGAAAGCTCATTGGTATCGCCGGAAAGGTTGGTCTCCGGCCCCGAACGCAGGCCGAAGTTCACCTTACTGAAACCGGCATCATTCTTGTGTTCCTCTATGTATTGCTGAATATCCATGGTGACTTGATGGGCCTCGATCGGATCCATGGTGTTGATGAATCCCATCACCACTCCTTCGTTCCAGTTTTTCATGACGAAGGAGTCCATATCGCCTTCTTCCGTCATTGTCTCCAACAGACCGTTGTAGAGCTGGACTATCCCGTCACCATCACGATCGTCGTCCGGGTTGACCGAGCGCAGCTTTTCCGATGTCGGGATATAGAGATCCTTTGTCATCGGCTTGGTTCCAGGTTCGGCTGCCAGCAGCATGTTCACCAGGCGGATATACTGCGCGTAGGAACCGGTGAAGCCGATGAAGGGATGTGCACGCATCCACTCTTCCATTGCTTCGATATCGGCCAACACATCTGCCTGATTAAAGATGCCTTGAGCACCGCAAGGGTCCGGATCCCAACAACCCAATTCAGCCTTGTATTTTTCACACTGGGCGACCTTTTCCTGCGCATCCTCGATGTCATAGATCTGCTCCGGGAAGTAGGTCTCCACACAGAGTTCCGTCACCGGCTTCTTGCCGCGAATCGGGATCGAAACCGAGATAACACCGGGCATGACCTGATTCAGGCGTTCAATGTGCTGGATGGTGATCGACTTCTCCTTGAACGCGGCACGCGAGTAGTTGATACCCTTTTCCACCCCCGGCATGATGTCAAACTCATCCTGGATACGCGCCACTTCAGGATCGCTGCGCCCGGCATCCCCCGCCATCATTCCCGAGATACCTCGACCTATCTCCGTATAGTAGGTAGACCATGCAATGATACCGAGCACGATAAGGATGGGGAGCGCTTTACCTGGTCCTTGCAGCAGTCCGGAGATAACTCCGCCCACCTTGGTTTCCCAAGCATGCTCGTGGCCCTCCGCCGCCTCCTTTTTGCTACTTGGAAAAGTCATCAGCAACAAAGGAATCAGCGTTGTGGTGGTAAACAGCAGCGTCAGCATGCCGAACATGCCAAAGTAGGCGTAAGCCTTGTAAAACGAAATATCCACCGTCGCCAATGTGGCAAAACCGACCATGTCAGTAATGATCGATAAAGTGGCCGGCACAATGGTGTGTGAGATCGCCACTTTGGCAGCCGTTTCACTATCACCGGACTTTGCCTGTTCCTGCATGAATCGCCGGGTGACCTGGACAGAGTGCCCAATACCGATAGCAAGCAACAGCATCGGCGTAAGCACCATCATGGTGGTCAGCTTGAAGGCGGTGAATCCCATCAAACCGAGCGTGAGGATGATTGTCGAACTGACCCCGATGATGGGGAACAAGGAACCACGCCAGTTGCGGAATTCAAACCAGAGCGCGGCGATGACGATGGCGAAAGAGATAACGAACAGCCACCACTTATTGACCAGGTCCGCCAACATCCAGGCCAGGAAATAGGGTTCGCCGGCAACCAGGACTTCAAAGCGATCGTCCTGGCCATACTCGTCCATCATGGCACGGATTTCCCTTACCCAGGGCAGATAGATCTCCTTCACATCATCCGTATAGTCGCCAATGATGTAGAGCGATTTAGCCGTACAGTTCCTTGCGTCCTTTTCCTTCAATTCACACTTCTTGCCCTCGGCATCCTCGAAGCCGATCAGCATCGGTCCCAGCACCGGATTTTCTTCAATGCCCTGTTTGAGAAATGCCAGCTGCTCCGTCGCTTCCTGCGGATCTTCGCTGATACCTCCCGTTGGGATCATGCGTTTGAACACCAGACCATTCTCGTCGGCGCCCATGTATTTGATCTTTTTCGCCGCGATGTCGATGAAGTTGGACTCACGTGCTGTCGGCAACTCGACCAGACGATTGTGAATCTCTTGTATCTTATTGACGAACCAGCCTTGATAGACATCGCCCTCTTTGATACGCAACGTGAAAACCATCAGATTGCCCATGCCGAAATTGTGCTCGGCATAGAGGTTGGTCGCCACGTAACGATTGGTCGGGGGCAACAAGGTGTCAGGGTCGTTGCGCATATCCAGATACTTAATCTGCAATGCAGCCACAATAGAAGCCACTAACAAGATCAGCATCAGCGGCCAACGAAACTTGATCACAAATTCCGCGTACCGCTCGGGCCATACTGGATTGGTATTTTGAGATGAGTCAGAACTGCTCATGGTCATTGTCCGATTTTTTATACTTCAGTGTAAAAGGCAGGAGCCGGTAGCAACACCGACCCCTGCCTCATGACGTTCAATCGAAAACGTTCATCTTATGGTTTTTACTGGAACAGCCACTTGACGCCTACTTGGAGATTGGAGGAATCGGCAAACTGGCCGAAGGTGGTGTCTTCGTCACCCCAGTAATGATTCCACTCCGCAGAACCGATCACCGTATCCGAGAAGCTGTACTCCACATCGAAGCGATTCCATTTGCCGCCACCCTCTTCGAAGATGGTGATATTGTTCCAGCGATGTTCCTGGGAGGGACCAAAGGGTTTTGAGAAGAACAGTGAGTAGAACTCTTTGTTCTCATATCCTTGATTCAGTCCATTTGAGAGACCCAGTGTAGCGAAATCCGCCGTATAACGTGAACAATCGACCGATCCACTGGAACTCGTACAGGTATCTTGCTGATCGATGTAATCAAGATTCATATACTGGATGAACTGTCCGCTGATAAGCAGATTGGTTGCAACCGTAATATCTGCGCCAAGAACATACTTGAAGTAATCGGCATCTTCCATCTTCAACGCATTGGTCAGATCACCGATGGCCAGCAGATACTTATCAACCACCGGTTGCTTGTCATTCCGGTCATACAGGAACTCGCCACGCAGCACCAAGGGCACACTACCCATGGAAGTACCATAGTCGAACGAAGCACCCAGGCTATTGACGCGATGCAGGGTCTCGGTAAAGCGCAAGGTAGGCGCACCCGCACCCATTGAACCATCGGCATTCATTGCACCGTAGTAATTTCCAGCCGTATCATGCACCAAGATCGTAGTCGCATTTCCAAGATCCCAGTTGGCACGCGCCTGATCACGCGTCAAACTCACACTCGTGTCGGCTACCCCGAAGACGCCACCCGCTGCCGTAGGCGCGCGTTGCACCGTCAGCTCATTACCGGCCGAGTCCACCCAGCTCAAGTTGACGTCTGGATTCGCTGCGTAGTGATAAAAATAGTTCAAGGACCAGTTCATACCGTTGTCGAGAGTGTTCTTGAAGCGAAAACCCGCATTGACATCAGTGTCATCCGGATAGTCACGAACCCACTCGCTGGTTGTTCCGGTTAAGCCGGTCGGGGTGAGAGCCGAAAAGCTGGTGAATGTATTGAAGGTGGCAAAGGTTGCCAGGGACATCAACTCGAACGCGGAAGTGCCTGCAGGCGGCGTCCAGCTAACCTCCGTTGGATTCATGGGGGTAATGCCGGTGATCGGCATCAGGTTGGTAACGCCAAAATTACCGTTAGGATCGATCACCCCGGCAGGAAATGTCGGTTGCCCGGTGAAACCATATTGAGCAAACTGATTCAGAAGAATATAGCCGGGAAAGTTCGTGGGATCGGCCGGATTCGGGGCACCCGCCCCTGGGTTGATCAGACCGGGTGTCGTGATATCCCAGGAACCACTCGCGAAGGCATCCACGGTCAGGCCGGCAAAGGCGCTGAGTCCGACAGTCGGTGCTCCACCCGTGAACCCGCCACCCATGGCCGCACCATTGAAGGTGGCTGCCACGTTACTCAAGGCTGGCGCCACATGATAGAAGCCGTTTACTTTGCCCGAGATTGCCTCGGCACCTTTCATTAAAAAGGGGTGTCCAGAGTCGTCATTCGGATTCAAACCGGGGATTTTGTTTTCTTCGACTTGGGATACGATGAACTGCACGTTACTGCTATCGCCAAAATTTCTTTCCGCGTTGATCATCCAGATCGGAATACGCGCATCTTCCATCGAGTTCTGGTTCAACTCACGAAAGTCTGTCGGATTGATGATATCGAGCAGTTTGATGCCATCGGCCGTGCCCCATACCACTTGCTGCTTACCCAGCCGAAGTGACCAGCCGCTCAGGTAGGTATCCACATAAAACTCTCGCAGATAATCATTCTGGGTATAGAGTTTGTGCCCCTTGTAGTCGTCGTTGGCACCCTCAGTGTCATAAATGAAATTGAGATCGGCATGCCAGCTACTCTCTTCGCCGAAGTAGCCGTTCAAAAAGACGCGGGCAGAGTTTTCGAACTTCATCAGGTCGCCACTTTTGTGACCGTCCTGATCTATCATGGTATCCGCCTCGCCCGTCACCTGGCCATCCTGGGTAAAGACAGAGGTTTCATTCTTCAGATATCCGGATATCTCGACCTCAGCCACCGCCACACCGGGAAACACCAGTGCAAGCAGCATCGATTGGTAGATTTTACTGCGTTTGAACATCAAAGATTCCTCCCAGATTCAACGAGAGCCAACCTGTTGTGGTTGTTTGCGCTGGTCTCGCTGAGATGTGAACCACCGTTTCCGGTGGTAAAAACATAATTTATGCGGAACGCCCCGGAGGGCGTTCGCTTTTTTTCATCACCGTTTGATTTTTCTCAGAGTCTGTTCTGACCAGTAGTCAGCATCCCAAGCCTGATTATATTGCACGATTTCCCGCGGAATAACCGCCCAGGTCTCATGCCCGGTATCGATGGTCTTGCCGTACCAGTAGCCCCAGTACTGTGCACGCGGATCATCCATTTTCAGACTCTTCCAGTCACGGTCGATCACCTTGACCTTCTGATCCCCTTTAAAATACTCCGTACGGTAGTCGGCAAAGGTCTTGGTGTCCACATAGCTGATCCGAGAGTCATACCACCAGTTTTCACGCTTGGTGCTGCTCTTCAACTTATAGACCTCTTTGCCCTTGTGCTCACAAGCCGCTTCCGGCGGGTTGGGCAGATACTTGTTCTTGGATTCCTCCTTTCCGATACCGCCCAGGCAGTCGTTGAAGGTTTCGCTGCCCAGCAGCTCGTGGGTTTCGTCCTTGGGCTTACGCAGGGTGACGTCGCCGAAAGTGAAGTCAGTGCCGCCCCAAGCGTCATCATGGGCAGGCTCCGCAAAACGGCGGATCTTGCGCAGCGCCGGCAACCAGATGGAGTAAGACTGACTCTTGTTGTCGTCCACGTAGTCGGTGATCAGCATACCGGTGCCGGCCAGTTTGCCGGAGCGGAAAATGGCGATATCCTGACCGTTGGTCACACCATCGCTGTATTCGTTGTTGAGATATCGTTCCACGGTAATGGTAGTGGGGTTGCTGCCTGCCGACTTGTTGACGATCACCGTGATCTTGCCAGGCACGGCTCGATTGCTCCGCTTGGGATCTTTGTTGTCATTGGTGATACCGAAGTTCTTCAGCGCGTAGAAATGGTTCACAAAGTAAACCTGATCAGCGATCTCATTGGCACTGGGTTTGCCTGTCGGTAGTGGTAAGTCTTTGGGTACACCCGCAAAAGCGCCGGTGGAAAAAACGAAACCCAATGCCACAGCTGCGGACAAATACTTAGGCGCCTGCATGTAAAGACCCTCCTCAGTGGGACGCTTCGAAAACCGAATGCCGCCCGTATATATTATTGAATTATGCTCTTCTAATGAGTCACTTACCGAAAAGCAGTACATTAATAACAGACTGTCGACCCGTTTAGCAATCAGGGTAAACCTTAATTTCTTAAAAAACATTTGTTCTTTATTTCAGTGGCTTATCAGGTCAAATCTTAGGTCTGATTTTTTAATAAGCAATTAAGAGAAGGGTTCAATCTCTCAGAAATGACACAGCGATACAATTAAACTTGAATTTAACCCCTTGATATAACAAAATTTCCCTTCTCTCTTTTTCCGAGAGCCCGATTATATGACCATTCTTGCGCTGGGACTCAATCACAAAACCGCTCCTGTCGAAATCAGGGAGAGGCTGACATTTGGCCCGGATATCATCGCTGGCGCCCTGCGCAGCCTGAGAGAACACCCGGCAGTGGAAGAGGCGGTGATCCTCTCCACCTGTAACCGAACTGAGGCCTACTGCTGCCTGAGCCAGGAGGATCACGAGCCTCTGGCTGACTGGCTGGGCGAGTTCCATGGTATCGACAGCGACCGGCTCACTCCCTACCTCTATAGCCACTTCGACGCCGACGCCATCAAGCATCTGTTGCGTGTCTCCTGCGGCCTCGACTCCCTGGTGCTTGGTGAACCACAAATTCTTGGGCAGGTGAAAGCGGCCTTCCAGATCGCCAATGATGCCGGCACCACCGGTAAACTGCTGAGCAAGCTGTTTCAACACGCCTTCTCCGCCGCCAAACAGATTCGCACCGACACCGCCATTGGCAACAGCCCGGTTTCGGTGGCTTTTGCCGCCGTCAGCCTGGCCAAGCAGATATTCAGTGACCTCTCCGAGCAGACCGCCTTGCTGATCGGCGCCGGCGAGACCATTGAGCTGGCAGCGCGCCACTTGAGCCAGAACGGCATCGGACGCGTCATCGTCGCCAACCGGACTGTTGAGAAGGCCCACATCCTCGCCGCCCAGCTGGACGGCTACGCCATCGCCCTGACCGAACTTAGCAGCCACCTGGCGGAGGCGGACATCGTCATCTCCTCAACTGCCAGCCCACTCCCGGTCCTCGGTAAGGGTACAGTCGAGAGTGCACTCAAGGAACGCAAGCATCGCCCTATCTTCATGGTCGACATCGCGGTCCCGAGGGATATCGAGCCGGAGGTGGCCGACCTTAGCGATATCTACCTCTACACCGTGGATGACCTGGACGAGGTGATTCAGGAGAACATGCGCTCCCGCGAAGAGGCGGCCGAGCAGGCGGAGGAGATCATCGAGCACTATATCGGGGAGTATCTCGGCTGGTTGCGCTCGCTCGATGCGGTGGAACTGATTCAAGACTTCCGTTCCTACGCCGAACGCCTGCGCGACGAGGTGATTCAGAAGGCTCTGCAGCAGTTGAAGAAGGGCAAGTCACCCGAAGAAGTCCTGCAGTTCATGGGTCACACCCTGACCAACAAACTCCTTCACACCCCCAGCGCACAGCTGCGCCAAGCCGGTTTCAACGGCCAGATGGAGCTGCTTGATGCGGCCAATACCCTGTTTCAGCTAAAGAAACTCGACAATAATCCATGAAGCCTTCACTCCGTGGCAAGCTGGATCAAATCACCGAACGCTTCGAAGAAATCACCGCCCTCCTCGCCGATCCCGAGATACAGAGTAACCAGAGCCAGTTCCGCGAGCTGGGGCGTGAATTTGCGCAACTGGAACCGATTGTGGAGGCCTATCGGCGCTATACCCACTCGGAAGCCGATATCGAGTCGGCGCGGGAGCTGCTGGCCGACCCGGAAATGGCCGCACTGGCGCGCGAGGAACTGACGACAGCGGAGCAGCTCAAGAAGGAGATGGAGCCGGCCCTGCAACTATTGCTGATTCCGCCCGATCCCAACGATCAGCGCAATATCTTCCTGGAAATACGCGCCGGTACCGGCGGCGCCGAGGCGGCGCTATTCGCCAGTGACCTCTACCGCATGTATCTGCGCTACGCCGAGACCCAGCGTTGGCAGACCGAAACCATCAGCGAGAGCCCCGGGGAGCACGGCGGCTATAAAGAGGTGGTCTGCCGCATCAGCGGCAATGCGGTCTACTCGCGACTGAAGTTCGAATCGGGCGCCCACCGGGTACAGCGGGTACCGGAAACCGAATCCCAAGGCCGCATCCATACCTCCGCCTGCACCGTCGCCATCCTGCCGGAGGCGCAAGCGGTGGATGATGTGGAGATCAACCCCGGTGAGCTGCGCATCGACACCTACCGGGCATCGGGCGCCGGCGGACAGCACGTCAACAAGACCGATTCGGCGGTGCGCATAACCCATTTGGCGAGCGGCATCGTGGTGGAGTGCCAGGACGAACGCTCCCAGCACAAGAACAAGGCCCGCGCCATGTCGTTGTTGCAGGCGAAGCTGCTGTCCCAGGCCCAGGAGGCCATCACCAGCGCCCAAGCCAGCTCGCGCAAGCTGCAGGTCGGGAGCGGAGATCGTTCCGAACGCATCCGTACCTACAACTTCCCCCAGAACCGGCTGACCGATCACCGCATCAACCTGACCCTTTATAAGCTGGACGAAATCATGCAGGGAGCGCTGGACCAGGTGATCGAACCCCTGCTGCGCGAACATCAGATCGAGCAGCTGGCCGCCATGGGCGAGGCTTGAGCCACGACCGATAGCAGCCACTATCTCCTTTATCAACCACACGGCATGCCACCGCCATCGATCAGCTACCGCCAGGCCCAGCAGGAAGCCGCCGAACGGCTTTCCCGGCTGCCCCACGCCTCGGCCAAGCTGGAGGCGACGCTGCTGCTCTGCCATCTGCTCCAGGTTCCACGCAGCCACCTCTTCGCCTGGCCTGAGAAGCCATTGACACCCGGTCAGCAGCAGGCGTATGAGGCCCTGATCCAACGACGCCTCAGCGGCGAACCGATCGCCCATATCACCGGCGAGCGGGAATTCTGGTCACTCCCCTTGCACATCACACCCGACACCCTGATCCCCCGTCCCGAAACGGAACTGCTGGTGGAACGGGCTCTGAAGCATCTGGTAACCCTCAGCGCCCCGCGCATTGCCGATCTCGGCACGGGCAGCGGCGCCATTGCCTTGGCCCTGGCCAGTGAGCGTCCCGATGCACTGATCCACGCCAGCGACCGATCCACCGCCGCCCTCACCGTGGCAAGCGGGAATGCCGCAAGCCTGAAGCTGCACAATGTCAGCTTCTTCCCAGGCAACTGGTGTCACGCCCTGCCGGCCGGGGAAGGCTACGATCTCATCCTCAGCAACCCGCCCTATATCGAAGCGGACGACCCCCACCTCAACCAGGGTGATCTGCCACGTGAGCCCGCCAGGGCGCTGGTCTCCGGCCAGGACGGCCTGGATGACATCAGGGAGATTGCCGCGCAATCACCCACTTACCTGAAACCCGGCGGTTGGTTGCTGCTGGAACATGGCGAAGGGCAGGCACCCAGTGTGCGGCAGATCCTTGAACAGCGGGGTTTCACCGCGATCACCACCCATAAAGACCTGGCCCGGCGACCCCGCCTGACAGAGGGACGCATCCCGCCCGAGGGGGAGTGATTCCAGTTTGATTATTTTTGCACATTCACTTGTGCAGTGCCCTATGCTGAAATCGTTGAACAGCATAGGACACTGCACTAGTATTGAGAACTATGGGTGAAATCCCACAAGACTTAGTGAAACACCGGGACATTCACTTTTTCGAACTCCACCCGGACCCCAATCAGGCTGAGACAGCGGCCCAGCTACTCTCAGAGATCGAGGGTATCGTCGGCGTCGAACAGCGCTCGCCGATACACATTCGCGTCAGTTACCATCTCATGGAGGTCTGCCTGGAGCAGATCGAGAGCGGACTTACCGCTATGGGCCTGCATCTGGACAACCGGCTGCTCTACCGAATGATGCGGGCACTCTACTACTACACCGAGGAGACCGAGCGAGCCAACCTCGGCTGCACACGAATCGATTCGAAATGCACTCGACAGATCTTCGCCGAGCGTTACCAGCGTCAGGATCACGGCCTGCGCGATCAGCGTCCGGAGCATTGGCGCAAATATCTCTGATCGATGCCTGATCAGAATCAAGCTCCCGAGATGGAAGACGAACAGCTGCTGCGCTACAGCCGCCAGATCATGCTGCCCACGATCGGCATCGAAGGACAACAGCGACTGGGCGCCTCACGCGCACTTATCATCGGCCTGGGCGGGCTCGGCTCCCCCGTCGCCATGTATCTGGCGGCGGCTGGCGTCGGCACCCTGGTACTGGTCGATTTCGACCGGGTCGACCTGACCAATCTGCAGCGGCAGATCATTCACACCACCGATCGCATCGGCATGCCGAAGGTCGACTCCGCCAGACAAACCCTGCAGGCCCTCAATCCCGAGACGCGAATCCTGACCATCGACCAGATGCTGGAGGGGGAGGCCCTGTCGCAACAGGTGGCTTTGGCTGATGTGGTGATCGACGGCAGTGACAACTTCGCCACCCGCTTTGCCGTCAATGCCGCCTGCCGCGCCCATCGCACAGCGCTGGTCTCCGGCGCGGCGATTCGCATGGAAGGTCAGGTCAGTGTCTTCTCCGGCCAACCCGGCAGCCCTTGTTACCACTGTCTTTACCCCAGCGAGGGCCAACTCGATGAGACCTGTTCGGCCAACGGTGTGTTAGCGCCACTGGTAGGCGTCATCGGTAGCATCCAGGCCATCGAGGCAATCAAGCTGTTGAGCGGAGCCGGCGAACCCCTGGTCGGTAAGCTGCTGCTCTTCGACGCTCTGCAGATGGAGTGGCGCAGCATCAAACTGAAACCGGACCCTGCCTGCCCTGTCTGCAGCGGGGATCGATGAGTCTCACCCGCATCAGCCCCCTCCTCTGTCCCCTGGCGATCAGCCTCGTTTGCATCATCCTGAGCCTGTTGCCTGACAGCTGGCAGAACGCCTTGCAGTATCAGCGCAATGCCATCCAGGCTGGCGAAGTCTGGCGCCTGATCACTGCTCACCTGAGCCACCTGAATACGCCCCATCTGTTGATGAATCTGGTGGGACTCTGGCTCATCTGGCTGCTATTTTTTACCCGACAAGCCCTCACTCCCCTTTGCCTCTATCGACTGCCTCCGATCATGCTCGGCACGGCATTTGGGTTGTTTCTCTTCTCCCCCGAAGTGACCTGGTATCGGGGTCTCTCTGGTGCGCTGCACGGACTGCTCGCCCTGGCACTACTGCGCCAATGGCACACACAGCGACGCACCGGCGCCCTATTGCTAATCCTGTTCTTCGCCAAAATCGCCTGGGAGCAGTTGAGCGGGGCGGTGCCCGGCAGCGAAGCCTGGATCGCCGGCCAGGTGATTGTCGATTCACACCTTTACGGGGCAATCTCGGGAGGCTTAATATGGCTGCTTGAATACAGCCACTCTCTAATCAAGAAACGCGAGGTCATCGGGTGAAGAAATTCCTCCCACCACTACTCTCACTGCTGTTGTTAACCGCCTGTCAGGAGGGGAGCAATGTGGACATGAGTCAGGTCACACCAAAAGAGAAGAGTGCCGTCGAGTCACTGCTTTGGCTGCAAAAAGCGGATGCAGCAAAGGATGCCCGGCAGGGCGTGGAGCGGGGCGACAAACGACTGTTGGCCATGGCCACCCGGGGCGGCCATATCCCCGGCATCGCGCCCGAACTGGTTTCCAAAGCGAAGAGTGTCTGCGGTGTGCGCTACCTATCGGGTTCCACCGACACGGTGATGGGCCAGACACATATGAAATTAATACAGGCAGCGACAGGGTATGCCGCCGATTACAACCGGATCATGATCGAGCATTGTCTCCAGGAGTAAACCTGTAGCAGATCCACCATGCCCCACAAGGTTATGGTGGAGAGACAAGTTGATATAGCATTTCAGTATCCGATCAGTGCAATCCGCTGTTGCCCGTCGGGCACGCATATCTCGCTATCGGCCAAAGGCTCACAGGACGCCTTGACTCAGGATTTCAAGCTTTGCTTGATACCTGGCGTCAGGCAAAGCGGCGCAACAAGCCGGCCAACCCCAACATCAGGGGCAGAATAAACAAGGCACCACCCCCGCCTCCTGTGGAAACCCCATCACCCGTTCCCAGGTTCGGGCTAACAAACACCGTTCCATGCTCTAACGGCTCGCCATCCATGGTCTTGCAGTTGCTGGCGATCGGATTCGACGCGCTGTTGAGCGCGAAATCAGTGTCGGAAAGGGCGAAAAAGACATTATCGTCGCAGCTGAGCATAACCCGTGCCCGAGCGATTTGCGCAATCGGCAAGGTTAACGTTGCATTACCGTTGTTGAGAATTCCACTCCAACTTACCGGTCCGAGCGTGGCGTCATCGTCCTTGTCGCAGTAGGTGGAACCGTCAGCGCTGATGCTCAAGAGAGTGGCGGTGACATTCGGACAACTGGTATCGGTTCCATTGACATTCCACACCAATGTCTGGGCAGTTCCGCCAGCCAGGCTGGTCGCGCTGTTCAACGCGCCGCCATCGATTTGGAAAGGACCTTGAGACGCGTTCACCGTAACACTCACGTCGTCGTCACCGACGCCCGAGTTGCCGTCGCGCACGGTCATTCTGAAATGCATTGTGCGCGAAGTGGTTGGCAAGGTTTCACCGATATCCGTACCACCCGCGATCAGCGTGCTCAGCCGTGGAAAGTAGCGGGTGGGGGTGCTTTTGGGGAGGAAGCTGCGAAATAGCGGGTTATCTCCCAAATCCGAGTCGACCGGATTGGCGCCTGCCGGATCTGTCGTCGCGGTGCCATTGGCATCGATCTGATCCCATTGATAAGAGAGGGTATCCCCATTCGGGTCGGCGCTCGCACTCCCTGTCAATACAAAGGGGGTTCCCGCCGGGAGATCAGTGACAGCTGTACCCGCATCGATGGTCGTCGGCAGTCCGTTGCCAATCGAATTCAGCGTGCCGCACGTTCTGCCGTCGCCGCTGGTGATAAAGGTGTTTATCTGCTGAATGTTCACGGCATGGAAAGTGGCGTCGGAATTGCTCTGCAGATCCTCACTGCCGCAAATGCCTGCATAGGCCATGATCGTGGTACCGCTACCCGGCTCGACCGCCGTGCCAGCCGAGCGATTGTCGCCACCACAATTGTCCGTGGTACCGTTGAACGAGTGGGTGGCATCGAGCTGATGCCCGATCTCGTGCGCCACAAAGTCGATGTCGAAGGTGTCACCCACGTCCGGCGTGGGATGCCCCGTGTAACCCTGGGCCCGGTTGTCCGTACAGGCCGCCCCGAGGAGGGCCAGTCCACCGCCGGATCGGCCAAAAAGATGGCCGATATCGTAGTTATCCAGACCCACTGCGTAGTCGAGGATCTCCTGATTCTTGCTCAACATGGCGATCAGATCGTTGGGATCTGAGAAAGGGTCGCTGCTGGGATGGGCATAGACGATGACTTCGGTTAACTGCAGTTGGACGGCCAGATCCCGCCCGTAGATCTGGTTCACGCGGTTGATCGTGGTGATAACGCTGCTGGCCGCCAGCGATTCCGAACCGAAATAACTGCCGTATTCCCCCGTCGTTACCACCGCCAGCCGGTAGATCCGTCGTGTATTGGTACTCAGCGACCGTTGCGCCAGAAGAGGTTCCTGCGGCGCGGCGCCAGCAGTCTGATCCAGCTCGGCCATGTGGCAGACATGCTGAGAGCCATGGTCATGGAAAATCGCGCTGTAGTCCTGCTTGTAGTAGCTGCGGTAGTTCCCCTCTGCATCCGGATCGATGTATACCGTACCGGAAGGCGTCGACAACATGGCATGAAAGCCCAGTGGCGACATGTCCAATCGCCCGTTGATGGCCGGGTTATCAATACCGGTGACGCTGTAGGTTTTGATTTCCGGATATCTGGCCGCCAGGGCCGGTGCCATTATCGGTGACAGCATCACTTCGAACTGTTGACTTTCGCCATTCGGCATCGGCAACTCGAAGATCGCACCCTGAGAAGCGGTCCGCTCGAGCGGCGCAACCGCCAAAGCCTGCCGCAGCATCGGTTCATCGGCCTTGAGCGCCCGATAGTAGGAGGCTTTTGCTTGTAGACCTCTGGAAGCCGTATCGGCCTGCCCATTCAGATCCTGCCAGACGCCCGCCGATGCCGATCCGGAAGTCGCTATCCATGCCAACAGGAAAAAACATACGCCAATGCGCTTTACTACCATCACCATAAAAATGCACTCCTGTCCGTTGAATATGCCTTAAACATGAATTTTATTCCCAGCCCAATCACTGTTTGAGCTTTCCGAGCAGTATTTTGTTCACCTCACCGGGATTGGCCTTACCCTGGGTCTGCTTCATTACCTGACCGACGAAGAAACCCAGCAGTTTCTCCTTGCCTTGGCGAAATTGTTCCACCTGTTTCGGGTTAGCGGCAATAATCTCGTCGACTATAGCCTCAATCGCACCGCTGTCGGTGATCTGTTTCAAACCCTTGGCTTCGATCACCTGGTCGGCGTCGCCCTCGCCGTTCCAGATCGCTTCGAAAACCTGTTTGGCAAGCTTACCGGAGATGGTGTTATCAGCGATGCGAATCAGCAATCCGCCCAGCTGGGCGGGCTTGATCGGGCAGGCTTCCAATTCGAGACCCACTTTGTTTAATGCGCCGGCGAGCTCTCCCAGAACCCAGTTGGTCGCCATCTTTGCCTCTGCGCCGGACTGCACCACCGCTTCATAGTAGTCTGCCAGCAAAGGGCTGAGGGTGAGTTTCCGCGCATCCTCGCTGGAGAGGGTGTAGGCATCTTCGAAACGCTGGCGTTTCTGATCCGGCAGCTCCGGCATGGCGGCGCGTGCCTTGTCGAGCCGGGCAGCATCGATCTCCACCGGCAGCAGGTCGGGATCGGGGAAGTAACGGTAGTCGTTGGCCTCCTCCTTGCTGCGCATGGAGCGGGTTTCGTCCCGATCAGCGTCATAGAGCCGTGTCTCCTGCACCACCTGACCGCCGCTCTCCACCAGATCGATCTGGCGCTCCAACTCAAAATTGAGGGCGCGCTCGAGAAAGCGGAAGGAGTTGATATTCTTCAGCTCGGTGCGGGTGCCCAGCGCCTCCTGCCCCAGGGGGCGGATCGAGAGGTTGGCGTCGACCCGGAAGGAACCCTCCTGCATGTTGCCGTCACAGATGCCGAGATAGACCACCAGCTGGTGGATCTTGCGGGCGTAGGCCACCGCCTCCTTGATGGAGCGCATATCGGGTTCGGAGACGATCTCCAATAACGGAGTGCCGGCCCGGTTGAGGTCGATGCCGCTCATGCCATGAAAGTCTTCATGCAGGGATTTACCCGCATCCTCCTCCAAGTGGGCGCGGGTGATGCCGATCAGTTTCTGTGTGCCGTCCTCAAGATCGATGCTCAGGGAGCCCTTACCGATGATCGGCAGCTCGAACTGGCTGATCTGGTAACCTTTCGGCAGATCGGGGTAGAAGTAGTTCTTGCGCGCGAAGATCGAACGCTCAGCGATCTGCGCATCGACCGCCAGACCGAACTTCAGTGCCATATCCACCGCCGTTTCGTTGAGCACCGGCAACACCCCCGGGAAACCCAGGTCGACGATGCATGCCTGGGTGTTCGGCTCGGCGCCGTAGGCGATCGAAGCTCCGGAGAAGATCTTCGACTGGGTAGCGAGCTGAGCGTGAATCTCCAGCCCGATAACGGTTTCCCACTGCATAGCGTTACTCAACCTTAATTTTTGAATTGTTAATTTTGAATTCATGCGTGCGCTTCGCGCACAGGCTTTTTGAATCAAATGGCCGCGCGCGAAGCGCACACCTTCAATTCAAAACCTATCATTCATAATTCAAGATTCTTAAGCAAAACTCTCAGGCATCATCCGATGCCACTCGGTCTCCTGCTGGAAACGGTGTGCCACATTCAACAACTTCGCCTCGGCGAAATAGTTGCCGATGAGCTGCAAACCCACCGGCAGACCATCGACCGGCGCCACCGGCAACGACATGCCCGGCAGACCGGCCAGGTTGGTGGCGATGGTGTAGATATCGTTCAGGTACATCGTCACCGGGTCATCGACCTTCTCCCCCAGCGCGAAGGCGGTGGTTGGCGAGGTCGGGCCCATGATCACGTCCACGCTTTCGAACGCCCGGCGGAAATCGTCGCTGATCAGGTGCCGGGTCTTCTGCGCCTTCAGATAGTAGGCGTCATAGTAACCCGCCGACAGGGCATAGGTGCCGATCATAATGCGCCGTTTCACCTCCGGCCCGAACCCCTCGCCCCGCGAGCGCTTGTAGAGATCTTCCAGATCCTTAGGCTCCTGACAGCGATAACCGAAGCGGACACCGTCGAAGCGGGAGAGATTGGATGAACACTCCGCCGGCGCCACCACGTAGTAGGTCGGCACCGCCAGAGCGGTGTTTGGCAGGCTGATCTCAACCACCTGGGCACCCATCCCCCTGTAGACCGCCATGGCCGATTCAATGGAGGCCGCCACCGCCGGATCCAGTCCCTCACCGAAATACTCCTTCGGCAGGCCGATGCGCAATCCGTCGAGGGTGTCGTTCAAGCCGGCGCTGTAGTCGGGCACCGGCTCGTTGGCGCAGGTGGAGTCGCGCTCATCGAATCCCGCCATCGCCTGGAGCATCAGGGCCGCATCCTCGGCGCTGCGGGTCATCGGCCCAGCCTGGTCCAGGCTGGAGGCAAAGGCGATCATGCCGAAACGGGAGACCCGCCCGTATGTGGGTTTGAGGCCGGTGATGCCACAGAGGGCGGCAGGCTGCCGGATCGAACCTCCGGTATCGGTACCGGTTGCCGCGGCCGCCAGCCGGGCGGCCACGGCCGCCGCGGAACCCCCGGATGAGCCGCCGGGCACCCGCTTGGTATCCCAGGGATTGTGTACCGATCCATAGAAGCTGGTCTCGTTCGACGAACCCATGGCGAACTCGTCCATGTTGGCCTTGCCCAGGCTGACCGCACCCGCCGCCAGCAATCGCTCGGTCACGCAGGCGTCATAGGGCGAGATGAAGTTGTCGAGCATGCGGGAACCACAGCTGGTGCGCACGCCCCGAGTGCAGAAAATATCCTTCTGCACGATCGGGATACCGGTCAAGGGTGTTGCGTCAGCCGTTTTCAGGGACCGGTCAGCCGCCTCTGCAGTGGCCAGGGCCGTCTCCGGCGTGACCGTCACGAAGCTGTTGAGCTCGGAATCCAGCCGCTCGATGCGATCGAGGAAGCACCGGGTCAGTTCGACACTGGAAAACTCGCCGGCGCGCAGACCGGCGCCCAGTTCTGCGATGGATTTTTTATACATGAGTTGCGTGCTGCCTAGGGTCTGTTATCGATAATCAAATAGGCTCTACGATGGCAGGTGCGTCGTCATTCGATCACCCGGGGAACCAGATAGAGCCCCATTTCGACACTGGGCGCGATGGCCTGGTTCTCTTCTCGCCGATCGCTCTCGGTCACCCGATCCTCGCGTAAGCGTTGCGCCATATGCAGGGGATGGGCCATCGGCTCGACCTCATCGGTATTCGATAACTCCAGCTGTTCCACCAGATTCAGAATATTGGAGAGATCCTTGGCATAGGCATCGATCTGTGACTCATCCAGCGCCATACGGGCTAAATGGGCTATCTTTTCCACGTCGGAACGGTCTAGGGACATCCGTCTGATTCCTGAGATTGAGAACCGCGAAAGTTATCATATTTCGCTCGACCGATACACGCCGCCACTTCCCAACGTATTTTCGAAATGGCCCCACAATGGCCAAATCACCATTGCAAACATGAGCTAAATCAAGAAAATCATTAACAAACTTGAGACTTTCGAAAGATGGGATATTATTCCCACTACCTATACTCTCTATCGAGAGACAATCCTGTGCCCGATACACCTAATTCATCTTCATCCAATCGCACCTCTGAGAATTTTGTCACAAACGATGATGTGCGATACGCTGAACGCGCAGATCGAAGGAGCGTCGAATCTGCATGCCTACACAGACCAGAATTATCAAGGACAGATAATGCGCCCCACCGATAGAATCTGTTGTACCTCCGATACAGATTCATGAGTCAAACCCATGGATGAGATTAAGAAAACCCTCAATGCTTCTATCCTCAAGCTACTAAGGCCATTGGTCAGGCTGCTACTGCGCAATGGTATCAGCTACGGCGATTTCGCCGACCTGAGCAGGTGGGTTTTCATGGATGTGGCGGACAAAGAGTTCGGGGTGCCAGGGCGCAAACAGACCGTCTCGCGAGTATCGGTGATTACCGGACTGACGCGTAAGGAGGTGAGCCGGCTACAGAAAATCGAGACGCCGGACGACTCCGCCATCTCGCATCAGTACAACCGCGCCGCCCGGGTCATCGCGGGATGGATGCGGGATACGCGTTTTCTCGACAGTCACGGTGACCCGACTCCACTGCACTTCGACAAAGGCAAAAACAGCTTCAGCGACTTGGTACGCGAACACAGCGGCGACATCCCGCCCCGGGCGATTCTCGACGAATTGATGCGGGTCGGTACCGTGGCCAAGGACGAAGATGGGAAAATCAATCTGATTACAGATGGCTATGTCCCGAGAACCGGCGACATCGGCAAACTTCATATCCTCGGAACCGATGTGCAATTACTGCTGTCCACTATAGACTACAACCTGCAACAAGGCGGTTTGACACCGCGCTTCCAGCGCAAGGTCTCCTATAACAACCTCCCGCTTGAGGCGCTGGCCGATTTTCGCAGTATCAGCGCCGAAAAATCCCAGGCCCTGCTGATGGAACTCGATCGCATCCTGTCCCAACAGGACCGTGATATTAACCCGCAGGCCAATGGTACCGGACGCAAAGAGGCGGGGATCGGAATATACTATTTTGAAAGGGACGTAACCGAGGACAGCCGTTCATGAGGCGATGCCTAATCTCACTGCTACTGATCGCGACCAGCCTGCTGCTCAGCAGCTGTGGTAGCGGTGGTGGCACTACGGCCGAGGGGGGCATCGGCGGCAGCGGTATCTCCATGGGACGGGTGGCGCAGGTCGGCTCGGTCTATGTCAACGGCACCCATTACAACACCGATAACGCCACCTTCAGCGTTGACGGAGACAATACCCGGACTCAGGCCGACATCGCGGTAGGCATGGTGGTTCGCGTATCCGGCACCCGGGATACGGCCACAGCCACCGGTGTCGCCGAAAGCATAGTCTATGAGAGTCTGCTGATCGGACCGGTGGACATTGTCTTCAATGCCGGCAACAGCCATATCGGAGTAATCGGACAGACGGTCCACGTGAATACGGATACCGTGTTCGAAAACACCATACCCAGCGACACTCATACCCTGGAAACCCTGCCCCTGGACGCCATGGTGGAGGTAAGCGGCTTCCACAACACCCAGACCGGAGAAATCCTCGCCACCCGGATCGAATACCGGTCCAGCATCAGTAACTACAAGGTGAGCGGTATCGCAGGCTATGTCGATCATGTCAACACGACACAATTCCCCATCGGCGGAATCAACATCGAGGCCAGTGCCGTCTTCAGTTCGATCCCCGTAGCGGGAACCTATGTAGCCGTGGAGAGCAGCCAGCCACCCGATACCGCCATAACTCCGAACATTCTCACCGCCGAGTCCATCCACACCCTCAACACAGGCGCGGTGGCGGCAGACGGTGATCTGGTCGATATCGAAGGTGTGATCACCAGCGGCCTGGACAGCAACGATCTGTTCGTGGTCAATGGGCAGATAGTCGACGCCTCGCTGACGCCGCTCGCGGGCGAAACCATGCAGCTTGCCGCCGGCCGCGTCGTCGAAGTCGACGGGGTTATGAACGGCACCATCCTGCTGGCCGAGAATATCGAGTTGGAGGCCAGCAACAGCGATCGCGAGGAGATCTCGGCGTTACTGGAGAGCGGCGCGGTGGACACAGCGGCGAGCACCGTCACCCTGATGGGTAAGACCATTCGTATCACCAACTTCACCATCTTCGAAGACGACCACGAGGGCTCCTCCACCTTCGCCCTGGCCGACCTCACAACGGGTGACTACCTGGAGGCGAAGGTATACGACAACAACGGCGAGCTTACCGCCTCCAAGCTGGAGCTGGATCACCCCCCCCACTCCCACGATGCCGAGTTGGAGGGGAATTACGGAGTCCTCGATGCGACCCATATCGAGATACTCGGCGTGACGATCGACATCAGCGGCATCACGGGTTTTACCTTTTCCGGCCAACGCATCGAAGTCAAGGGCGATTACGATCCGGCCAGCCAGATTCTCAAAGCCACCTCCATCACAAATGACCACTGAGCCCTGATTTGCATTCCGGTCTCGCGCATTGGCAGAGACCTTGCCCGGGTCGATTGCCTATGCCCCGCAGCCTGACAGCCTGGCAGCGCTAATTTCGCACAGCATCACAATCAGCCAATTATCCGGTAATTCCAAATCCCATTTCTTGCCCAACTCCTGTACCATTGCTAGATTAACCTTTTTTCCGGCACACATCGGAGGCATCGCACAGAGACGCCCTGTGCGGATCGCTCGCGACAGCCCCTGGTCAAGCCCTCACACACCAGACAAGACGAATACTTACATGCTGTTCCGACGCATACGTGGCTTTTTTTCCAACGACCTCTCCATTGACCTCGGCACCGCCAATACGCTGATCTACGCTCGCGGCCAGGGCATAGTACTCAACGAACCCTCGGTGGTCGCCATCCGTCAGGACCGGGGACCCGGCGGCGCCAAGTCGGTAGTCGCGGTCGGTGAAGAGGCGAAAAAAATGCTCGGCCGCACGCCGGCCAACATCACCGCCATCCGCCCCATGAAGGAGGGTGTGATCGCCGACTTCACCGTCACCGAAAAGATGCTGCAGTATTTCATCCATAAGGTGCACGAAACCCGTGTCATCCGCCCCAGCCCCCGAGTGCTGGTCTGCGTACCCTGCGGCTCGACCCAGGTCGAACGGCGCGCCATCAAGGAGTCGGCCGCCGGCGCCGGCGCCCGCGAGGTATACCTGATCGAAGAGCCCATGTCGGCCGCCATCGGCGCCGGACTGCCGGTGGACGAGGCCCGCGGTTCCATGGTGCTGGATATCGGTGGTGGCACCTCCGAGGTGGCCATCATCTCTCTCAACGGCATTGTCTACGCCAACTCGGTGCGGGTAGGTGGCGACCGTTTCGACGATGCCATCATCAACTACGTACGCCGCAACTACGGCACCTTGATCGGTGAGGCCACCGCGGAGCGGGTCAAGCATGCGATCGGTTCCGCCTACCCCGGCAACGAGGTGAAGGAGATCGACGTCAAGGGACGCAACCTGGCCGAAGGTATCCCGCGTAGTTTCACTCTCAACAGCAACGAGATTCTGGAGGCCCTGCAGGAGCCCCTCTCCGGCATTGTCGGAGCGGTCAAGACGGCGCTGGAGCAAACCCCTCCGGAGCTGGGTGCGGACGTGGCGGAACGGGGCATCGTGCTGACTGGAGGCGGCGCCCTGCTGAAGGATATCGACCGACTGCTGCAGGAAGAGACCGGCCTGCCAGTGATCGTCGCCGAAGATCCGCTGACTTGCGTCGCCCGTGGTGGTGGTCGTGCCCTGGAGCTGATCGACGAGCGAGGTGGCGAATTCTTCATGGTCGACTAGGCAGATATCGTCCGCTCCTTGGCGGGCATAGCAAGCTAACCGACCCGCGACAAAAACGGGAGTGATTCAGCCATCAAACTGATCTTCACACAGGGCCCCTCCATCACCACCCGGCTGGTGGTCGCTGGCCTGCTCTCGATCTCACTGATGGTGCTGGATCACCGCTACAATACCCTTGAATCCCTACGCTCCACCCTCTCGGTGGTGCTCTATCCGGTACAGTACCTCGCCAGTCTCCCCGCCTCACTCGGGGAGTTGGCCAGTGAGTCCTTCGCCAGCCGCAACGAGCTGGAAGCGGAGCGGACGCGACTGCACGCCGAAAACCTGGCACTGCGCGGACGCCTGCAGAAGTTCGAGGCGTTGGAGGCGGAGAACATGCGCCTGCGGGGTCTGCTCGACTCCTCCTTCAAGGTGGGCGACCGGGTGTTGATTGCCGAACTGATTGCCGTCGAGCAAGACCCCTTCCGCCAGGTGGTATTGATCAACAAAGGCAAGACCTCCGGGCTCCACGAGGGACAACCGGTGCTGGATGCCAATGCGGTGGTGGGCCAGGTAACCCACATCAATCCGTTCACAGCCAGCGTATTACTGATCACCGATGCCACCCATGCGCTACCGGTGCAGGTCAATCGCAACGGCCTGCGCACCATTGCCCTGGGCACCGGCTTGATCAACCAGTTGGAACTGCCGCACTTGCCGAACAATGCAGACATCGAAGTCGGTGATCTGCTTACCACCTCTGGCCTCGGCGGCCGCTTCCCCCCTGGCTATCCAGTCGCCCAGGTGGTAGCCGTGAAGCACGAGCCGGGCCGCCCCTTTGCCTCGGTCATCGCCGAGACTACCGCCCATCTCGACCGGCTGCGTGAAGTACTCCTGGTGTGGACCTTGAAGCCGGAGTCTTCGCTCCAGGACAAAGCGTCCGCAGAGACTTCACTGGAGGAGACAACGACTGCCACGGTGGAGACCAGCGAATGATTACCGCCACGCCGCCGGGACGCCACTACGTCATCTACCTCACTCTGCTGATCGGCTATCTGCTGACGATCGTACCCATGCCGGAGTGGGCACAGAGTTACCGGCCTCAGTGGGTCGCCTTGATCCTTATCTATTGGTGCATGGCCCTGCCCGACCGGGTCGGTGTCGGCGTCGGCTTCACTACCGGTCTGCTGCTTGATGCGCTCTCCGGAACCCTGTTGGGACAACACGCGCTGGGACTCTCGGTGGTCGCCTTCCTGACCCTCAAACTCCATTTGCGGGTTCGCGTCATGCCGCTGCGCCAGCAGGTCTTCACCATCTTCATCCTGCTCGTGGTGGAACGCCTGCTGACACTCTGGTCCACCGGCGCGGCAGGCTACCCCACCCCCTCGCTCTGGTACTGGATGACCCCGGTCGTCAGCATGCTCTTGTGGCCCTGGGTCTACCTTTCACTACGCAAACTGCGTCGTCGCTTCCACGTGAACTGAGCCATGGACATGCAGCAACTCTCAATCAAGGACCACCTCCACGAGAGCCAGCTCTTTCTGAGTCGCGCTATCGTCTCCGGTATTATGGTGATCCTGGTCCTGATCGTACTGGCCGGGCGCATGTTCTATCTGCAAGTCATGGGGCATGAACACTTCATCACCCTGTCGAAAGACAACCGGGTGAAACTGCAGCCACTGCCCCCCACAAGGGGTCTGATCTATGACCGCAGCGGCCGTACCTTGGCACAGAACCTGCCCGCCTACAGCCTGGAAATCACCCCCGAGAAGGTCCCCGATATCGAGACCACGCTGCAGGAACTGAGCCGAATCATCGAAATCAGCCAAGAGGATATCCAACGCTTCCGCCGCCTACTGAAACAACAACGGCGTTTCGACAGCATCCCGTTGCGCATCAGGTTAGAAGATGAGGAGGTCGCGCGCCTGGCAGTCAATCGCCACCGCTTTCCAGGCACCGACGTCAAAGCCACCCTGCTGCGTGACTACCCCCAGGGAATGGAGACCGCCCACCTGCTGGGCTACGTAGGTCGCATCAACCAACAGGAACTGGAGTACATTGATATCTCCAACTACAGCGGCACCAGCTACGTCGGCAAAAACGGAGTGGAGAAAAGCTACGAAAGCCTGCTGCACGGCCAGGTCGGACTACAGCAGGTGGAGGTCAACGCCAAGGGCCGCGTGCTGCGGGTGCTCGAGGACCGCCCCCCGACGCCAGGCGACAACCTACACCTGTTTCTCGACATGGAATTGCAAGAGATTGCTCTGGAGGCGCTGGGTGAATTCAACGGCGCTGTCGCGGCCATTGAAATCAAGAGCGGTGGGATTCTCACCCTGGTCAGCAAACCGGGATACAACCCCAACCTCTTTGTCGAGGGCATCAGCAGAGAGGCTTACGAGGCTCTGAAGAATTCGATCGACAAACCCCTGTTCAACCGCGCCATTCGCGGCCAGTACCCACCCGGCTCCTCGGTCAAACCCTTCATCGGCCTGGCCGGTCTGGAGTACGGTGTGGTTGGCTATCACCAGGAAACCTTCTGTCCCGGCTACTATCAGCTGCCCGGCCAGGAGCACAAGTATCGCGACTGGAAGAAGTGGGGCCACGGCAAGGTCGACATGGAAAAGGCCATTATTGAGTCCTGCGACGTCTACTACTATGAGCTTGCGCGGACCCTCGGCATCGATCGACTGCATGAGTATCTCGCCGGCTTCGGTTTCGGCCAGCCTACCGGGGTGGATCTCACGGGTGAATTGAGCGGCCTGCTGCCGAGCCGGGAGTGGAAGCAGGAGAAGCGACACGAACCCTGGTACCCCGGCGAAACCCTGATCGTGGGTATCGGTCAGGGTTATTTCCTGACCACCCCGCTGCAACTCGCCTCTGCCACTGCCACCCTGGCCAATCAGGGTCACCATATCCGTCCGCGAGTGGTGGCCAGCATCGAAAAAACAGACGGTACGCTAAAGGCGAGCCCCAAGATCATCGACGATCTGCAGCAAATCGATCCGATTCACTGGAACCAAATCATCGAAGCCATGGCCCTGGTGGTCGAAAGCCCTCACGGCACTGCCCGGGCGATCCGCAGTGACAGCTATCGCATCGCCGGCAAGACCGGTACCGCCCAGGTCTTCAGCGTCAAGCAAGATGAAGAGTATGATGAAGAGACCGTCGCCAAGCGCAAGCGTGACCACGCCCTGTTCCTCGCCTTCGCGCCTGTTGATGACCCCCGGATCGCGATCGCCGTGGTGGTGGAGAACGGTGGCCACGGCGGCTCGGTAGCGGCTCCCATCGCCCGCAAGATCATGGATCACTACCTGCGAGAGGACGGTTCATGAAAGAGATGCCCAAATCCGCCCTCTCTTTTCAGGAGTCGCATCCTGCCCGCTCCAGCGGCCTGCTTGCCTGGCTGCATATCGATCTGCCGCTGTTGACCAGCCTGCTGCTGCTGGCGGTGCTGGGGCTGGCGATCCTCTACAGCGCCGGGGATCAGGAGATAGGACTGGTGCAAAAACAGCTGGTCCGTCTTTGCGTCGGCTTCTTCAGCATGGTCATCCTGGCACAGATCCACCCCGATCACCTGAAACGTTGGTCACCTCTGCTCTACCTGATCGGCATCCTGATGCTGCTGGCTGTCATTCTCTTTGGCGAAGAGGGCAAAGGCGCCCAACGCTGGCTCGATCTTGGGCTAGTGCGGTTTCAGCCCTCCGAGATGTTCAAGCTCACATTGCCGATGACCATCGCCTGGTTCCTGTCGGACAAACGCCTGCCGCCAACCCTGCCGCGCCTGCTGGTGGCTGGACTCCTGACCCTGGTCCCTGTGTTGCTGATTGCAAAACAACCAGACCTGGGAACCGCTTTGCTGGTGGCCTCGGCCGGCGCTTTCGCCCTGTTTCTGGCCGGTCTCTCATGGTACTTGATCGGCGCCGTCGGTATCGCCATGGCGGCACTCGGGCCCCTGGCCTGGTATCTGATGCATGACTACCAGCGCCAGCGGGTGCTGACTTTCCTCAACCCCGAGAGTGACCCGCTGGGCACCGGCTATCACATTATCCAATCCAAGATCGCCATTGGCTCCGGTGGCATCGGCGGCAAGGGCTGGCTCAACGGCACCCAATCGCACCTGGAGTTCCTGCCGGAACGCCACACCGATTTCATCTTCGCCGTGATCTCCGAGGAGTTCGGCCTGATCGGGGTCTCCGCCCTGCTCTGCCTCTACCTGTTCATCATCCTGCGTGGCCTCTATATCGCCACCCAGGCCCAGGACACCTTCAGCCGTATCCTGGCTGGCGCACTTTCCCTGGTCTTTTTTGTCTACCTTTTCGTTAACGCCGGTATGGTCAGCGGGCTGCTACCGGTGGTTGGCGTACCTTTGCCATTGATCAGTTACGGCGGCACCTCGCTGGTGACCATCCTGATCGGCTTCGGTATGCTGATGTCCATCCACACCCATAGAAAATTGCTGCCAACCTAATGCGACATCTGATAACAACCCTCACCCTGGCAAGTCTGATCATAACCACCTCGGCCTGTGCGCATACGCCCAGCACCCGCGCCGAGTTCAAAGTCTTCGCCGCCGAGATGGAGCAGAAACACCAGATACCCGCCAGCGAAGTGGAAGCACTGCTGGCGAGTACCGAGTACCGCAGTGACATCATCGCCGCCATCACCCGTCCCGCCGAAGCCAAGCCCTGGCACGAATACCGGCCGATCTTCCTCAAACCCGATCGAATCGAGGGTGGCGTCGCCTTCTGGCAGCAGAATGAGGCATTGCTGGAGAGTGTGAGCCGGGAGTACGGCATTCCGCCACAGATCCTCGTCGCCATCATCGGTGTGGAGACCCGCTACGGCAAGTTCACTGGACGCTATCGTATCCTCGATTCACTAACCACCCTTGCCTTCGGCTACCCGAAGCGGGCCGACTTCTTTCGCAACGAACTGGAGCAGTTTCTGTTATTGAGCCGGGAAGAGTCGATCGACCCACTCAGTGCCAAAGGCTCCTATGCCGGCGCCATGGGCAAACCCCAGTTCATCTCCAGCAGCTATCGCCGCTACGCCGTGGACCAGGATGGCGATGGCCGACGCGATCTGTGGCAAAGCAACGCGGATATCATCGCCAGCGTAGCCAACTATTTCAAAACCCATGGCTGGCGTCCTGGCGAGCCGGTCACCCTGCAGGCAAAGAGCAACGGGCAGTCCGATCTGTCGCCCTACGTCAACGCCGGCATGAAGCCGAGCATCAAGCTGGAAGAGCTGCTGAGACAAGGCCTGCGACCGCTGAATGCCATGAACATGCCCGACCCGGAGGTACTCACCAGCCTGATCAAACTGGATGCCGGAGAGCGCGACGAATATTGGTTCGGACTGCATAACTTCTACGTCATCACCCGTTATAACCACAGCAACCTCTACGCCATGGCCGCCTACCAACTGAGCCAGGCGATTCTGACCGCCAAGCGGGCTGCCGAGAGCAAGCCCTGAACCCATGCCGCAAGCATCCAGACAATATCCCCTGATCCGGCGCTTGTGGCCGGTGTTGACAGTGGGCCTGGTGTTAAGCGCCTGCGGGAGCGCACCCAAGTTCGGCACCCAGGACGGTCTCAGCCGGCATATTCCCCCACCGGCCGATATTGCCAACATCCCCGATCCGACGCCCAAGGTGGAGCCCCTCAGCAACTTCGGCAACCCCGAAAGCTATGTCGTCTTCGGCCGGCGCTACCGCACCCTTAAGGACGGTCTAGGCTACCGCGAGCGAGGCATCGCCTCCTGGTACGGCAGTAAATTTCACGGCCGCCGCACCAGCAGTGGCGAACCCTACGATATGTACGCCATGACCGCTGCCCACAAGAGCCTGCCGCTGCCCAGTTACGCCAGGGTCACCAATCTGCGCAACGACCGCAGTGTGATTGTCCGTATCAATGACCGCGGCCCCTTTCACGACAACCGACTGATCGACCTCTCCTATACCGCCGCCTGGAAGCTGGGTATTGTCGGTGAGGGCACAGGGCTGGTGGAGGTAGCGGCCATTGACCCCAGCACACCACTTCGCGTCGCCAAACCGGAACCGGTCAAAGTGGAACCACCATTGACCAAGGAGCTACCCGAGCTGTTTCTCCAGGTCGGCGCCTTTGGCAGCGCCAACAACGCCGACCGGCTGAAACAGCGCATCGAGGAACAATTGAAAGTCAGCGTACTCATACAAGAGACCGCCGCCGCCACAACCCCAGTCTACCGGGTACAGGTCGGCCCCATTGCCAGCGTCGAGCTGGCTGATCACCTGACACAGCAATTGGACCAGCTGGGTATCCGCGATCCCCATGTTGTGATCCGCTAGATTGCCTTGAGTCAGACCGGTTCAATACAATACGCCCTGCGCCATCAAATAACTCCGAGACAAATGACCGCCTTGCACAACCTGTTGAAAACCCTGATTCCCCTCTTTGTTGCTCTCTGCTGGCTACCCTTGCAGGCTGCAGCTCCGATTCCGGCGCCACCGGACGTGGCTGCTTCCGGTTATCTGCTGGTCGACTTCCACAGCGGCAAGATCCTGGCGCAGAAGAATGCCGATCAACGGCTGGAGCCGGCCAGTCTGACCAAGATCATGACCGCCTACACCGTCTTCCGGGAGCTCAAGCAAGGCAACATACATCTGGAAGATACGGTATTGATCAGTGAAAAGGCATGGCGCACAAAAGGGTCGCGCATGTTCGTCGAGGTCGGCAAACGGGTCAAAATAACCGACCTCATCAAAGGGATGATCATCCAGTCCGGTAACGACGCCTGCGTAGCCTTGGCTGAGCACATCGCCGGCAGCGAAGAGACATTTGCCGAGCTGATGAACAGCCACGCCCACCGCCTCGGCATGACCAACACCCACTTTGTCAACAGTACCGGCCTGCCGCACGAGGACCACTACACCACAGCGACCGATATCGCCAAAGCCGCCATTGCCACCATTGGAGAGCACCCGGAGTACTACCCTTGGTATCGTGAAAAATCCTTCGTCTTCAACGACATCAAACAGCACAACCGGAACAAGCTGCTGTGGCGGGACGAAACGGTTGATGGCATGAAGACCGGCCACACAGAAGCCGCCGGCTACTGTCTGGTATCCTCCGCCCTGCGCGACAACATGCGGCTGGTCTCCGTGGTGATGGGCGCCAACAGCGAGGAGGCCCGCGCCAAGGCAAGCCAGAGCCTGCTCAACTACGGATTCCGATTCTACGAAACGCACCAGCTCTACTCCGCCGGTGAGGTTCTCAACCGGGCCCGCATCTGGAAGGGTGAGAATGAAATGCTGCCCCTGGGCCTCGCTCAGGACCTGACTGTAACCATCCCGCGCCACCAGTATGAAAACCTGGACGCCAAGCTGGAGATCGCGCCGAAAATCATGGCCCCAATCGCCCAGGGTGAGGTTCTCGGACAGGTGCATGTGACCCTTGATGGCGAAGCGGTCGCAACCGCCGACCTGATCGCCCTCAAAGGGGTGGCCGACGGCAACTTCTGGCAGCAGATCAAGGACAGCGCCCTGCTCTGGCTGGAGTGACCCCATGGGCGAACACGAAGAGACCCTGCTCGATTTCCCCTGCGAGTTCCCGATCAAGGTCATGGGTCGGGCAGAACCGGGATTCGACATGCTGGTAGTGGAGCTGGTACGCAAGCACGCCCCCGATCTGCAGGAGGGCGCCGTCAGCAGCCGGCCAAGCAAGGGCGGCAAATGGGTATCGGTGACCGTGACGCTGCGAGCCGAAAGCAAATCGCAGATCGACGCCATCTACCTTGATCTCACGGCCCATGAAAAGGTCGTGATGGCACTCTGAATCAGTTATGATTTTTGAATTATTAATTTTGAATTGTGTAAACGATCGAAACCAGCGTGCGCCCTGCGCACTCATCCAATTCAAAATTCACAATTCACAATACATAATCACATAATGCCCTACGCCGGCACCCTGATCGTCAAGCACCTCGGCCTGCAGCCCTATGCCGAAACCTGGCAGGCGATGCAGGAGTATACCGACCGGCGTGATGACGCCAGCCCCGATCAGTTCTGGTTGCTGGAACATCCTCCCGTTTTCACCCTGGGCCAGGCCGGTAAGTCCGAACATCTGCTCGATCCCGGTGACATCCCGGTGGTGAAAACCGATCGCGGCGGTCAGGTGACCTATCACGGCCCCGGGCAACTGATAGGCTATCTGCTGCTCGACCTGCGACGCGCCGAACTCGGCGTGCGGGGGTTGGTGAGCCTGCTGGAGCAGACCGTGATCGAACTACTGGCAGCCGACGGCATCCACGCCGTTGCCCGTCGGGATGCCCCAGGGGTCTATGTGAATGAGGCCAAAATCGCCTCCATCGGCCTGCGCGTGCGACACGGCCACAGCTTCCACGGATTCAGCCTCAATGTCGCCATGGACCTCTCCCCCTTTAGCCGTATCAACCCCTGCGGCTATCCGGGTCTTCGCGTCACCCAACTCTCCGAGCTGGTTCGTGACGTGAATTTACCCAGGGTTCAACAGGAATTGGCGCGACACCTGGCCCACGGTTTGGGCTACACTCTCGAATTCGAATCTCACCACAGTCCGGAATCAGTCATCCCATGAGCGGCGCCAACGATCACCAACCCCCATCACGCTCCACCCCGGAGAGCCATCAGCGGGGAAAGACGAAGCTTGCCCGCATTCCAGTCAAGGTCGAGCATCAGGAGTCATTGCCGCGCAAACCCAAATGGATCCGCGCCAAGGCGCCGATGGGCAAGCAGGTCACCCGTATTCGTCGCATCCTGCGCGAGAAGGGACTCAGTTCGGTCTGTGAAGAGGCCGCCTGTCCCAATCTCGGTGAATGTTTCCAGCACGGCACCGCCACCTTCATGATCATGGGCGATATCTGCACCCGACGCTGCCCCTTCTGCGATGTAGCCCACGGCAAACCACTGCCACTCGATGCCGAAGAACCAGTACAACTGGCCGATGCCATCGCCCACATGCAGCTGAGATACGTGGTAATCACCTCCGTGGATCGCGACGACCTGCGGGACGGCGGCGCCGGCCATTTCGCCGACTGTATCGCGGCCATACGGGAGCGAATGCCGGAGACCAGGGTGGAGATCCTGGTACCCGACTTCCGCGGTCGCGTCGCCACTGCCCTGGAAGCCCTCGACGACCATCCGCCCGATATCTTCAACCACAACTTGGAGACCGTACCCCGTCTCTACAGACAGGCCCGCCCCGGCGCAGACTACCAGGGCTCTCTCGAACTGCTCAGGGCCTTCAAGGCACGCCAGCCCGGGGTGCCGACCAAATCGGGGCTGATGCTGGGACTCGGCGAGGCCGAGCAGGAGATTCTCCAGGTCCTGCAGGACCTACGCGCCCACGGCTGCGAAATGTTGACCCTGGGGCAGTACCTGCAACCCAGTCGCGAACACCTTCCGGTAGAGCGCTTCGTCACCCCCAAGGAGTTCGAAGCCTTTCGACGCGAGGCCGAAGCGATGGGCTTTACCCGTGTCGCCAGCGGACCCATGGTGCGCTCCTCCTACCACGCCGACCTGCAGGCCAATCCGCTGCTCGATCAATAGGCCATGGACGTCGCCACCAGCCGGCTGATCGAAGCTGTTGTGCTACCGCCAGGCGGGCTGTTGCTGCTCGGTTTGACCGGCCTGCTGTTGTGGCGCATGAAGCTCGGTCGCCGTCTGCTGGCATCGAGCCTGATTCTGCTCCTCATCTTGAGCCTGCCGCTAACCGCCGATCTGCTCTATCTGTCACTGGAGAGGGAACCCGTCATCACGGCGGAGCGCATTGCGGCGGATCAGCCGCAGGCGATCGTGGTCCTGGGGGGCGGACGGGATCTCAATACGCCGGAGTATACCGGTGACACAATCAGTCCCCGCTCACTCGCCCGTCTACGCTACGCTGCCAAACTCTCCCGGGAAACCGGTCTACCCCTGATCCCCAGCGGAGGAAACCCCGGCGCGGTCGGTGAGGCTGAGGCCGTTATCGCCCGCGACCTGCTACAGGACGAGTTCGGCGTGAGCGTGCTGGAGATCGAGCGGCGCAGTAACACCACTTGGGAGAACGCCCGCTACACCGCCCAGTTGATGAAGCAACGGGGGATCGAACGCATCATTTTGGTCACCGATGCAGGCCACATGAGCCGTTCCCTCTACGCCTTCCGCCGCAACGGCATCGAACCCACTCCCGCCCCCACAAGCTTCCGCTCCATCGTCACCCAGGAAGTCTCCCCCCTTGAACGCTACCTGCCCAGCGCCAAAGCCCTCCATGAGAGCGTCGACGCGCTACATGAACTCATCGGCACACTCTGGTACCGACTCAAATAATCCAGGTATAAAAAAACCCAGCCGAAGCTGGGTTTTCACCACGCTTGAGGGGTCTCGAACTAGACAGACTTACACTTCCTGCCGAAGAAGAGGCCCAAAAGACCCAGGCTCAACAGCATCAGTGCGCCGGGCTCGGGAATCTGGGCCATACCGCCCCAGATCGCCACATTGGAGATGGCGTCCCGCTTGTCTGGCCAAAATCCACTCAGCATGATCTGCTCAGTTCCATCCCAATTGCCCAGATCAAAGAGATACTGAGCTATCTCCGAGTTGCCATCCTTGACGATAAGGAGACAGGTTGGGCAACTTGCAGCCGGCTCTCCCCCTACATAGTCGATGGTTCCGCCATTAGCGGGGGAGTCCGCATTCCATAAATAGGAGTCCTCCAGCGAGCCATCCTGACCTGCAGATCCCTTATCTGTCTCACCTTTCCATAGCAACATCAGATCCGAGTAGCTTGTACCAAAAGCCGTGTTAATCTCACTTAGTGTGTTGAGGTTGGAGTTATCGGTTGTGCTGGCATCCGCATCGCCTGGTCCCAGCATCAGGGCTTGTGCCTGAAAGCTAACCAGCAACGAAGCCAATACTAACAACAGCCGTTTGGAGTAGATAAGTGTCGTTTTCATGATCTCAATTCCGATAGTGTGGCTTTGCCACTAAATATCAGGCAAGCAAGATGCCAATCACAAAAATCATCATCTCGTCCAGTAGGTTACTGAGTAAATAGCTTAAGGACGGTTAAGGTAACGTGTAAAATATATCGACGCCTCTGCCGGAAGAATTGAGAACCGATAATCCTTTAATCTCCTGTTTAATTCCTAATTACCATAGTCTTAGTTGTGTTCTTTTAACCATGACAGAATAAGCTGTTTAATGGTGGACAGATGATCTCCCGCTAAAGAATGCATATATTGTCGTTAATAAACATTGCATTGCGGTTGTTATCGCCATCCCTTTACTACCGATAGCCAGGATAGAGAGCCCCATCCCGCCTGAAATACACGTCTGCGTCATACCTTTACTCGCCGCCGGCAAGTCTTAAAACCGTTAAATCATTGTGTAAACTCTACCGAACAAAGGTATCGCCTGACTCGGTCATGTTGAAAGATGATCGCCGTAGCGCTCCATCAGATAACAGAGACAGTCTTGTCGGATGACATCGATATCCTTGGTCAGCATGGAGGGCATCACGCTACGCTGCAGTAACAGCTGGCCATCATCGATAGCGAAGTAATCACCACGCACATCCCGCCCCTGTTCGTCTCTCACATCCAGCAAACCCAGCCCTGCGCCGTTGATGCGCCCGAAGGAGGTACCCACCGGCAATTCCTGGAAGTTGAGCCGATCAAGATCCGGTTCGAACACAATATCTCCCGCGGCCGGGGCAAAACCGATGCGCGCCTGGGGTGACACCGTGACCCGGGCCACGGTATGGAAGAGATCGATATCCTGGTGCGATACCGGGTGTTGCGGGTGCTCCGAGAGGTGCAGGCAGGCGCTCAGGTACTCTTCTGCGTGCTCCACACCGTGCACCTGTCCGACCTTGCCACACTCCAGGGTGACCGCCGGGCAGAGCTCGGCGAAGGCCATCGATTGAACACCTCTGGGGCGTAGAAAATAGACCACGGTGCGACTGAACAGCAGCGCCAGATGGAGAAACGCCGTATCTAAACGATTGACGCAGGCATAGTGGGGATTGAGGCCGGTATTGTTGTGCACGTCGATACTGGCGAAGGGCTTGCGCGGGCGCATGATATCAACCACCCGAGCCATCATCCGCCGTTCAGGACTTGCCTCAGCTTCACAACTGGGCCAGACCCGATTGTAGTCGGGCTGGCCCGACATCCGGCGCACCCCCCTGGCGGCCGCTTCCACATTGCCGATGAAGAGGCTCATTGCCCTTGGCAGCTGCTGTCCACCCTTATAGCGGGCAAGCAGACGCCTGACCGCCTCCCAACCGACGGTCTCGTTGCCGTGCATCAAGACGGAGACGAACAGGGGCTCTGGTCGCAGACCCGGCAGATGCATCAGCGTCGGCCCGTCCAGCACCTCGGCCAGTTGATCCGCCTCTACCTGCAACAGCCACTCCGGCAGATGCTCAATCTCCTGTAACATGATCACGCTTCCCAGGTTACACCGGCCATTCATGCACGGCTCTACCACTCTCCTGATGCGCCAGATACTCCTGCATCAGCCCATGAAACTCCCGTCCATGACGCCCTACCCAGGCACGCTGCCAGGCGGCGCCGGTCTGGTGTTTCACCACCCGCTGTTCAATGATACCCAGCCAGTGGTCGATCTCGTCCGCATCCACCGTTAGACGGGCAAGCCCCGACCGCGCTATGGGCAACAACTGGTCAATCACCAGCTGGTCGAGCGCAACCCGTTGCTCATCGAACCAGACCACCTCGGCCGCCAGACCCTCGCGTGCAGCAAGGTAGAAATTGCCTCGGGCATGGTCGAAGTCCAACCGCTGTGTCGGATTCTTCACCTGCTCCAGCAGGCCAATGACCAAGCCGAAATAGAATGCGCTATTAGCAATGGAATCGACGATACTGGGACCCGCCGGCTGCACCCTGTGTTCGATACGCAGATGGGGTACTCCCCGTTCGTCAAAACCTATCAGGGGGCGGTTCCAGCGCCAGATGGTGCCGTTGTGCAGTCGCAGGTGCGGCAGCTTCTCGGTTGGCTCGTCCATCAGCAGTGGCAACAATACCGGATAGCGCAGCAGATTAGCGGTAAAATTCTCCATCATCGAGGTGTAGACATAGCGGATGCCGAAACTGACCCGCTTGGTCAGATCGGACGCGCCCACGGAGATCGCCTGCTCAAACAGAGGAATGCGTGTCTCGTCCCACAGGTCGCGCCCGAACAGATAGGGCGAATTGGCGCTTACGGCGACCATCGGCGCAGAGACAATCTTGGAGAGGTTATAGAGCGCGGCGGCCTGCGCGATATCCACCTGCAGGTGGATCTGGAACGAGGTAGCCGCCGACTCCAGCATCACATCTTCGTGCTCCAGATGGAGCGACTCCCTCCCCTCGATATGGAGCCGGACCGACTGGCCATTGCGCAGGCGAAATATCTGCTTGTTGAGCGCCCGATAGCGGTTCAGGGGCGACATGTTGGCAAGACTGAGGGAAGACTGCTGCAGTGTCGGCAGCACGCCGATCATGCCCATGCGCAGGTCCAGGCTGTCGGCTCGTTGGTTACACCGCCCCCAAAGGTCTGTCAGCTCACGCGCCATGTGGCGGAACACATCACCCTGCAACGGGCGAACCCGGCTGTTGAGTTCAAGATTGAAGGTGGCCAGTTCCGGCACCACAAGCGGTTCATCGAACTGTTCCATGAACAGCTGATTGCGAGGCGCGGGATCGCCATTGTCAAAGAGCAGGCAGGCCTCCAGCTCCATGCCACATCGGCTTCCCTGTCGGGAAAAGATACCCTCCTCAAACCACTGGGCGAGCAGTTCCGTCTCCGCCTCGAGGCGCCGTGTAAACTCAGCGAAGTCCTCTTCAGTAAACTGGCTGGAGGGTATCTCCTGTCCCATAGATTCAAGTACCTCGAAGCCGCTTATCCAGGCTACGCAACCGTTCAGGCGTGCCCACATCGACCCAGTATCCCTGATGGCGGACACCGCTGACTTTTCCCTCGACCATGGCCGCTCTCAGCAGGGGCGCCAAAGGAAAGGCTCCAGGCTGACAGGCTGTGAAGAGTTGCGGATGATAGACACCGATGCCGCCGAAGGTAAGGCGCTCTCCCTCAGTATCGATCACCCGCTCTCCCTGCAGCACGAAATCACCCCCCGGATGGTGAGCTGGATTGGGTACCAGCAGCAAGTGGGCCAGCATCCCCGGAGGCAATTGCAAGCGACTGAAATCCACATCGCACCAGACATCCCCATTCACCACCAGAAACGGGGCCTCTCCTAGTAAGGGTAGCGCACGAAAAATCCCACCGCCGGTCTCCAAGGCGGTTTCTTCAGCCGAATATTGGATCTCCACACCCCAGGCGCCGCCGTCACCTAGCTGTGCTTCAATCATCTCACCCAGATGGGCGTGATTGATCACCAGCTGCCGGATACCGGCTGCGGCAAGACGCTCGATGTGGTGCGCGACTAGGGGCTTGCCTGCCACGATCAGCAGCGGCTTGGGCAGGCTGTCGGTCAAGGGCCGCATACGCTCGCCACGGCCGGCCGCCAAGATCATCGCCTTCATCTTATCTCTCTTTCAGGCAGGCATTAAGCCATATAACTTACGTGCCAGGGCCTGTTAACATAAATCCACAAGGCCCTAGTGTAGTGTCCTATACTGCAGCAGGAAATCAGAAGCCCCCAAATTTCCCAAGACGCCCCGAAGGAAGTGCCCTTGGGGTACAAGGCGCAGTTCGCAGGCAATGGCAAGCCCTTGTCAAGAACTGCAACGCAGG
>JBNKOL010000044.1:0-85310 GCA_050294655.1 Sedimenticolaceae bacterium
CGCCCTGAATACCTGTTCAGGTGAGAGCTGCTGCAGGCAGACGGGTTCACCGTTGCTGGAGTCCCGGCGTGGGCAGCGCCGCTTGAGACAGGGCACGCACTCCAGGTCGGTCTGTAGCGTCCGCTGCCCTTGGCCCAGAACGCCGGTTAACTGAATATTTGTCGGCCCATAGAGGAACACCCCCGGCTTTTCCAGCGCCGAGGCCAGATGCGCCAAACCGGTGTCGACCCCGACCACCCCCGTCGCCTGCGCCAGCACACCGGCAAGCTCACTCAGCTTCAGCTTCGGCAGGGCTTCAGCGGCTGCCTGTGTGCTGGCCAACCCCTCCGCGCGCGCGCGCTCCTGTGTGTTACCCCAGGGCAACAGCACCCGGTAACCCGCCTCTCCGGCCAGTGCGACAAGCCTCTCCCAGTGTCCATCGGGATAGTGCTTGCTGGGCCAGGTAGTGCCGTGCAGGAAGACCAGGTAGGGAGAGGAGAAACTGAACTTGGGCAGCCTCCCAAGGTCCAGCCCATAGTTCAGTGGCCGCGACTCGAGGGAGTAATCCAGCGCCTGGGCAAAAAGCTGCCGGGTCCGTTCGATGGCGTGCCGGCCCTTGGCTACCGACAAGGGATGGGCGTAAAAACCGGCCGCCAGGGATTCCCGCGCCGAATGCCGATCGAGGCCAAAGCTGGGAGTCTGAATCAGGCGGGTGATGAAGGCACTCTTCAACAGGCCCTGGGCGTCGATCACCCGATCATAGTGCCGTGCCCCCAAAGCCTGCCGGAACGCTCGCCATTCACCGCTGCGCCAGGCCCGCCAGGGGGCTTTGCGCCAGCGCCGCAGAGCGACGGGTATCACCCGCTCGATCGCGGGATGCCAGCCCGGAATCTCCGCAAAGGCCTCCTCGACCACCCAATCGAAACGAATCCCGGAGAGTGCGCTGGCGGCATCGGTCAGCGCCGGCAGGGTGTGAATGACATCCCCCAGCGATGAGGTTTTGATCACCAGAACCTTCATGTCAGCAGCACTTCCAATGCGGCGATGACCTGCGAAGCCGGCAGCTGAGTGAGGCAATTGAGATGGCCCAATGGGCACTCCCGCTTGAAACAGGGACTACACTCCAGACCGAGCCGTACGATAGCTGCATTGCTGTTGAGCGGCGGTGTGAATCCCGGGTCGGTGGAACCGTATACCGCCACCAACGGTCGCTGCAGGGCGGCCGCCACATGCATCAGACCCGAATCGTTGCTCACCGCCGCGTCGGCCAGCGAGAGCAGGGCCACCGCCTGCGCCAGCGAGGTGCGACCGCTCAGATCGGTAGCCTGTCCATCGAGCTGCCGGTTGATCTCCGTGCAGACCTCTCTGTCTTTGGCGGAACCGAAGAGCCAGATCTGCCAGCCCAGTTGTAGATAGTGGTGTGCCACTTCGGCATAGCTCGTAGCCGGCCAGCGCTTGGCGGGACCGAACTCGGCCCCGGGGCAGAGGGCCAATACCCGAGCACCATCGGCGGAGAGGCCCAAGGCCTGGCGTGTGGCTTCCACCTCGTTTGCATCCAGCTGCAGACTCGGCGGTTCGATCAGTGGCAGTTCATCGGCATCAGCGGGAACGGCCAGGGCGACGAATCGCTGAACCATCATCGGCAGGCGTTCTTTATCCAGACGCCGGATGTCGTTGAGCAGTCCAAAGCGACTCTCGCCGATCCAACCGGTACGCAGGGGGATGCCGGCAAACAACGGGACCAACGCGGACTTCAGGGAGTTGGGTAGCAGAATCGCCTGATCATAGCCTGCGGTCCGCAACGAACGACCGAGCCGCCAACGTCTGGCCAGACCCAACTCGCCGTGTCCGAAAGGCAGCTCAATGATGCCGCTGACTTCCGGCATATGCTGAAGCAGGGGTCGGCTCCAGGCAGGCGCCAGTACATCGATGACAGCTGTCGGCTGGCGGCGCTTGATCGCTTTGAACAGGACTTGCGCCATCACCATATCGCCAGCCCAGGAGGGGCCGACGATCAGGATGCGCGTATTTTTGCCTGTTAACACGATGCGGAGCCCGGCGCCGACGTTATATTAACGGGCCCTGGCACTCACGCAGCAGCGTGGTCAATCGGAGAGCTGATAGCGAGTCCCGCAGTAGGGACAGGCTGCGGTACCGGTCTTTTCAATCGGCAGATAGACCCGTGGATGCAGTCCCGCTGAGGAGTCGCCCGGACGCGGGCAACTCAGAGGCAGGTCGTTGCGGGTGACTTTGATGGCTTCCCGTTGCGGGGTTTGCTGTTCTGCCTGGGTCATGTTCATTTCTCCTCAAACCAGCGCCAGCCAATCCTGATGAATGTCGAGTCGGCCATGGACCAGATCGAAATAGGTCTTCTGCAGCTTCTCTGTGATCGGCCCGCGGGTGCCGCTGCCGATGGGTCGGTTGTCGACCTCCCGGATCGGCGTCACCTCCGCCGCGGTGCCGGTAAAGAAGGCCTCGTCGGCGATGTAGACCTCGTCGCGGGTGATGCGTTTCTCGACCACCCGATAACCCATCTCCTGAGCCAGCTCGATCACCGTCTTGCGGGTGATGCCATCGAGCGCCGAGGTCAAATCCGGGGTATAGAGAACCCCGTCACGGACGATGAAGATGTTCTCGCCGGAACCCTCCATGACATAGCCCTCGGCGTCCAGCAGCAGTGCCTCATCATAGCCGTCGTGCAGCGCTTCCTGCAGGGCCAGCATGGAGTTCATGTAGTTGCCGTTGGCCTTGGCCCGGCACATGGTGATGTTGACATGGTGGCGGGTGAAGGAGGAGACCCGGATACGGATGCCCTTCTCCATGTTTTCGGCGCCCAGGTAGGCACCCCACTCCCAGGCCGCCACCATACAGTGGACCTTGAGATTGTCGGCACGCAGCCCCATTCCCTCGGAGCCGTAGAAGCACATGGGCCGGATGTAGGCCGAGTCGAGATTGTTCTCGCGCACCGCCGCCTTCTGCGCCGCATTGAGGGTGTCTCGGTCGAAGGGCATCGGCATGTTGAGGATGTGGGCCGAGCGGAACAGCCGGTCGGTATGCTCCTGCAGGCGGAAGATGGCGGTACCCTGTTCGGCGTGGTAAGCCCGCACACCTTCGAATACACCCATACCGTAGTGCAGGGTGTGGGTAAGCACGTGGGTCTTCGCCTCGCGCCAGGGGACCATTTCGCCATCCAGCCAGATGACTCCGTCGCGGTCTGCCATTGTCGACATCATGGGAACGTCTCTTCTTAACTCTTTTGTTCTAGGACCTGTTGACAGGCTCTAACATCAGACAGGACCAGATATCCTGCACCAGCGCCCGCTCTTCGGCCAACTTTTCGTTGTCCACCAGGGGCGGTTGATCCTGCAGCGCACTCCGGTGGTAGGCCGCGCGCAGGACCTTGTAGACCCCCATCAGCCGCTCCGCCGCGTGATCACTCAACAGGCCAAGCCTCGACAGGGTCTCCAACAGGCGGATATTATCGCTCCAGACCAGTAGGTCCGGGTGCTCATAGGACCACCGAAGGACCGTGTATTGAACCATAAATTCGATATCGACGATACCGCCGACACCCTGCTTCAGATCGAACAGCTGCTGGGTGCTCTTGTCCAGGCTGGCACGCATCTTTTCTCGCATCTCCACCACTTCTTCCCGCAGCTTCTCGGCATCTCTCTTGCGACCGATGATCTCCCGCCGAATGATATCGAAATGCTTTTTCACCCGCTCATCGCCAGCCACCACCCGGGCTCGAATCAGCGCCTGGTGCTCCCAGGTCCAGGCATTGTTGCGTTGATAGGTCTCAAAGGTATCCAGCGAACTGACCATCATTCCCGAGTTACCATTGGGGCGCAGCCGCATGTCCACCTCGTAGAGGATTCCCGATGGAGTACGGGTACTCATCAGGTGGATGATGCGCCGGGCCATGCGGGCATAGAAGACATCCACTGAAACCGGTTTCGGGCCATCGGTCATGGCATTGCGGTCGCTACAGCCATGCACAAAGACCATGTCCAGATCGGAGCCATAACCCAGCTCGATGCCACCCAGCTTGCCGTAACCGATCACGGCAAATCCGATCTCCTCCGGCGCCAAGCCGGGGGGACGACCGTGGCGCCTTTCGAGTTCGCGAAAGGCCAGGCCGATGACCTGCTCGATCACGCTCTCGGCAATCCAGGTGAGGTAGTCGCTGACCACCATGAGTGGAATCTGACTGGTGATGTCGGCCGCCGCCACCCGCAGCATATTGCTCTGGGCGAACTGGCGCAGTCGCTCCATCTGGCTCTCCAAGTCCGCCTCGTCGATATAGGCCAGCTGGGTGGCCAGCTCGGCCGATAGCGGGTCTCGTTTGAGCGGTGAATAGAGCCGACGCGGATCGAGCAGCTCATCGAGCAGGATCGGATGGCGCGTCAGCAGGTTGGCGATCCACGGGCTGATGCCGGTCAGCTTGACCAGCTGGGAAAGCACCATCGGGTTCTCCACCAGCAGGGCGATATAGGCAGTTCGCCGCACCACCGCCTCCAGCAACGCCAGCACCCGCTGCAGCGCGATGTCGGCCCTCTCCGAACTCCCGACCGCCTCCAACAACAGCGGCATCAGCTGGTCGAGCCGTTCACGACCCTTGGTGCTGAGCTGTCGACAAGCGTGAGTGCCGCGAAAGGTCTCCAGCAGTAACAGGGCAGCGGACCCATCTGCAAAACCGGCGGCTTTGAGGGCGGCCATGGCCTGCTCCTCGTCCACTGTCTCCAGCCAGACACCGGCGAGAGGCTGACTATCCGCCTCACTCTCGGTATGGGGCGTGGCGAAAACCATATCGAAGTGACCCTGTACCCGCTTGCGATGGCCCTCCAGAAGCGGCTCGAAGAGCTCCCAGGATTCATGCCCCATGGAACGGGCCAGCCGCTGACGCCCCCCCTCATCGCTCGGCAACAGGTGGGTCTGCCGGTCCTGCCAGGCCTGGATACGGTTCTCCACCAGGCGCAGAAAAGTGTAGGCCTCGGTCAGCTCCCGCACCACATAGTCGGGCATCAAACCGGCATCCTGCAGTATCTGCAGCACCTTCAGAATGGGACGGATCTGCAACGCCTTGTCGCGGCCACCACGAATCAATTGGAAGGCCTGACCGATGAACTCGATCTCGCGAATGCCACCGGGGCCCAGCTTGATATTGGCCTCCATGCCCTTCTTGTGCAGCTCTCTGCTGATCAACTGCTTCATCTCACGCAACGACTCGATGGCACCGAAGTCAAGATATCGGCGATAGACGAAGGGGCGCAGCATGGCCATCAACTCCTCTCCCGCCAGCTGGTCCCCCGCCACCACTCGCGCCTTGATCATGGCGTAACGTTCCCACTCCCGCGCCTGAGAGCCGTAGTAGCTCTCCATGGCGCTGAAATTCATAGCCAGGGGACCGACACTGCCGAAGGGGCGCAGGCGGGTATCGACACGGAACACGAACCCCTCCGCGGTATGGTTGTCCAGTGCCTGTACCAAACGCTGGCAGAGACGAATGAAAAACTGTTCATTGGTGGGACCACGGGGTCCGTCGGTATGGCCTGTTTCAGGATATGCGAAAATCAGATCGATATCGGAGGAGAGATTGAGCTCGCGGGCACCCAGCTTGCCCATACCCAGCACCACCAATGATTGGGCCTCGCCCTGGCTATTGCGCGGTGTTCCCATCTCCGCTGCGGTCCAGGCATAGAGTTGATCCAGCGCGTGCTGAATAGAGGCGTCGGCGAGCGCGGAAAGATCCTCCAGGGTCTCACCGAGAGGGGCCATTAACGTGATATCCCGCCAGATGATGCGCACCATCTCCCGGCGGCGAAACAGTCTCAGTTGCCGGAAGAGAGCGGCCTCGTCAGTGACCTGGGCCAACAAGTCCGCCAAGCGTGCTTTGTATTCGCCCTCTGTATAACTACGCTCCAGATCCCCTCGATGCAGCAGCTCGGGAAGCAGATCGATGTAACGTAGCGCGGCTTGGGCTACGTAATCGCTTGCCTCGAATACCCTTAGCAGGGTCTCACGAAACGCGGCCGCTTGTGGCGGGGTGGCATCTACCTGTGCCAACGCGTCACACCATTGCTGCCATTGCCTTTCCGCTTCTTGTTGTGGATTCACAGACTTTCTCGAAAATAGATGTGATGGCGAGTCTAACCAAAACAGGCCAAGTGTAACCTTCGCGTGACTGGGGAATTGATTGAACCGCCGCGGAGTCGTTGTACACTGTCAGTCTATCAGCAAAGGCTTGCCAGGGCCTGGTTCCTACCCGCTGACAGATCGGCCGCCTGCGCCCCAAGTCACTTCAATACGGGAGGCAACCTTCGAGTTCCCATGCAGATCCTGAAGAACATCAAAGCCTCCGACCTCTTCGTTGCCGCCTTGGAAAATGAAGGGGTGGAGTACATCTTCGGCATACCGGGGGAGGAGAATCTCGACCTGCTCGAATCCCTGCGCAGTTCACCCATCAAACTGATCCTGACCCGCCATGAACAGGCCGCCGGCTTCATGGCCGCCACCTATGGTCGTTTGACCGGCAAACCCGGGGTCTGCCTCGCCACCCTGGGCCCGGGAGCGACCAATCTGGTGACGGCCGCCGCCTATGCCCAGCTCGGCGCCATGCCGATGTTGATGATTACCGGTCAGAAACCGATCAAGAGGAGCAAGCAGGCGCGCTTTCAGATCATCGATGTGGTCGGCATGATGCGGCCGATCACCAAGTTCGCCAAACAGATCGTCAACGTCAACACCATCCCCAGCCTGGTGCGAGAGGCTTTCCGCCTGGCCGCCGAGGAGCGCCCCGGCGCGGTCCATCTGGAGCTGCCGGAGGATATCGCCGCCGAGCGCGCCGATGAGGCGATGCTCTTCGCCGCCAGCCGGCCCTGCCGCCCCGATGCCGACGAAGGGGCCCTGGCACGCGCAGTGGAGATGATCCGCAACGCCAAACACCCGCTGCTGCTGGTGGGTGCTGGCGCCAATCGCAAGCAGGTCTTCAAACCACTACAGGATTTCGTCGAGAAGACCGGCATCCCTTTTTTCAACACCCAGATGGGAAAGGGAGTGGTCGGCGGATTCCATGAGCAATACATAGGTACGGCGGCCCTCTCCTCCGGCGACTATGTTCACTGCGCCATAGACACCGCCGATCTGGTCATCAACGCAGGCCACGATGTAGTGGAGAAACCCCCCTTTTTCATGACCCCCGGCGGCAAGCAGGTCATCCACGTCAACTTCAACTCGGCCGAGGTGGACGAGGTCTACTTCCCTCAACTCGAACTGGTGGGCGACATCGGCAGCACCTTCAGCCGTCTCACCGAGTTGATGGATCCGGTGCCGCGACACGACTTCAACTACTTCATGCAGATCCGCAAGCGGATAAAGCGGGAGATCTTCCTCGGCGCCGACGACCCAGCCTATCCCCTGATCCCCCAGCGCATCGTGGCCGACGTGCGACGGGTGATGCCGAAGGATGGCATCATTGCGCTGGACAACGGCATGTACAAGATCTGGTTCGCCCGCAGCTATCTGTCACAGCACCACAATACGGTGCTGCTCGACAACGCCCTGGCGACCATGGGTGCCGGCCTGCCGTCGGCGATGATGGCGGCGATGCTCTACCCTCATCGCCGGGTGATGGCGATCTGCGGCGACGGCGGCTTCATGATGAACAGCCAGGAGATGGAAACCGCAGTCCGCCTCAGGCTCAATCTGGTGGTGTTGGTGATCCGCGACGACGCCTACGGCATGATCCGCTGGAAGCAGGCGGCAGGCGGCTTTCACGACTGGGGACTGGAGCTCGGCAACCCCGATTTCGTCGCCTATGCCAACAGCTATGGCGCCCAAGGCCACCGCATCGAGGCCACTGATCAGCTACTGCCGATCCTGGGGCAGGCCTACCGGGAGGGGGGCGTCCATCTGGTCGACGTTCCGGTCGACTACAGCGAAAATAAACGGGTCTTTATCGATGGCCTGGCCAATGTGGACTGCGGCCCGGATCTCGCGTAACAAAAAAAACGGCGCCGAAGCGCCGTTTTATCAGGAGCAGCGCGCTGAATATCACCGATTGGTGATCTTTTCCTCGAGTTTACGCATCAACGCCACGATCTCTTCCGACAGCGGCCCAACACGCTCATATTCCCGCTCCGCCGCCTGCATATCGCCCCGTTGTTTCAGCTCATGGATCCGCCGAATCAGCTCATGCAACGCCTGATGCGGTTTTTCTATTTGTTTCAACTCCGGCATGTCGGCGAACTGTGCCAAGCCCACCTCGTTAAGCCATTTACCGAACCCGCAGGCGTTGTGGTTGAACGCGACCCGCTCATCCAGTGTCCCCTTGCCATCGAGGAAGCCGCGTATTTTGGTCTTCCAACCCAGATGGGCCGCCATCGCCCGCTGCAGTTGAGAGGCGTGGACGTTGCCGGTTTGGAACTGGCCGAGCAGGCCGATCAGCTGATCGACCTCTTGCGACATCTTTCCACTCGCCGTGTAGCTCTCTGCCGAATCCCGTGACGTTTCGTCCGCCAGATGGGTGATCTCAACGATATTACGGTTGATATCCTCTGCCACCGCACTCTGCTCTTCGGCCGCAGTAGCGATCTGTGAACTCATCTGGGTGATGGTGTCGACAGCCCGTGTGATCTCTTCTAGCGCACCGTGCGCCCGGCTCGCCTGCTCGACACTCGCGCCGGCCTGCGCCTGGCTGGTCTCCATGACCTGTACGGTCTGACGCACGCCTGACTGGAGACTCTCGATCATCTCCTGAATCTCTTCCGTGGAGTCCTGGGTCCGCTTGGCCAGGGTCCGCACCTCGTCCGCCACCACGGCGAATCCGCGACCCTGTTCGCCGGCCCGGGCCGCTTCGATGGCCGCGTTTAGCGCCAACAGATTGGTCTGATCGGCGATGCCGCGAATCACATCGAGGACCGAACCGATGCGCTCACTGTCCTGCTCCACACTACGCACTGTCTCCACGGCCCGACCCACTTCGGCAGCCAGGGTGTCGATACTGCCAGTCACTGAACTGACCACATCTCGACCGGCATTTGCCTGTACATCCGCCTCTCTGGCGGCCTCGGCCGTTTGCGAGGTATTCTGCGCCACGTCGTGTACCGTGGCAGACATCTCTGTCATTGCCGTCGCCACTTGCGTGGTCTGCTCATGCTGTTTATCGACGCCCGCCTTGGTATGCTCGGCCAAGGTGGCAAATTCACCGATCTGTGCGCTCAGATTGCCGGCAGCACGCGCGACACTCTCGATCATACGTTCAGTCTTTTCCGCAAAGCGATTGTAGCTGCGGCACAAGCGCGAGACTTCATCCTTGCCACTTTCATCCATTCGAACCGTGAGATCTCCATCCGCAGAGGCGATACCCTCCATGGCCAGTGCCGCTTCACTGATCGGTTTCACCACACCCCGGCTGATCAGCCACACCAGCGCCCCGATCACCACCACGGAGAACAACCCCAAACCGATGACGAGTGTGGACAGGGTTGAATAGGCGGAAGCAAAGTCAGAGCGGTCCTTGGCCAGCACCATCACACCGATCGGTTTACCCGAATAGTTTTTCACGCTGGCTGCATAATAGGAGACCGGTACACCCTGAAGTTCTCCCTGATCGAACAGCGGCTCGCCTGGCTCGATGGCGCTCAAACGCTGCATCGGGATGAGGCCGTTGTCTTTCATGGTGGAGGCAAAAAGGTCGAGCCTGCCCTCGCGCTTGATATAGAGCTCCAGTTTCACCCCGTGCTGTTCGCTGTAGCTATCGAAGAAGGCCTGCCCGAAGGACATGCCGAACTCCACGGTACCCACATGCTTACCCTGATAGCTAACGGGCACCAGACCACGCACACCCAGGCCAGCCACACCCACTTCCAACCCCTGGATCGGCTGGTGGGCCTGATTGGCCTCTACCACCGTAAAGCGGAAAGATGAGAGGTCATCACCAAACTTGGCCGGTTTGTGTACCCGAAGAAAGGAGGTGGCAGGAGGCTCGTGGAATTGAAACTGACGAACGCCGTAATCGCTTTTGAGCTTCTGAAAACCGGGAAGGAAGTAGGACTCCAGGGCCGCGCGGTCACGCGCGCCGAAAGCCTGTTGAACCTGCGGAATACCAGCCACCAGCGCACTCATCGCGCGCGCCAGCCGACCTTCCGATTCGACACCGGCAACCACATTCTTGTAGATCTCGGCAATTTCGTTCTGCTCCGCCGACCGCAACATGTTCCGCATATAGCTGAAAGTAGTGAACTGGGTGGCGAAAAGGACCACAACGACCGCCACGACAGTCGCTAAAACGAACCGCATCGAGATGCCGATATTTCTGAGCATGACTTCTTAACCTCGAGCTAACCAGCACTTTTTGTGAAATAACTTTCCTTATCTATCTACATAACGGCATGTCGACTAAAAAGTTAAGGAACCTCTGATTAATTCTGGATCGAGCGTGTGGTGGGATGAAATGTTCCGGATCAAGACGAAAAGCGCACGTAATAGCCCGCTATTGCGAAGCTTTTCAACGCAGAGCCGGGACATTTCAGCCGTCACACGCCAATTCATGAATTGATCAGAGGCTCCTTAAATAAAGAAAAACCCCGCACCTCAGAGAGGCGCGGGGTTCTTCTATTGTGGAGCTTGGACTGAGGGAGGGTGGTTACATCATACCGCCCATGCCACCCATACCGCCCATGCCGCCCATGTCGCCCATCGACGCACCAGCCGATTCGTCCTTGGGCTCATCGGCAATCATGCACTCGGTGGTGATCATGAGACCGGCCACCGAAGAGGCGTTCTGCAACGCGGAGCGGGTTACCTTGGTCGGATCCAGAATACCCATCTCCATCATATCGCCATACTCGTCATTGCCCGCATTGAAGCCGAAGTTGCCTTCGCTATTGCGCACCTTGTCGAGTACCACGGAGGGCTCGCCACCGGCATTAGCCACGATCTGACGCAGAGGCTCTTCCATGGAACGGCAGGCGATAGAGATACCCACATCCTGATCATGATTGTCACCAGTCATCGACTTAATCGACTCCAGTGCACGCACCAGGGCGACGCCGCCACCGGGGACAACACCTTCTTCAACGGCAGCGCGGGTGGCGTGCAGGGCATCTTCCACACGGGCCTTCTTCTCCTTCATCTCCACCTCGGTAGCGGCACCGACCTTGATCACGGCCACACCACCGGCCAGCTTGGCCACACGCTCCTGCAGCTTCTCACGATCGTAGTCGGAGGAGGTCTCTTCGATCTGGGCACGGATCTGCTCGACGCGGGCTTTGATATCACCCTCGACGCCGGCGCCGTCGATGATGGTGGTCTCTTCCTTGGAGATAGTGACCTTTTTGGCGTTACCCAGATCGTCCAGGGTAGCCTTCTCCAGGGTAAGGCCGACCTCTTCGGAGATCACCGTGCCACCGGTCAGAATGGCGATATCCTGCAACATGGCCTTGCGGCGGTCGCCGAAACCGGGCGCCTTTACCGCGGCCACTTTGACGATGCCACGCAGGGTGTTGACCACCAGGGTGGCCAGCGCCTCGCCTTCCACGTCCTCAGCGATGATCAGCAGGGGCTTGCCGGCCTTGGCCACACCTTCCAGCACGGGCAGCAGATCACGGATATTGGAGACCTTCTTGTCGTGCAGCAGGATGTAGGGATCTTCCAGCTCGGCGGACTGGCTCTGCTGGTTGGTGATGAAGTAGGGAGAGAGGTAACCACGATCGAACTGCATTCCCTCGACCACATCCAGCTCATTCTGCAGACCGGAACCCTCTTCCACGGTGATGACACCCTCTTTGCCCACCTTCTGCATTGCCTGGGCGATGATGTCACCGATATTGGTATCGGAGTTGGCAGAGATGGTACCGACCTGGGCGATCTCCTTGTCGTCGGAGCAGGGACGGGAGATCTTCTTCAGCTCTTCCACGGCGGAGGTGACAGCTTTGTCGATACCCCGCTTGAGGTCCATCGGGTTCATACCGGCAGCGACAGCCTTGAGGCCTTCGCGCACCATCGCCTGAGCCAGCACGGTCGCCGTGGTGGTGCCGTCACCGACCACATCGGAAGTCTGGGAAGAGACCTCTTTTACCATCTGTGCGCCCATATTCTCCAGCTTGTCGGAGAGTTCGATCTCCTTGGCCACGGAGACGCCGTCCTTAGTCACGGTAGGGGCGCCGAAGCTCTTCTCCAGCACCACGTTGCGACCCTTGGGGCCCAGGGTAACCTTGACCGCGTTGGCCAGAGTGTTGACGCCTTTCATCATGCGTTGACGGGCGTCGTCACCAAATTTCACTTCTTTTGCACTCATGTCTTGTATCCTTCGAAATTGTTGAGATTCGTCTGCAGGCGGAGCCTGTACCGATAGGTATCAGAGGGAGAGGAGCTTCAGCCCTCGATCACACCCATGATGTCCTCTTCACGCATGACAAGGACCTCTTCACCACCGACCTTCACTTCGGTACCGGAGTACTTGCCGAACAGGACCTTATCCCCAACTTTGACGTCCAGCGGGCGTACTTCGCCGCTTTCAGTGACCTTGCCGTTGCCGACAGCCAATACCTCTCCCTGGACCGGCTTTTCGGTAGCCGCATCGGGTAACACGATGCCTCCTGGGCTGGTGCGCTCTTCTTCCATACGACGAACGATCACACGATCGTGCAGCGGACGAATATTCATCGACTCAATTCTCCTTAAGAAGGGTTTTAAAAGCTTGATCTCTTAGTTCTGCTCAGGCAAAACGCTATTAGCACTCACCTGAATTGAGTGCTAATAATAGGGCCAAAAACCGGTTAGTCAAGGCTTCCAGGGGAGATTTTCTGAGCTGCCACCCTACCCGCACCGGACGCAGCCTGCAGAGTATGTTTAAATGAAACGTTCTACACACCAAACAAAAGGTGGAGGCTCACCATGAAACATGCCCAAGACGGAGATACAGTCCGCATCCACTACACTGGCACTCTGGATGACGGCACGCCATTCGACTCCTCGGCAGGCAGCGAGCCGATTGAGTTTACTCTGGGCGAGAAAAGCGTCATCTCCGGCTTCGAGGCAGGCGTTAAAGGGATGCAGATCGGCGAGCAGAAACAGGTCCATATACCGGCCAGTGAAGCCTATGGTGAACGCAACGAAGCGCTGGTCGAGGAGATCCCTCGGCAAAACTTCCCCGAGGAGATGGAACTGCATGTGGGAATGCACCTCCAGGCGCAAAGCCCAAATGGAGAAAGCTTCAATGTGGTAGTTACCGCTCTCTCTGACGCGACGGCCACTCTTGACGGCAACCACCCACTGGCAGGCGAGGCCCTCAACTTCGAACTCGAGCTGGTGGAAATCGTCTAACCGCAAACAGACCCACCCACAATCCATTTCCTAACCACCATGGGTACCGATGCGGGAGGTGAGCGTGTCTGAGAGCAAAGAAAAGAGCAAAAAAATCAAGAGAATCGACACCAAAACTTATGAGAAAGAGCTGTTTAAACTGCAGCTGGAGCTGGTCAAGCTGCAGGAGTGGATCAAACACAAGGGACTGAAGGTGGTGGTGATATTCGAAGGACGCGACGCCGCCGGCAAGGGGGGGGTGATCAAACGCATCACACAGCACCTCAATCCCCGCATCTGTCGTGTGGTCGCCCTGCCGGCACCCACCGAGCGAGAGAAGACCCAATGGTACTTCCAGCGTTATGCGCCCCATCTACCCGCCGCGGGAGAGATGGTGCTGTTCGACCGCAGCTGGTACAACCGCGCCGGGGTGGAGAAGGTGATGGGTTTCTGTTCCGATGAGGAATATCAGGAGTTCCTGCGTTCCTGCCCCGAGTTCGAACGCATGCTGGTCCGCTCAGGCATCATCCTGGTCAAGTACTGGTTCTCGGTCTCCGACGAGGAGCAGGAGCGGCGGTTCCAGAGCCGCATGGAGGAGCCGCACAAACGCTGGAAGCTGAGTCCGATGGACCTGGAGTCACGCTCCCGCTGGCTGGAGTACTCCCGGGCCAAGGACGAGATGTTCGCCCACACCGACATCAAGCAGGCCCCCTGGTATGTGGTCAATTCCGATATCAAGAAGCATGCCCGACTCAACTGCATCGCCCATCTGCTGAGCCTGATCCCCTACAAAGACCTGACACCGGAGCCCATCGAGCTTCCGCACAGGACAGGCAGCACCGGCTATGTAAGGCCGCCGATCACCGACCAAACCTTCGTCCCGGAGATATATCCCTAAAGCGGGCACAATGGAGCGGCTAGCGGGACGCGCTATCGTCCTCTTCCCGCTTGAACTCCCCCTCGATCACATCCGGCCGGCGCGCTTCAGCCCGGGGCTCGGAAGGCGCCGGCTGCAGGATCCCGCTACTCTGCAGCCCGGCTGTCAACAACCAGCGCCTTAACGGTGGCACCAGAAAGATGAAGCCAACCGCATCGGTGATGAAACCCGGCAACAGCAGCAGCACACCACAGATCAGCAGCACCGCCCCTTCCATCATCTCGATTGCCGGCGTCTCTCCTCGCTCCACCATCTCGCGAACCCGCATCAGGGTCGAAAATCCCTGCCGCCGCACCATATATCCACCCAGCAAGGCGGTAAACACGGTGAGAAAAATGGTCGAAAAAGCGCCGATCTGCGCCCCTACCTTGATCAAAAAATAGAGTTCCGTCAGCGGGATACCGACAAACAACAAGAGAAAAATCAGTAGTGGATTCATCGCCAAAGCTTACGCCCGCGCTAAAGACAGAACAAGCAACCCCCATGACGCCTCCTCCGCTTTGCCTCGGGAACGGCGATAGTGTATTTTCCCCCGATGCCGACACCGCTGCTCTTGATCCTCACCACCGCACCGGACCGGGAAACGGCAACGCTCCTGGCGAAGTCGTTGGTGGAGCAACGACTCGCCGCCTGTGTCAATATCCTGCCCCAGGCCACATCCGTTTATGAATGGGAGGGAAAGCTGGAACTCACCGACGAATCACTGCTGCTGATCAAGAGCACACAACAACACTACACCGCGGTTGAGACGGCGCTCCGGGCATTACATCCCTATGAACTTCCGGAAATCCTCGCAGTCCCTGTTGAACAAGGGCTGCAAGGCTACCTCGACTGGGTGGAGAGATGCACAAATACCGATTTATCCTGATTCCGTTCCTGCTCTTGCTGGGGCTTGTCACCTCTGTGCAAGGCGCCTGGAGCGAGGATGACCTGCTATTACCAGATCAGGCCTTCCAGATATCCGGCCGCGCCGGCAACGATGACAAGCTGATCGTGGAGTGGCGCATCGCTGACGGCTACTACATGTATCGCGACAAGATCCGCTTCGAGACCGAAGGGATGGGTTTCGAGCTGGGCGCAGCCACCCTGTCCGAGGCCAAGATCAAACATGATGAGTTTTTCGGCGATGTCGCCATCTATCGCGACCGGGCCAGAGCGGAAATCCCCCTGCGGCGAATACAAGGCGCGGGTGAAACCCTGCTGCTCAAGGCCCGCTCTCAGGGCTGCGCCGACCAGGGCATCTGCTTCCCTCCCCACGAACAGGAGATTCGCCTGGCCCTGGCAGCACAGACAAGCCAGCCGGCGGCGCTGGATCTGCCTGCCCAGACGACCGATACGCCTGCCGAGCCCCTCTTCGACAACGTCAACGATGAAGAACGCCTGCTCGACCCGGATGAGGCCTATATCCTCAGTGCCGAGGTAGAAGACGGCACCCACCTGCGCCTCAACTGGCAAATCGCCGATGGCACCTACCTCTACCAGGACAAGATTGAAATCTCCGTGCCCGAGGACCCGACGCTGGCCATTGCTCACTATCAACTGCCGGAACCCGAAATCAAAGCGGATTCGATTCGACCCGACGGCTCGATCGGTGACGTGGCGGTCTACCATGAAGGAATCGATCTCAGCGTACCGCTGCAACGCAGCACGACCGATCCCGTCGATCTCGAACTGACAGTGAAGTATCAGGGCTGTGCGGAAATCGGCGTCTGCTATCCGCCAATCACCAAGCAGTTCACGCTCCCCCTGCCAGGCATCAGCGAGGTCCAGGCCAGCGAGAGCGGCAGCCCCGCACCGATTGTTCAGCCGGCAGCAGCCTCCCCGGCCAATCAGGCTCCGCTGTCGGAACTGGATGAGATCGCCAACACCCTACAGGGCGGCTCGACCCTGGTCATTATCGGTGTCTTTTTCCTGCTCGGACTGGGACTCGCCTTCACTCCCTGTATCTTTCCGATGATCCCGATTCTCTCCGGCATCATCGCTGGCCAGGGTGACAAGATCACAACGCGCAAGGCCTTCACTCTGTCTCTGGTATACGTTTTGGCCATGGCCCTGACCTACACCATCGCCGGCGTAATGGCGGGACTCTTCGGCGGAAATCTGCAAGCCAGTTTCCAGGACCCCTGGATCCTCAGCGCCTTTGCCCTTGTCTTCGTACTGCTGGCCCTGTCCATGTTCGGGTTCTACGATCTGCAGTTGCCCAGCAGCCTGCAGAGCAAGCTCTCCGAGGTCAGCAACAAACAAGAGGGCGGCTCCATCGCGGGCGTCGCCATCATGGGCTTTCTCTCCGCGCTGATCGTCGGCCCCTGCGTGGCGCCGCCCCTTGCCGGCGCATTGATCTATATCGGTCAGACCGGCGATGCCCTGCTCGGCGGCCTCGCCCTGTTCGCCCTCAGCATGGGCATGGGGGCACCACTTATCGCCATCGGCACCTCGGCGGGCAAGCTGCTGCCCCGCGCCGGCGGCTGGATGGACGCGGTCAAAGCGGTCTTCGGCGTAGCCCTGCTCGGGGTTGCCATCATCATGCTCGAAAGGATCATTCCTCCCGATGTGGCGTTGCTGCTGTGGGGCATACTCTTCGTCGTCTCCGCCATCTACATGGGCGCCCTGCGCCATCTTGAGATCGAGGCCAGCGGCTGGCAGAAACTCTGGAAGGGCCTCGGCGTGGTCTTTCTGGTCTATGGCGCCCTGATGCTGGTAGGAGCCGCGGCCGGCGGCAAGGATACCCTGCAACCACTGCGCGGCATCGCCTTTGCCGGTGACGCCGGCGGCGGCCAGAGCCATATTGAATTACGCTTTACCCGCATCAAGAGTATCGACGACCTGAAGCGGGAAGTCGCCGATGCCAGCGCCCAGGGCCAGTCGGTGATGCTCGACTTCTATGCCGACTGGTGTGTCTCCTGCAAGGAGATGGAGAAGTACACTTTCTCCGATCCCGGCGTCATCGCCGCCCTTGCCGACAGCCGCTTGTTGCAGGCGGATGTGACCGCCAATGACGACATCGACCAAGCCCTCCTACAGGGTCATTTCGGCCTGCCGGGACCGCCCGCCATCATTTTTTACGGCGCCGATGGAAAGGAGCGCAAGGGATACCGGGTGGTCGGCTTCGTCCCAGCGGATGAATTCGCCGCACATGTACAGCAGGCCACCCGCTAGACAGGCTGCCCGAGCGCATGCCTGGCCGCGCCAGTGGGGTGCGACAGGGAATATACAGGCGCCGAATATGCGACGAAGCGATAGAAAAGATGCTACGATCTTGACAAATATTGCTTTGAACCTGGACAAAATCACCCTGATCTTGCAGAATTCAACGACTTCCTGACGGCACGAATACCTGGCAGTCAAACGCCCAGCGCGCCACTGACCTGCCCCGTCTTGACGACCACTTTCTGGACATTGATGCATGGCGACTATTCTGGTACTCAACGGTCCAAACCTGAACCTTCTTGGCACCCGCGAGCCCTCCCACTACGGCACAGATTCGCTGGAGACCATCCAGCAACGCCTGAGTGCAATGGCGGAGGCGGCCGGGCATCAACTCGACTTCCGTCAGAGCAATGCCGAACATGAGCTGGTCGACTGGGTGCACCAAGCCCAACAGGCCGGAGTCGCCTTCGTGATCCTCAATCCGGCCGCGTTCACCCATACCAGCATCGCCTTGCGAGACGCCTTGCTGGGCACGGCAATTCCGTTCATCGAAGTACATCTATCGAATGTGCATGCGCGCGAGCCATTTCGCGCCCACTCCTATTTTTCCGACAAAGCTGCGGGAGTGATCTCCGGCCTCGGCGCACAGGGTTACGAATTGGCCCTGCAGGCCGCCGTGTCGCAACTCAACAAATAACCGAACAGAGACGAATACCATGGATATACGCAAAGTAAAGAAACTGATCGAACTGCTGGAGGAATCTGACGTCGCGGAGATCGAGATTCACGAAGGCGAGGAGTCGGTCAGAATCAGCCGCAACAGCACCTTGCCCGCCGCCATATCCATGCCCGCCATGATGCCGCAGGCACCCATGGCCGCACCGACCTCTGCCATCGCACCTGCCGCAGTCACAGCAGAGGAGAGCATCCCCGAAATCATCGGTCACGCAGTCCGTTCCCCCATGGTCGGCACTTTCTACCGCTCACCCTCGCCTGGCAGCAAACCCTTTGTCGAGGTTGGTCAACAGGTCTCCGCCGGCGATACCCTCTGCATCATTGAGGCGATGAAGATCCTCAACCAGATCGAGTCGGACAAGTCCGGCACGGTGAAGCAGATCCTGGTGGAGAACGGCGAACCCGTCGAGTACAACGAACCCCTCTTCATCATCGACTGAGTGAACCCATGATAGAAAAGATCGTCATCGCCAACCGCGGCGAGATAGCGCTACGCATACTTCGCGCCTGCAAAGAGCTGGGCATCAAAACCGTGGCGGTTCACTCTGAGGCCGACCGGGATCTCAAGCATGTGCTCCTGGCCGATGAGTCGGTCTGCATTGGGCCGGCGCCCTCCAGCGAGAGCTATCTCAACGTCCCCGCCATCATCAGCGCAGCGGAAGTCACCGATTCGGTAGCCATCCATCCCGGCTATGGTTTTCTCTCTGAAAATGCCGATTTCGCCGAGCGGGTGGAGAACAGCGGCTTCATATTCATCGGCCCCAAGGCGGAAACCATTCGCGTCATGGGCGACAAGGTTGCCGCCATCGAGGCGATGCAGCAGGCTGGCGTCCCCACCGTTCCCGGCTCCAACGGCCCGCTCGACGGGGATACCCCGAGTATCAAGCGCATCGCTGCCCAGATCGGCTATCCGGTGATCATCAAGGCGGCCGGCGGCGGCGGCGGGAGAGGCATGCGCGTGGTGCATACCGAGGCCACCCTGCTCAATGCCATCGCCATGACCAAGGCCGAAGCCGAAGCCGCCTTCGGCAACGGCATGGTCTATATGGAGAAGTTTCTCGAGGACCCAAGGCATGTGGAGTTCCAGATCCTCTCGGATTCGCACGGCAACGCCATCCACTTGGGCGAGCGCGATTGCTCCATGCAGCGCCGTCATCAAAAGGTGGTTGAAGAAGCGCCGGCCCCGGGCATCACCGAGCAACAGCGTAACGATATCGGCAATCGCTGCGCCGAAGCCTGCCGCCAGATCGGCTACCGTGGCGCCGGCACCTTCGAATTCCTCTATGAAAATGGCGAGTTCTACTTCATCGAAATGAACACACGTGTGCAGGTGGAGCACCCGGTGACCGAACTCATCACCGGCGTCGACATCGTCAAGGAGCAGATCCTGATCGCCTCTGGCGAACCACTGAGCTATAGCCAGGATCAAATCAAACTACGCGGCCATGCGGTGGAGTGCCGTATCAATGCGGAGGATCCTGAGAAGTTTCTGCCCAGCCCCGGTACTATCACCCAGCTGCACACCCCGGGCGGCCCTGGTGTACGTGTCGACACCCATATCTACAGCGGCTATCGGGTACCACCCTACTACGACTCCATGATCGGCAAGCTGATCACCCACGGAGAGACCCGCGAGTCTGCCATTGCACGCATGCGCATCGCGTTGCAGGAGACAGTAATCAGCGGCATCAAAACCAATATACCGCTACACATCGATATCATGCGCGACTCCGCTTTCAAGGCGGGCGGGGCGAATATTCACTATTTGGAAAAGAAACTCGGACTATAATTGATTTTGAATTGTGAATGTTGAATTCCTGCATGTTGGACGACTGGCAAAGATGACGCCTTCAATTCACAACTCATAATTCAAAATTTCCCATGTCCTGGCTGCAACTCTCTATCGATACCAGCGAAGCGCAGGCCCCCCTGCTGGAACTGGTATTCGAAAATCTCGGCGCCCTCTCTGTGACTCTGGAAGACGCCGGCGATCAACCATTGATGGAACCGCCCCCCGAGTCACAGCAGCTGTGGCAGCAGACCCGGGTCACAGCACTGTTCGAGGGCGATCAGGATGCGAAGGCGCTTCGCGCCGAACTGGCGACCGCGCTGGATGGTAATCTGGTCGCCAGACTGCGCTGGGAACGCATCGAAGACCGCCTCTGGGAAAGGGTCTGGCTCGAACATTTCAAACCCATGTCGTTCGGTCGCCGCCTCTGGATCTGTCCACAGGGCCAAACCGTCAACCAAACGGATGGCGTCATTGTCCAGCTTGACCCTGGCCTGGCCTTCGGTACCGGCACCCATCCCACCACGGCACTTTGTCTGACTTGGCTCGACGGCCTCGATCTGAGCGGTAAGACGCTGATCGATTACGGCTGCGGATCCGGCATCCTGGCCATTGCCGCCCTGAAACTCGGAGCCCAACGCGCGCTGGCGGTCGACCATGACCCCCAAGCCCTGGAAGCCAGCCAGGATAATGCGCTAAAGAACGGAGTTGCAGACCGCCTACACACCTGCCTGCCGGCCGATACACCGGCGACACAGGCCGATATCCTGGTGGCAAACATCCTGGCTGGACCTTTAATGACGCTCGCCCCCACCCTCGCCGACCTGTTGAAACCCGGAGGACACTTCGCCCTTTCAGGTATTCTCACCGAGCAACAGGCGGAAGTCGCAGGCTGCTATCAGCCTTTCGCTGACCTGCTGCCAACTCGCCAGCTGGAGGAGTGGGTCCTGATCCCTGGGATCAAGCACACCTGAGCGCAGTCACTGACCTCAAAGCATCAAAAGGAGTTGCCTGCCCGTGCGCTTCCGTCTAAGTTAGGACTCCAGTCTGTAGTCTTTATTCCGTTATGCTTACCCAGTGCCCACACTGCCTGACGCTGTTTCGCGTAGGACCTGAACACCTGAAAGCCGCCGCTGGCCAGGTGCGCTGTTGCCGCTGTCACCAGATATTCAACGCCCTGCAGAGTCTGCAGGAGTCGCCGGCGCCCTTCGACAATACTTTACCCCCGACCGATGAAGGCCAGCATGACAACGCAATGGCGTCGACGGAGGACGGACTCGATACTACGACCGAACCAACACAAGAGGTCCCATCCGAACACGTTGAAACCAGTGACTGGCAGGATTTCCAGGACCAGCCGGAAATAAACGATTTCGAAGCTATGTTGCCCAATCCGGACCCGACTCAGTCACCGGATGATTTCATAGATGACATTCTCGAAAAGGATGACGGCCTCGACCCGGAACCCGACTACTTCGCCAGTGGCAGCGAGTCCCAGATGTCTGAATTGTTGGATCAGGACTCCAGCTCACTTCTGCTACCCGATTCGGAAGAGCCCAACGAGGAGCAGCAACTCAGCCGCCACAACATCGTAGCTTTCAACACCATCGAAAAGACACCCGACGAGGAGTCACCTGAAGAACAACAGCTCGAAGGCAGCATCCTGAAAGATAACGCCATCGATGAGGAACCGAGCAAGCCAGACTATGACTCGGTACCCGCATTTCGCGCGGACGTGGAAACACCCCCCGAGCCATCATCTGCCGCTGACGACCATGCCCTTAATTTCGAAGCAGTGGAAGTGCGTGAACCGCGTAACAAACTTAGCCTGTACTGGCTCGGTGGTTGCCTGCTGTTGCTGTTGCCGCTTGCCGCTCAGCTCGCCTGGCAGTTCAAGGACAATCTGATCCAATACGATGCGGGACGGCAGACCCTCAATCTGATATGCACTGTTGCCGGTTGTGAAGTACCGACACGGCGAGCTTTGGACAAGATCATCATTCAGGGGCGCAACCTAAGCACCCATCCGGACAAACCGGACACGCTCTCTCTGCAGGTAAGCTTCGTCAACACCGCCGCTTTCCAGCAGCCTTTCCCACAACTCACCTTGAGCCTATACAACGACAAAGGGAACCTGATCGCCCGCCGCACATTCTCTGCCAACGACTATCTGCCAGCTGAATACGCGCACCAAAACATGATGCCGAAAGCACAACCCATCCTGGTCGAGATGGAGCTGGTCGATCCCGGCAAAGAGGTCACCGGCTTCAGCTTTGACTTTTATTGATCTCCCGCCAACCCCGGAAGCGAGCCCCAGCGCCAATCTTCGTGTGTTGGTAAGTTTTACACTTGTCTCTGAATTATTTTACATGGCGATTTAATGGGTTAATCCAGAGCCTTAGAGTTGCTTCGCAGAGATGCACTTTTTTTGTTCGGAACCCAAGTCAATTAAGCGCCAATTTACTTTTGATTCCGCCCTGCTTTAGCGGTAGTATCCCAACCCCTTTCAAATCAAAACAGTCCTTCTCAAGAAGGGCCGATTGAATGCATATTGGATCATATAAACTCGAGAGTAATTTGGTATTGGCGCCGATGGCAGGGGTCACGGATCGACCCTTTCGCCAGCTCTGTCGAAGCTTGGGCGCCGGCTTGGCTGTCTCCGAGATGATCTCCGCGGATGCCTCCCTATGGGGCAGCCGCAAGACCGTCAAGCGACTCGATCATTGCGGTGAGCGCGGGCCGATCTCGGTGCAGATACTCGGTTCCGATCCCGCCATGATGGCCGCAGCTGCACGCGCCAACGTGAAATTTGGCGCCCAGATTATCGACATCAATATGGGATGTCCGGCAAAGAAGGTCTGCCGTAAGGCGGCCGGGGCCGCACTGTTGCAAAATGAGAAACTGGTTGCCGAGATCCTGCAGCACGTGGTCGAGTCGGTTACGGTGCCGGTGACCCTGAAGATCCGCACCGGCCAGAACCCGCTGCAAAGGAACGGGATTCGCATAGCCACTATCGCCGAAGCGTCAGGAATTCAGGCCCTGACGATACATGGCCGCACCCGCGCCTGTAAATTTGCCGGCGAGGCGGAGTACGAGACCATACGTGAGATTAAACAGGCGGTGAGCATACCGGTCATCGCCAACGGCGACATCGACTCGCCCGAGAAGGCCCGACAGGTACTGGAAGCCACCGGTGCCGACGGCCTGATGATCGGTCGCGCCGCCCAGGGAAAGCCCTGGATATTCCGCCACATCGAACACTACCTGCGGACCGGCCAAGAGCTGCCAGCACCGCAACCGCAGTGGGTGGCAGATGTGCTCCTGGGGCACTTGTCACGGCTGTATGAATTTTATGGGGAAAGCATGGGCACTCGCATCGCCCGCAAGCACATTGCCTGGTACAGCAAACAGCACCCCGGTGGGGCGCGCTTCAGGGATCGGATCAACCAAACGGAATCGGCCAGACAGCAGCTTGAATACACAAGGGATTTCTTCATGTGCCTTCAAGACAAAGGGGAACTGGCGGCATGAGCATTGACGCAAGTCTGTTCAAGAAAGAAAACGACAACCGGTTAACGGTCTCGCATAACAAGAAATCGGAGCCACTGCGCCAGTGTGTCAGCGACGCTATGACGCGGTACTTCCAGAACCTCAATGGTCATGGCGCCAATAACCTCTATCGTCTGGTGATGAATGAGGTAGAGGCCCCGTTGCTGGAGAGTGTCATGAAGCATACCGGCGGCAACCAGACCCTGGCGGCCTCCCTGCTCGGTATCAGTCGCAGCACCCTGCGCAAGAAACTCTCCCAGTACGATCTGGACTAGGGCCTGTTAACAGACCCTGGTCCAGATCACATGAACACGGGCAGTCGGGTAGTGCGTCGCCTGCAAAGACGCATTGATCACACTGCCCAATTCCATTTCATATAGGAAAACCTAACATGGCATCCATCAAGCGCGCCCTCATCAGCGTCTCCGACAAGACCGGCATCGTGGAATTCGCCCGCAGCCTCGCCGAGAAAAAGATTGAGATACTCTCCACCGGCGGCACCGCCAAGCTACTGACAAAAAACGACGTTCCGGTGACCGAGGTTTCCGAATACACCGGTTATCCCGAAATGATGGACGGCCGGGTCAAGACCCTGCACCCGAAGATCCACGGCGGCATCCTGGGACGCCGCGGCATCGATGACGGCGTGATGAAGGAGAACGGCATTGGTCGTATCGACTTGATCGTGGTCAACCTCTATCCCTTCGAGGAGACGGTAGCCAATCCCGACTGCGACCTGCCGACTGCGATCGAGAACATCGATATCGGCGGACCCACCATGCTGCGAGCGGCCGCAAAGAACCACAAGGACGTTGCCGTGGTGGTGGATGCTGACGATTATGAGCGCGTACTCCAGGAGATGGACGCCAATGATAACGCAGTCAGTGACGCCACCCGCTTCGACCTGGCGGTGAAGACCTTCGAGCACACCGCCCACTACGACGGCGCCATCGCCAACTACCTGGGTGCCCGGATTGGTGGCGAGGTCAGCGACTTTCCGCGTACCCTCTCGCTACAGTTCATTCAAACTCAGACCATGCGCTATGGCGAGAACCCGCATCAGAAAGCGGCCTTCTTTGTCCAGCGACGCATCGATGAAGCCAGCGTAGCAACCGCTGAACAACTTCAGGGTAAGGAGCTCTCCTACAATAACATTGCAGACACCGACGCCGCCCTGGAGTGCGTGAAGAGCTTCGACGAGGGCCCGGCCTGCGTCATCGTCAAGCATGCCAATCCCTGCGGTGTGGCCTACGGCGCCAACCTGCAGGAGGCCTACGACCGGGCCTACAGCACCGATCCGGAGTCGGCCTTCGGCGGCATCATCGCCTTCAATGGCGAACTCGATGGGGATACCGCACAAAGCATCGTCGAACGCCAGTTCGTCGAAGTCATCATCGCTCCCAAGGTCTCTGCCGCCGCCATCGAGGCGGTCAGCAGCAAAAAGAACGTGCGCCTGCTCTGCTGTGGCGAGTGGACCAGCGAGGCGATCCACCGCACCGAATACAAGCGGGTCAACGGCGGTTTGCTGGTACAGGATGCGGACCTGCAGCTAACCAAGAAGATCGAAGTGGTCACCGAGCGCCAACCCACCGAACAAGAGATGCGCGATCTGCTCTTCACTTGGAGGGTAGCGAAGTTCGTCAAATCCAACGCTATCGTCTACGGCCGCGATGGCATGACCATCGGCGTCGGCGCCGGCCAGATGAGTCGGGTAAACTCAGCGCGCATTGCCGGCATCAAAGCCGAGCAGGCCGGTCTCGAAGTGACGGGCTCGGTGATGGCCTCGGACGCCTTCTTCCCTTTCCGTGACGGCATCGACAACGCCGCCCAAGCCGGCATCACCGCAGTGATCCAGCCCGGCGGCTCGATGCGCGACGAAGAGGTCATTACCGCCGCCAACGAACAGGGTATGGCCATGGTCTTCACCGGCATGCGCCACTTCCGCCATTGATCAACGATTGGGGTACAGGCTTTTTATAACGCAGAGCACGCGATGAAGCGCAAACAACGCAAAGGATATATAGTCTGGTTTCTTTGCGGGCCTTGCGCTTCTCTGCGCCCTTTGCGTTATAAACCCTAAACCGGAATCATCGCACCATTATGAACATACTCGTCATCGGTTCCGGCGGCCGTGAACACGCCCTGGCCTGGAAGGCAGCCCAATCCCCTCTGGCCGACAAGGTCTTTGTCGCACCCGGCAACGCCGGCACCGCCTTGGAGACGAAGCTGGAAAACGTGGAGATCGGTGTCGAGGAGATCGACAAACTGATCACCTTCGCACTGGGCCACGAGATCGGCCTGACCATCGTCGGCCCCGAGGTCCCGTTGGTCATTGGCATAGTCGACGCTTTCTCTGCTGCCGGCCTGCGCTGCTTTGGGCCAAGCCGGATGGCGGCTCAGCTGGAGGGCTCGAAGTCATTCACCAAGGACTTTCTCGCCCGCCACCAGATCCCCACCGCCGATTACCAGACCTTTACCGAGATCGAGCCTGCGCTCACCTACCTGCAACAGAGCGGCGCACCCATCGTGATCAAAGCTGACGGCCTGGCCGCCGGCAAGGGTGTGATCGTCGCCATGGACCTGAATACCGCTGAAGCAGCGGTGCGCGACATGTTGGCTGGCAACGCCTTCGGCGAGGCGGGCCATCGGGTGGTGATCGAGGAGTTCCTGGAAGGCGAGGAGGCAAGCTTCATCGTCATGGCCGACGGTGAGCATGTGCTACCGATGGCCACCAGCCAGGACCATAAACGGGTCGGCGACGGCGACACCGGCCTCAATACTGGCGGTATGGGTGCCTACTCCCCAGCACCGGTGGTCACTGAAGCGGTCCACAAACGCATCATGGATGAGGTGATCCTGCCCACGGTCAAGGGCATGGCTAATGAGGGACACGCCTACACCGGCTTCCTCTATGCCGGCCTGATGATAACTGCCGACGGCACACCAAAGGTGATCGAATACAACTGCCGCTTCGGCGATCCCGAGACCCAACCGATCATGCTGCGCATGCGCTCAGACCTGGTGGCCCACTGCCTGGCGGCTCTGGAGCAGAAGCTCGACCTCGAAACCACTGAATGGGATCCCCGTGCCGCGGTTGGGGTGGTAATGGCCGCCGGCGGTTATCCTGACAGCTATGCAAAAGGCTTACCGATCAGCGGCCTGCCGGAGCCGCAGAGTCCTGACTCCAAGGTTTTCCACGCCGGCACTGCGCTGGTGGACGATCAAATCATCACCTCAGGTGGCCGTGTCCTCTGCGCCACCGCGCTGGGCGACAGCGTCACCGAGGCGCAACAACGAGCCTATGCCTTGACCCGTTCGATCCATTGGGAAGATGTCTACTTCCGCAGTGATATCGCCTATCGCGCCATCGCTCGGGAACAGGCAGACTGAGAGCGGCTTTGAACCGTTTGCAGGATACCCGTTATACCGACATCTTTCGTGTCGCTTTTGCTTTCACTGTGCTGCTGATCAGCTATCTCGCCTTCGGTCACTTGGAAGAGACACCGGTCGCCAGTTTCAACGACAAACTGGAGCACATCATCGCCTTCGTGGCACTCGCCTTTCTGCTCGACTTCGCCTGGCCACGCCAGGCTTGGGGCTGGCCCAAATTGCTTCCGCTTTTGGCTTATGGCCTCATTATTGAACTGGTGCAGTACTTTCTGCCCCACCGGGAGTTCTCCCTCTGGGACCTGGCCGCAGATGCCCTGGGACTGATCTTCTATCCACTGACTTTGCCCCTGCTCAAGCAAACTCCTGGCTTGGCACTACGCTGGAATAGTTACCACTAACACGATCTTTTGATAGGCTGCATCCAACGTCTTTCGACAACGCGCCCCAGCCATCTCTTAAGTCAGCCCGACAGATAGAACGAAACTTATGAGCAACACCCAGCAGAACGGCTTCAAATACGACTACCTCGGCTCCGACACCAAGGCGATCCAGCGTTCCGTCTCCAACCACCTGGTCTACACCGTCGGGAAGGATCCATACACTGCCACCGAGCACGACTGGATGATGGCCTTCAGCCATGTGGTGCGGGATCGCCTCATCGAGCGCTGGATGGAGACCCAGCGCAGCTACTACAAACACGACGCCAAGCGGGTCTACTACCTGTCGATGGAGTTTCTGATCGGACGCAGCCTGATCAACAGCCTGCTCAACATGGACATCTTCGATGCCTGCACCGAAGCTCTACACAAGCTCGGTATCGAACTGGAACGTCTGCGTAACCTGGAGCACGACGCCGCCCTCGGTAACGGCGGCCTCGGCCGGCTGGCGGCCTGCTTTCTCGACTCTATGGCCAGCCTCAACATCCCCGGCAATGGCTACGGCATCCGCTTCGAATATGGCATGTTCCGGCAGAAGATCGAAAACGGGCAGCAGGTCGAACTGCCTGAAAACTGGTTGGTCCAGGGCAACCCCTGGGAGTTCCCTCGCCCCGAAGTGGCCTACCGTGTGCGCTTCGGCGGGCGGGTCATGGAGTATCAGGATGCCAGCGGGCGCCGCCACTTCGACTGGATAGAGGGCGACGTGGTCATGGCTCAGGCCTTCGATACACCGATTCCCGGTTTCCACAACGACACCGTCAATAACCTGCGACTCTGGAGCGCCAAGGCCTACGAAGATTTCGACCTCAACTTCTTCAACCTGGGCGAGTACACCGAGGCCGTGGTCGGTAAGACCCTGTCGGAAAACATCTCCAAGGTGCTCTACCCCAACGACACCTCGACCATGAACAAACAGTTGCGCCTAAAGCAGCAGTACTTCTTCGTCAGCGCCTCATTGAAGGATATCCTGCGCCGCTTCTTCGCCAACCATGATGACCTGCACGAACTTCCGGAACGGGTCGCCATACAGCTCAATGACACCCACCCGGCGGTTGCTATACCCGAATTGATGCGCCTGTTGATGGATAAACATCAGCTGGAGTGGCAGCCGGCGTGGGAGATCACTACCCGGGTCTTCTCCTACACCAACCACACCCTGCTTCCCGAGGCGCTCGAGACCTGGCCGGTACATATTTTCGAAGAGCTGTTGCCACGGCATCTGCAGCTGATCTATGAGATCAATCGCCGCTTCTTACTCATGGTTGGACACCTCAATCCGGGTGACCTGGATTTACTGCACAGCCTCTCGATCATCGATGACCATGGCGAGCGGCGCATCCGCATGGCTCACCTGGCGATTGTCGGTAGCCACAAGGTCAACGGAGTCTCCGCACTCCACAGCGAACTGCTACGCAAAGTGACTTTCAAGGAGTTCGATCGCTTCTTTCCCAAGAAGATTGTCAACGTCACCAACGGCATCACACCGCGGCGCTGGCTCTACCAATCCAACAAAGATCTCTCAGCCTTGATCTGCGAAGCCATCGGGCCCGATTGGATCCGCGACCTCAACCAGATCAAGGCACTGGAGCCACTGGCGGAAGACAGCCAGTTCCGCGCCCGCTTCGCCGCCATCAAACACGCCAACAAGGTCAGGCTGACCGAACAAGTCCGCTACTACCTGGATCAGGAGATCGATCCCGACACCCTGTTCGACGTGCATGTAAAGCGCATACACGAGTACAAACGCCAGCTACTCAACCTACTGCGCGCCATCGCCCTGTACAACCGCATGACTGAAGCGGAGTGTGAATGGGATATCGTCCCCCGCACCGTGATCTTCGGTGGGAAAGCCGCCCCCGGCTATGCAATGGCGAAACTGATCATCCGTCTGATCAACGATGTAGCCGATGTTATCGACAACGACCCCGCCGTGAGCGACCGTCTGAAGATTCTGTTCATCCCCAACTATGACGTCACTACCGCTTCTGACATCATCCCCGCCGCCGAACTCTCCCAGCAGATATCCACTGCCGGTATGGAGGCCTCAGGCACAGGCAACATGAAGCTGGCCCTCAACGGAGCACTGACCATTGGAACCATGGATGGCGCTAACGTGGAGATGCGGGAGCATGTGGGGGCGGAAAATATTTTCATCTTCGGACACACGACGGAGAGCCTGAGCCGACTTGATGCCCAGGGCTACGACCCACGCAGTTACTATGCATCCGACCCCTGTCTGAAACGTGTCGTCGACATGATCGCCAACGGCTTTTTCTCACCTGAAGAACCGCTGCGTTATCGGGCCATCACCGATAATCTGCTCAACTCTGATCACTTCAAAGTGCTGGCCGATTTTCAATCCTACATGGATATCAGCGACCGTGTGGACAGCGTCTACCTGAATCCGGATGACTGGAGCCGCATGGCGATCCTCAATACGGCACGCATGGGCTATTTCTCCAGCGATCGCACCATCCAGGAGTATGCTAAGAAAATTTGGCATATAGAGCCGGTGCCTAGGATTTAACGAAAACGTTGTGAGTTGATGTGCTCAGTCAGCTTCGCTGACGATTGTTTTCTTCTTTCGCCTTAGATCGAGGCACTGTTCCGCAAAAAAATGGGGAGCAGATGGGACACAATTTCTCCGGGCAACCCCCTCTCCCACAGGGAAATAGGCAAAATTGAGAGCGCATAATTTGGCGCATAGCGCCGTCGTCGAACCTGTTGGAGCTTCTCACCCTCCATCCTCCCGGCTTCGAATCACTACCAACAAAAAGCCCGCATTGGCGGGCTTGTTGTTCTGTTGGCTGGGGATGGAGGATTCGAACCTCCACATACGGAGTCAGAGTCCGCTGTCCTGCCGTTAGACGAATCCCCAGTTGCAGACCTGGCGTCGAGCGCCGGATCCGTCTTAACGCTTGGAGAACTGGGGACGCTTACGGGCCTTGTGCAAGCCGACCTTCTTACGTTCCACGGCACGGGCGTCGCGGGTCAGGAAACCGGCCCTGCGCAGTGTGCTGTGGTGTTCGTTGTCATAGGCGTCCAACGCACGGGCGATACCGTGACGAATGGCGCCGGCCTGGCCGGTGGTGCCGCCGCCGCTGACGGTGACTTTGATATCCACCTTGTCGCCCATGGAGGTGACATCCAGCGGCTGTCGCACGACCATGCGTGCGGTCTCACGACCGAAGTACTGGTCCAGGGGACGATTGTTGACCACAATATTGCCACTGCCCGCGGTGAGGAAAACACGGGCGGTGGAGCTTTTACGGCGACCGGTAGTATTAAGCATATCTGCCATGATCTTGACCTAGTTTCTTCTTCAGATGTCCAGCGCTTCGGGCTGCTGGGCCTGATGGGTGTGTTCGGGACCGGCAAAGACGCGCAGTTTCTTGAACATGGCGCGACCCAACGGATTCTTCGGCATCATACCTTTGACTGCATGCTGAATCGCCTGCTCGGGTGCCTTCTGCAGCAGCTTGTCGAGGTTGATGGACTTCATGTTGCCGATGTGGCCGGTGTGGTGATAGTACATCTTGTCGGCCAGCTTGTTGCCGGTCACGCGGATTTTCTCCGCATTCACCACCACGATGTAGTCACCCGTATCCACATGGGGGGTGTATTCCGGCTTATGCTTACCGCGTAGGCGGCGGGCTATTTCAGTGGACAGGCGACCCAGGGTCTTGCCCGTTGCATCCACGAGATACCAGTTACGGCGTACCTCAGCCGGCTTTGCGCTTACAGTAGTCATCTTTAGATGTCGCTCTGGTAGGGAACTATTTTGTTTCGAAAAAGACGCCGGATATTACATGATCAAACGACCGGGCACAAGCCTCAGGAAGAGGTAAGTGTAGTACTTCTTATTTACTATTCATTGGGGCGTGTTTTGGGCGTTAAAGCCCAGGCCGAAAAAAAAAGCGCAACCGGGAGGTTGCGCTATCAGAATAACCACCAAAGGAGGATTGCTGCCACAAAGATTGCATCAGCATATTTGAATTATCTAATGTACTAACTCTCTACGTCAACCCTCCTTCGCACAAATATCTCTGATATTATCCCTCTGCCGCCTAGCGTTGCTCCGAGCGGTCCTCCTAGCGGGTTACGACAAGCACCGGTCGCACCCGCCGAATAAGCACAATCCACTGATCAATAGATGTTTTTCTGATGCTGCCAAACATTCTTGCCATTCTTGCCGGACTCGCGGTGCTGGTCTGGGCCGCCGACCGCTTTATCAGCGGCGCGGCCGCACTGGCCAACAACCTGGGCGTTTCGCCAATGATGATCGGCCTGACCATTGTCGGCTTTGGCACCTCGGCCCCTGAAGTCCTGGTCTCCAGCATTGCATCCATCGACGGCAACCCGGGACTGGCCATCGGCAACGCGATCGGCTCCAACATTGCCAATATCGGCCTTATTCTTGGCGTAACCGCGCTGATCGTCCCGCTTTCCGTTCATTCGGGCGTGCTGAAACGGGAATACCCTTTATTGCTGGCGATCAGCCTGATCAGTCTGGCGTTGATGTGGGACGGCACGCTGGATCGCTTCGATGGAGTCATTTTGTTGATTCTATTGTTCGTCATCCTCGGTTGGATGGTTCGCTCCGCCAAGACCGGCGGCAGCGACCCCATCGCCGGCGAGTTTGATGCCGAGATCCCGCACGACATACCCACGGCCAAGGCGATTCTATGGCTCGTGATCGGCCTCCTGGGCCTGCTACTGAGCTCGCGGGCCCTGGTCTGGGGAGCATCGAATGTGGCCTCCGCGCTCGGCATCAGCGACGTGGTCATCGGCCTGACCATCGTCGCGATCGGCACCAGCCTGCCAGAACTGGCGGCAAGCATCGCCAGCGCCCTCAAGGGCGAGCACGACATCGCCATCGGCAATGTGATCGGCTCCAATCTTTACAATATTCTCGCCGTGCTCTGTCTTCCCGGCCTGATCGCACCCGGCCCGTTCCTGCCAGAGGTGCTCCATCGCGACCAGCCCATCATGGTCGGCCTGACCGTCGCCCTGTTCCTGATGGGTTACCGCTTGGGCAACAACGGTCGCATCAACCGCCTGGAGGGACTGACTCTGCTCACCATCTTCGTGGGCTATCAGTCTCTGTTATTCTTCTCCATGATACATTCCTCCTGAGACAGCTACCGTCAGTGAATCAACATGTCCTCTAAGTCATCGACCACGCAACACCAGATGTCACAGATGTCCGACTTGGGTCGCGCTGTCATCGAAACCGAAGCCGCTGCCATCACCTCACTGCTCGAGCGATTGGACGCACGCTTTGAGCGGGCCTGCAGCTATCTCCTTGAGTGCCAGGGCCGCATCGTGGTCACAGGCATGGGCAAATCGGGCCATATCGGCAACAAGATCGCCGCCACCCTGGCGAGCACCGGCAGTCCGGCCTTTTTCGTCCATCCCGGCGAAGCCAGCCACGGCGACTTGGGTATGATCACCCGAGAGGATGTCGTGCTGGCCCTCTCCAACTCCGGCGAGACCAGCGAACTACTGACCATCCTGCCGCTCCTGAAACGGCTCGGCGTGCCACTTATCGCCATGACCGGCAACCCCCTGTCGACTCTGGCGCGTGAATCCGAGGTCCATCTCGATGTCAGCGTGGAGAAGGAGGCCTGCCCCCTTGGCTTGGCACCCACCAGCAGCACCACCGCCACCCTGGTGATGGGCGACGCCCTCGCCGTGGCGCTGCTGCAGGCGCGTGGCTTTACGGCGGAAGACTTCGCCCTCTCCCATCCAGGCGGCAGTCTGGGCCGGCGGCTACTGCTACATGTGAGTGATATCATGCACAGCGACGAGGCCCTGCCGGTGGTCCCGGAGGCGGCTTCACTGCACGATGCCCTGGAGATGATGTCGGCCAAGGGCTTGGGCATGACCGCAGTAGTCGATACCGAGGGACGGTTGAACGGGGTCTACACCGACGGCGATCTGCGGCGTACTCTCAACCAACCCGTGGACATTCATCAGCTCAAAGTCAGTGCCGTGATGACCCGTAACTGCAAGACCGTGCCACCTGATATGCTGGCGGCAGAGGCCTTACAGCTAATGGATGAGAAGAAGATAAACGGCCTGCTGGTGGTCGACAGCCAACAACGGCTGGTCGGGGCATTCAACATGCACGATCTACTGCGTGCCGGCGTCATGTAGGGTCCGCCAGAGATCCCGGAGGTTCAGATGCAGGATATTCAAGCCAAGGCACAAGCGATTCGCCTGGTGATTTTCGATGTGGATGGAGTGCTCACTGACGGCAGCCTCTATCTGGGCGATGACGGCCAGGAGTACAAAGCCTTCAACTCCCGCGACGGACACGGTATGAAGATGCTGCAGCAGAGTGGCGTGGTGATCGGCATCATCACCGGTCGCCGCTCGGAAGTGGTACGCATTCGGATGCAGGGTCTGGGCATCGAGCATGTCTACCAGGGCAAGCAGGAGAAGCTTCCGGCCTACGTGGAACTGCGCGACAAGCTTGGCCTGCAGGACCATCAGGTCGCCTATGTGGGGGACGATGTGGTCGATCTGCCGATCATGAACCGGACAGGCCTCGCCATCGCGGTCAATGACGCCCACCCGCTGGTGATACAGCACGCTCACTGGCAGACGCCCCATGCCGGGGGTCGCGGTGCCGGCCGCGACGTCTGCGAGATGATCATGCAGGCCCAGGGCCACCTCAAACCAGCCCTGGACGCCTATCTTTGAAACGCCGACTGCTCGCCCTCAGTCTGCTATTGGCGGCCCTGCTCAGTCTCGGCTGGTGGATCCGCGAACTGACGGCTCCGGTGGAGATTAAGCGTCAAGCCAGCATGGAGTCGCCGAGCGCCTATGCCGAGCAACTGACAGTACACACTTTTGACACCAGCGGTAGACTGGAGCAAACCCTGAAGACCCCCCATATGGAGCACTACGAATCCCGCAACACCAGCGATTTGAGCCAGCCGGTGCTGTGGCGCTTCAATCCCGACACTCCCCCCTGGCGCATGCAGGCGGAACAGGCACTGGTCCATAACGATGAAGACCGGATATTCCTACCCGGGGAGGTCATCATCGACCGCGCCGCCAACTCTCAGCATCCGCCCTATCACATTGTCACCCGCGATCTTCATCTCGAAACCGCCGACGCACACGCCACCACCGAGCAGCCGGTGTTGATCGAAAGTGATCAACAGCAGATCACCGCCATCGGCATGGAGGGCTGGTTGAAGGCGCCGATCAAACTCAAGCTGCTGCATCAGGTCAGAGGATATTATGAATTCGACTAACCCCCTGTGGTGGCTGACACTGCTGCTCTGCCTGCTTTGCGCCAACAGCGCTCTGGCCCTGAGCGGCGACCGTGACCAACCGATGACCCTGGAGGCTGACAGTGTCTCCATCGACGAGGGCACCGGCGTGAGTCTCTATGAGGGCAATGTGGTGATCACCCAGGGCAGCCTCAAATTATGGGCAGACCGGCTCTGGATACATCGTCGTGAAGGAAAGACGGAGAAGCTGATCAGTGAGGGGGCACCAACCCACTTCCGCCAGTTGACCGACGAACAGCAGGAGGTCAAGGGACAGGCCCTGCGGGCTGAGTTCTATGTCGACCGCGACGAACTGCTGCTATTCGACGAGGCCGTGTTGGAGCAGGGCGCTGACCGTTTCCGCAGTGACCGCATCGTCTACAATCGCACCAGCGCTCAAGTCAGGGCCGGCGCCAGCGCCGCGGGCAAACAACGGGTACAGGTGATCATCGAGCCCCGCCGAACCACCGAGACCACCCCATGAGCCTGCTGCAAACAGAGTCATTGCAAAAGAGCTACCAGAAGCGGCAGGTTGTCGCAGGCGTCTCGCTCTCACTGGAAAGCGGCGAGGTGGTCGGCCTGCTGGGTCCCAACGGGGCCGGCAAGACCACCAGTTTCTACATGATCGTGGGTCTGATCCGCGCCGACCAAGGCCAAGTCCTGCTCGACGGCCAGGACCTCACCGACCTGCCCATGCATCAGCGGGCCCGACTCGGTATCGGCTATCTGGCGCAGGAGGCATCTGTGTTTCGCCGCCTCAGTGTAGAAGAGAACATCCTCGCCATTCTCGAAACCCGCAAAGAGCTCGGCGCCCAGGCGCGCCAGGAGCGCTGTACCCGGCTGCTGGAGGAGTTTGGCATCGAACACCTGCGAGAAAACCTTGCCATGAGCCTCTCTGGCGGCGAACGCCGCCGGCTGGAGATCGCTCGCGCCCTCTCGATCCAGCCTCGCTTTGTTCTACTGGACGAGCCCTTCGCGGGGGTCGATCCGCTCGCTGTGATCGACATCAAGAAGATCATCCAACACCTGAAAGGGCTGTCGATTGGGGTTCTGATCACCGACCACAACGTTCGGGAAACACTGGATATCTGCGACCGGGCCTACATCATCAACGCCGGCAGCGTACTGGCTGAAGGCTCGACCGAAGAGATTCTGGCCAACCCGGAGGTCCGCAGCGTCTATCTGGGAGAGCAGTTCTCCATGTGAAAGAGACGATTCAGCAGACACCTGAGCAGGCCATATTCAGCGCCTCAAGAATGCCTTTGATCAAGCTGTGGCCGCCAGGAACGGGGATTCTCTCGGCGAGAGCCAAAACGGGTAAGAAAGCATTCGCTAACCACCTTACATATTGATTTATAAAAGGTAATACAATGCACCCAGACTACAGACGATGCCATCAAAATCGGCTCCAGGCAGGTCGACATGGGCTGAGTATGGCCTATTGGATAGCGGGATTATCTATTGGGGCTTGAACACCAGCACACGAGCCACTACGTTGTAGTCAGGACCTTTGCTGCCGCTCACATAATCAGAAATAGCAACTGGAGAAAAAGAATCTATTACCAGGGGGGTTTTTTTAGCTAGAATGAATTTAAAGACATACAAATAACATACCAGGTTTTATAATATCTCTGCGATGAAGCAGACTCTCCAGCTCCGACTCGGACAACATCTCACCATGACACCCCAGCTGCAGCAGGCGATTCGCCTATTGCAGCTCTCCGCGCTCGACCTCAGTCAGGAGATCCAGGAAGCTCTCGACACCAATCCCTTGCTGGACACGGAAGAGGAGTACAACCAGTCCGGGCAGGCAGAGTTACAGGAACCGGGCGAGACCCGGCAGGAACAGCAGAGGGAGTCTCAGGAAGGCAACGACATCAACAACGAGCGCGAAATCCAGACCGACGCTTCGCAGATTACCGAGGATTTGCCAGTCGACAGCGAATGGGCCGATGTCTACGACAGCTACTTGCCGAGCAGCGGCAGCAACGGCGAGGCCAACGACAGTGACTATATGGCCCAGCGCAGCGGCGCACCCACGTTGCATGAGCACCTGATGTGGCAGATGAACCTGACACCCTTTACGCCCCTAGACAACAGCATCGCGACAGCCATCATCGACAGTATCAGCGATGATGGCTACTTCACCGGCGACCTGGAGGAAATACGCCATTCCTTCGACAGTGGAGAGGACGAAGAGGAGCGCCTCTCGCTGGAGGCTGTTCAAGCCGTACTGCATCGGATTCAGGCCTTCGATCCCCCCGGTATCGGCGCATGCGATCCGCAGGAGTGCCTACTGATTCAGCTGCAGCAACTACCGGAATCGACCCCCCTGGTGACACAGGCGATCAAGCTCTGCCGCGATCATTTCAACCTGCTGGCAAACCAGGACCAGAGCCAGATCAAGCGGCGCATGAAAATCGACGATGATGAGTTGGCGCAGATCATGCGGCTGATCCGCTCCCTCAATCCGCGCCCCGGCACCTCGATCGCCCAGAGCGAGCCGGAATATGTCATCCCAGATGTCTTCGTCAGCAAGCGTCACGGCCGCTGGGTGGTCGAACTCAACGCCGAAGCAACCCCAAAACTGCGCGTCAACAGCGACTATGCCAGCCTGATCCGGCGCGCCGACCACAGCGATGACAACACCTTCCTGAAGAATCATCTGCAAGAGGCGCGTTGGTTCATCAAGAGCCTGATGAGCCGCAACGAAACCATCCTGCGGGTGGCGAGTAAAATTGTTGAATATCAGCGTGGATTCTTCGAACATGGGGAAGAGGCCATGAAACCACTGGTACTCAGGGATATCGCGGAAGCCCTTGAGATGCACGAATCGACAATTTCCCGAGTCACCACGCAGAAATACATGCATACCCCCAAGGGTACGCTGGAGTTCAAATACTTCTTCTCCAGCCATGTCAGCACCAGCGCGGGAGGCGAGTGCTCCTCCACAGCGATTCGTGCTCTCATCAAAAAATTGATTGCCGCCGAGTTACCCAACAAGCCACTCAGCGACAACAAGATCGCCACCATTCTGTCGGAACAGGGCATCGAAGTGGCCCGCCGCACGGTGGCAAAGTATCGCGAGTCGATGAGCATACCGCCATCGAACGAGCGTAAGCGCCTGATCTAGGCGCGCCAGGTGGTGCAGGACCGCCCGCCGCTCACTGCCCGACCCGGGTTGACCGCCAAGACGCCGGCAACCGACAGGAACGAGGTATGCCGGGCCAAGCAGACCGAGCGCCAGGATCAGACAGGGTGATGAGTTCGCTCATCTAAACACAGGAGATAATTATGCAAATCAGCCTGACCGGCCATCATGTGGACATTACTGATGCCTTGAAGAACTATGTCGACAACAAGTTCGAACGTCTCGAGCGCCATTTCGATAACGTGACCAATGTGCACGTCATCCTCAGCGTGGAGAAGATGCGTCAGAAGGCGGAAGCTACCATGCATGTGAACGGTGCCAATGTCTTTGCCGATTCCGTACACGAGGACATGTATGCGGCAATCGATGTGCTGACCGACAAACTGGACAGGCAAGTGATAAAGCACAAGGAAAAGATGAAAAGCCATCGCGCCGGAAGCGGCGCCAAGTACGCGGCCGAATAGCCGCAACGCGCGCGACAACTGGCGAGGTCCGTATGTTTCCCAACGGTTTTCTCCTACAGGAACGTATCGGCTGCAACGTGGAAGCAGCCAGTAAGAAGCGCGTGCTGGAACAGCTCGGCCAAAGACTGGCCGAGTCTGTTCCTGAACTGACCCAGGATCTGGTATTCGACGCCCTACTCGAACGTGAGCGTCTCGGCAGCACAGGTCTCGGCAAGGGTATCGCCCTGCCCCACGCCCGCATGGCACTGGTTGATCACGCCATGGGGGCCTTCATCAAACTCAATGAGGGAGTCGACTTCGACGCCATTGACGGCGAACCGGTGGATCTGGCTTTTGCCATGCTGGTGCCGGAAGAGGCCACCGACGAACACCTGCAAATGCTCTCCACCCTCGCCCACATGTTCAGCGACAGCGCTTTCTGCACCCAGTTGCGCCAAGCTGAGAGCGATCAGGAGCTCTTCCAGTTGATAATTCGACGGGAAGACAAAGCCACCTAAGGCGCCTCGTCATGTCTCCTGTACTCTTCAGCCCCCCCACAAAGCGCCAGCTCAAGGCGTGGAGCGCTGGGACTGGCCTGCCCTTTGCGAGGGCCATACCATTGCCGGCGAGGCAGGCCCGCCAGCTAGCCCCTTCCTGGATCGCTGAAGGGTACAGAATCCATGACGAGGCGCACTAGACATGCCGATCCGCACCGTACAGGAGCTGTTCGATAAACTCGGCACCGAACTCGAACTGCGCTGGGACGGCGAAGGTAGCGACAAACCCATACTCGACAACCACACCGACAGAAAAATCAACAGCCCAGTCGGACCGCTGAATCTGATCCGTCCCAACCAGATCCAGGTCATTGGACCACCGGAAATGGACCATCTACTGAGTAGTCAGCCGGAAAATTATCATCACTGCCTGAACCAGTTGTTCGGTGCCTCACCTGCCGCCCTCATCTTTACCGACGGACTGGCACCGACCGAAGAGTGCGTGCAACAAGCCCAAGCCACCAACACAGCCATTCTCTCAACGGGGAAACCCGATCATCAGGTGATCCGACGGCTGCTGGAGCGATTCGCAGAAATCACTGGCGAAACACTGCTGGTTCATGGCGTCTTCATTGAAGTGCTCGGCAAGGGGGTTCTGCTCAGCGGCGATCCAGCCATCGGTAAGAGTGAGCTGGCGCTGGCCCTGATCTCGCGTGGCCACCGGCTGATCGCTGATGACGCCACCGAACTCTACAAGACCCGCAGCCAGGCAATCATGGGGCGCTGCCCAAAGGTATTGCAGGATTTTCTCGAGGTGCGTGGCCTCGGCCTCATCAATATCCGCGCGATGTTCGGCAACTCGGCGATTAAGCCGGACAAGCGCCTGCACCTGATTATCGACCTGGTCAACTTTGACGATCAGAAACTGAAACAGATAGACAGACTAGAGGGAAGCCACTCCATTCGTACGCTGCTCGGCGTGGAGATCCCGCAAACCAGTTTACCGGTGGCCGCAGGCAGAAACCTGGCGATTCTGGTGGAGACCGCGGTACGTCAACATATGCTATCGGTTGACGGATATAACGCTGCCAGGGACTTTATACGGCGCCAGCAGGACTACATCTATCATCAGGGACAGGGGGAAGACTGAGCGTCCTATCGATTCATGTTATACCTCCTATTCGTCGCCCGGTAAAAACAGTTACCATGAAAGCGGTTACACCCCGTGCAGGATTGAGCTAACCTATCGAAAGTCTGTTTATTTCCAACGGCGCCAGAGGCCGTCTTAGGGCCTGCTAACACTATGAGCAATACCATCCAGCTCCAGATCGTCACCGGCATGTCTGGATCCGGCAAGACCATCGCCCTGCATACCCTTGAGGACATGGGCTACTACTGCATCGATAACCTGCCAGTTTCGATACTGGAAGCGGTTGCCATGCACCTGACTGACGAACCGGAAGCGATCTTTAGCAAAACCGCCGTTGGTGTCGACGCCCGCAGCCAATCGAGTCAGATCCCACGCTTACCTGAACTGGTGCAGAACATGCGCAGCCAGGGTTTGATTTGTAACGTTCTGTTCCTTGATGCGCAGAATGAAACTCTGATCAAACGTTTCAGCGAAACCCGCCGCAAACACCCGCTGACCGATGGCGAACGTTCACTCGATGAAGCAATTCAGCATGAACGGCTACTGCTGGAACCCATCAGTACCAGCGCCGATCTGCGCATCGATACCTCGCATACCAACCTGCACGAGCTGCGCGATCTGATTCACAGCCGGGTAGACGGCACCCAGACCCACACTTCGATCCTGCTGGAATCTTTCGGTTTCAAACACGGTGTGCCGCGAGATGCGGACTTTGTATTCGACGTACGCTGCCTGCCCAATCCCCACTGGCAGGCCGACCTGCGCCCCCAAAGCGGGCTCGACCAGCCGGTCGCCGAGTTCCTCAATAGCCACCAAGCCACCCACGACATGCTGTGTGATCTAGTCGGTTTCTTTGAGCGCTGGATCCCCACTTTCGAGGCGGACGGCCGTAGCTATCTGACCATAGCCATCGGCTGCACCGGCGGTCAGCACCGTTCGGTCTATCTGGTCGACCGACTGAGCCAACACTTCAAGGCCCAGGGCAAGCAGGTGATGAGCCGACACCGGGAGCTCTCATGACCGTCGGCCTGTTGATCGTGACCCATGACCAGATCGGCGAGACCCTTCTGCGTACCGCCACGCGCATGCTCAACGAGATACCGCTCAGGATCAAGGTGCTGTCGGTATCGCTCGACGCCAATCCCGAGGCACTGCTGGAACAAGCCTACATACAGACAGAGAGACTCGACGACGGTGACGGTGTGCTAGTACTTACCGATATGTACGGCTCCACTCCGAGCAACATCGCCTGCGGCCTTACGAACCCGGGTCAGATCCATGTGATTTCCGGCATCAACCTGCCGATGCTCATCCGCACCCTCAACTACGCCAGCCTGGACCTGGAAGCCATGACGGAGAAAGCCATCAGCGGCGGCAAGGAGGGTATCTTCTGCTGCACCCTGAAGGAGCAGGCCTATCCCCCATGCTGAACCGTGAGATCGAGATCATCAACAAACTCGGCCTGCATGCCCGTGCCGCTGCCAAACTGGTCGGTTGCGCCAGCGGCTTTCAGAGTGACGTCCACCTATTGCGCGATAACCAGCGTGTCAACGGCAAGAGCATCATGGGTGTAATGATGCTGGCCGCCAACCAGGGCACGATGCTGCAGGTCGAGATCGATGGCCACGACGAAACAGAGGCGATGCAAGCGATTGTGGCACTGATTGAAGACCGCTTTGGAGAAGAGCAATGACCCTCTCCTGTCAAGGCATCGGCATCAACACCACCCGCGAGGTAGCCATCGGCGAGGCCTATTTACTACAACACGGCGTCGCAGAAATCCGCGTACGCGAAATTACCGAGGAGTTGATCGAGCAGGAGGTCGAGCGTTTCCGCGCCGCCCTTGAGACCACTACCGGCCATCTACGGAGTGTGCGTGAGCAGATTCCTGACGATACCGCTATCGACATCTCCGAGTTCATCGACACCCATCTGCTGATGCTCGAAGACGCCGCCATCAACCAGGCCACCGTCACCCTGATCCGCGAAAACCGTTACAGCGCCGAATGGGCACTTAAGATACGCTGTGACGATCTGGTTCGAGTCTTCAATCAGATGGACGACCCCTATCTACGCACCCGTAAGGATGACGTGGAACACGTCGTCAACCAGATCCAGTTCGTACTGGCTGGCGGCAAACCCTCTCACAGCGACGATCTGACCGGCCGCGTGGTGGTAGCACGCGACCTCACCCCCGCCGAAACCATCATGATGAAGAACCAGGGCATTGCGGCCTTCGTCACCGAATATGGCGGTCCTCTCTCTCACACCGCGATCCTTGCCCGCAGCCTGGGGATACCGGCGGTGGTCGGCATCCATCAGGCCACCACCTTGTTGCGCCAGGGAGAGACCCTGATCGTCGATGGCGCCCAGGGCGTGGTGCTGGCAGATCCGACCAAGCGCATCCTGCAACACTACCAGGAACGCATCACCGCCCGCCGACAGCGCGAAGCCGATCTTCGACGCCAGGTCGATCTGCCAACCCTGACCACTGACGGCTATCATGTCTATCTGCATGCCAATATCGAGCTGCCGGAAGACATCGAAATCACCCTGAAAAACCGGGCCGACGGGGTTGGACTGTTCCGCACCGAATTCCTCTACATGAATCGTTCCGAACCACCCGATGAGGAGGAGCAGCTCGACGTCTACCTCTCCGCCGTGAGAAACATCAATGGGATTCCAATCACCATTCGAACCCTCGACCTGGGTGTCGACAAGACCACTGGCGATGTCACCGAAACCGGCTGTCTACCAGCGATCAATCCCGCTCTCGGACTGCGTGCAATCCGACTCTGCCTGAAGGAGCCGGATCTCTTCCTGCCCCAGTTGCGTGCCATCTTGCGCGCCTCTGCCGAAGGCCCGGTGCGGCTGATGATTCCGATGCTCTCGAGCCTGCCGGAGCTGCGTGAGGTGCTCAATCTCATCGAGCGCACCAAGACCGAACTGAGCCAACAACACCTACGCTACGATCCCTTGATTCCGATCGGCGGCATGATCGAAATACCCTCTGCCGCGATCTCCGCCAAGGCCTTCGCCAACAAGCTCGATTTCCTCTCCATCGGTACCAACGACCTGATCCAGTACACCCTCGCCGTCGACCGCATGGACGAGGAGGTCAATTTTCTCTTCGATCCCCTGCACCCGGCGGTGCTTTACCTGATCCAGAACACCATCAATGCCGCCGATCTGGCCGGCATACCGGTCAGCATGTGTGGCGAGATGGCCGGTGATCCCCGTTATGCGCAGCTACTGCTCGGCATGGGACTGCGTGAACTGAGCATGCATCCAAGCGCCCTGCTGGAGACCCGGGAAGTCATCCGCAGCAGCAGCCTCTCCGTATTGCAAAAGCGAACTGAGACTTTCTTCAAGCAGTTGGAAGAGTGTGAAGACTCCGGCGAGCTCTTCGAACAGATCTTCAACCGCAACTAAACCTCGACCAGCCTCCCACTGGTGAGGCTCCGCGACATTCATACCGCATCGTCACAAGACATTAAAAATTCTGTGCAACCCCATGTAATAGTGCAAAAAGAGCATTTGCAGTAGGAAATTTTCGACTCAGCTTCACGCCCCCGCAGCCCCCTGTTACACTGCCAGAAATCAGCCACGAGGTGCCCTCATGTCGATCAGCCTGCAGAACAATTCGGACGACAACCGACTGCAGGCGGTTAGAGATTTGCTCGATGGCGGCACCCTGCAGCTGGCCAAACGCATGCTCAACGCCCTGCGTCCGGCGGAGATAGCCCACCTGCTGGAATCGCTACCGCTCACTCAACGTAAAGTGGTATGGGAACTACTCGATGAGCACGCCGCCGGCGAAGTGCTGCTGGAAGTCACCGAGGACGTCCGGGAGACCCTGCTGCAGGAGATGGACCTGGCGGACATCGTCACCGCCACCGAGGGACTGGAAATCGACGACCTGGCCGACCTGGTCAAGGAACTCCCGCGCCACATCACCTGGGAGGTAATCGACTCCCTCGATCATCAGAATCGGGAACGACTGGAAGCCGTTCTGCCCTATCCGGAGGACAGCGCCGGCGGTCTGATGAACCTGGACACGGTGACCGTGCGCGCCGAAGTGACCCTGGATGTGGTGATGCGCTATCTGCGGCGTCTCGGTGAGAAGGTGCCAAAGGACACCGACAAACTGTTCGTGGTCAACCGCGACGGCTTCTATCTGGGCGCCCTCTCCCTGAGCCGTGTGTTGACCAACGACCCGGACGACAGCGTGGCCGAGGTGATGTCACTGGACATCCAGCCCATCCCCGCCGACTGGGGAGAGCGGGAGGTGGCCAACCGCTTCGAAAAGCACGATCTGCTCTCCGCTCCGGTAGTGGATGAACAGGGCCGCCTGCTCGGGCGTATCACCATCGACGACGTGGTCGACGTCATCCGCGAAGAGGGCGAGCATCAGTTCATGGGCCGCGCCGGCCTGAGCGAGGACGAGGATATGTTCGCGCCGGTGCTGATCAGCGCCCAGCGCCGAGCACTCTGGCTTGGTATCAACCTGCTGACCGCCTTTCTCGCCTCCTGGGTGATCCGCCAGTTCGAGTCGACCATCGATCAGATTGTGGCCCTGGCGGTACTGATGCCGATCGTCGCCAGCATGGGCGGCATCGCCGGCACTCAGACCCTGACTCTGGCGATCCGCGGAATCGCCCTGGGTCAGCTCACCTCCAACAACTCCCGCTGGCTGATGATCAAGGAACTGGCGGTGGGTGCCATCAACAGCCTCATCTGGGGGGCAGTGGTCGGCGTGATCGCAGGCGTCTGGTTTCAGGACACCCACATCGCCCTGCTGATCGCCACGGCCATTGCCATCAATCTGATCTTCGCCGCCCTGGCGGGTGCCGCATTGCCGTTGCTGCTGGAGAAGTTCGGTATCGATCCGGCCCTCGCCGGCGGTGTGCTATTGACCACCGTCACCGATGTGGTCGGCTTTCTCGCCTTTCTCGGCCTCGCTACCCTGTTCCTGCTCTGATCGAGTGCACCTCGTCATGGCTACTGCGATGGCCTGACCCACCGCTACCGAATAGCTATCTTCTCGCAGCTGGCACTCAACCACTCCCGCTCTCGTAAGTCACCACCGGCGGATGGTAGATGATCTGCACCAGTGTGCCATCGGGGTCATAGCAGTAGAAACTTCGGGCCCCGTCCCGATGGGTGCGCGGGGCATTGCGCATGCGCACCCCTGCAGCCTCGAGAAAGGCGTGCCATTGATCCACTTCTTCCGGGCTGGTGAGAAAGAAACCGATGTGATCGAGCCGTTGCGTGGCCTCGTCCCGCTCACCGGCAGGCGCTCTGTGCAGGGCCAGATTGTCGGGGCCTGAGCTGAGATAGAGATTGTCGGCATCAGGACGCCACTCCACCGCCATGCCGAGAAGATCCACATAGAACTGCTCACTGGCAGCCATTTCACGCACATTGAGGGCCACATGGCGCATACCCAGATGGCTGTCTGGCCGCTTCACCGCAACACCTGCTCGACGGTTTCCTGCCACAGTTCCGATCCGAATGCCCGTTGCACCACTAGCGGCAATGCGACAGGACCGGTAGCCAATAATCGCTCATGGAATTCCTTCAAACTCAGGGCCGGCTCTTGCCGGGAGAGTCGTGTGGCCAGCCGCTCGAGCAGATCGGCGCCCAGCTGGGCCATGAAGGCATCGGTGGGACGTCGCGAGATGGCAGTGAGATTCACCTCGGCCCAACAGGGGATGTCGGTCAGGGGCTTCAGGCGCTCCAGTGCCTGTCGGCTGTCGATCTCACCGGCGTGGAACGCCAGATCGATCACCGCCTGTTCGGCCAGGGCCAAACGCCGTTGATAGAGCAGCAAGTGATCCTCGTCACTGAAGTAGCCGTGCGACGCCAGCACCCGGCTCATGTAGTGGGCCCAGCCCCGTTTGAAAGCCGCCGAGGGGTTGATCTGACGTACCAGGCTGTGGGCCGGAACGCCACCCGCCCAGGCCAGATGGTGACGACCCGCCCACGCTCCATAGAGGACACGCATACGGATGGCGGAGTGGCTTTCACCGCCGCCCAGCTGCTGATCATGTGGCACCAGGAAGGTGCCGCCGTTCTCGCTTCGCAGATAACTGCCACAGTCGGGCTGACGAAAACAGCTGTCGGTAACGCGGAACTCCAGGGGCTGCTCGACCAGTGGCAACAGGGCATGTCGCTCGACAAAATCCCGCAGCCTGGCCGCCTCCTGATGGTAGGCCCGAAGCCGGCCGTCGCCACTCAGTTTCACGCCAGAATCCGTATTCAATTGCTGCAGCGTCAAACCCTGCTGCTCTAACTCGGCGTGGATCAGCTGCAACCTTCGCTGAGCATAGGCCAGCGCCTGTGCCGCGTCGAAGTCGAGCTGATTCCGGTGCCTGAGCAGCCAATCGAGCAGCTCCCCACCGCAGTCGGCTGTGCCGGTGGCATTGGGAGTCAAGTCGTTTACCAGCTTGACCTTGTAGTCCTCAATCGCTTCCGCCGCTTGGCTGGCCAGGCTCTGCAGCATGCCCATGTTGGCGCAACACTCCCGGGTCTGCGGCAGATCCCGTCCGAGTCGCTTCAGCCAGGGCACCCCCTTCTCAGCCAGTTCCAGGGCGTCGGCCAACCACATTGTCGAGACCAGTCCCGGCATTTCGGCCAACCTCCCGCGCGCATCCCGCATGTAGTTTGGTGTCTTTTCCAAAATGCCGGTCAAGGCGTCGCAAAGCCGCTCCGGCTGACGCACCACCAGCTCCTGCAAGGATGGCAGCGGAAGATATCTGGCCGGATCCCGATGACGCCAGTCATGCTCGAGCAGGATACGATGCTCGACCATCACGGCCCCAAAGATCAGTTGCAGATCGAGCTGCCGGTCGGGATCGAGGGCGTTGTACTCGAGCTCCTTGAGGCTTGCGAGCAGATTGCTCAGCAGGTGCGCCAAGGCGCCCATATCGTCATCCCCGTGCGGATTCAGCAGCCCTTCATAACCCTGCACACCGGCGTAGATAGCGGCTATCGGATGGTAGCGGAACCAGACGCGGTAGAAATCGCTGACCAGGGCATCGAACTGCGCGGCCTCACTCATCGCGTATCTCGTAGTCGTGGCTGATCTCGGCGGTCTTACCCAACATGATGGAGGCGGAGCAGTACTTCTCCGCGCTCAGCGAGATGGCACGCGCCACATGCTTCTCGCTCAGGTCCCGGCCGGTGATGACGAAATGGGCGTGGATACGGGTAAAGACCTTCGGCTCCTTCTCCGCCCGCTCAGCCTCCAGTTCAACCACACAGCCAGTGACCTGCTGTCGCGCCTTCTTGAGGATCGAAAGCACATCGAATTCGGTGCACCCACCCATGCCGAGCAGCAGCATCTCCATCGGCCTGACGCCGAGATTGCGTCCCCCGTGGTCCGGCGGGCCATCCATAATCACAGCATGGCCGCTGCCCGCCTCCCCCATCATGGTGGCCTCCTCTACCCACTTCACCCGTGCTTTCATGCGCTACTCCGATATACTCACCGTTGAGAACCAGTTCATAGGTCGACAACAAAATTCGGTTGATTCATTCAAGGCCGAATTCATCGGCCCTGCTTTTTTTTGTTACACTACACACTTATCAGATCTGCAGAAAGCCGCAAATTCGACAAGTTGAAAAGGGTTGCTAAACTTAAGCGTGAACTCTTTTACGGCGCCATAACAACTGAACCAAGAGGAAAGGTGGTGGCACAGACGCTATTCCCAGGAGGGGCAACACCTGCCCCACAACGGCAATATGCCAAAGGCCATGCCGTACTCTGCATCACAAGAGTCAAAGGATCATGTCGATCATAAAACCGCCACCGCAGGAACCGGAATACCTCCAGCGTTTCCTCTCCTTCTGCCACCGCCGCCGGTATCCCAAGAACACCGAGATCATCCATATCGGTGATCCGGCGGATATCCTCTACTACCTGACCGAGGGCTCGGTTGCCGTCTACATCGAAGACGAAGACGGTCGCGAAATCATCCTCACCTACCTCAACAAGGGTCAATTCATCGGTGAGATGGGGCTCTTCATCCCCGAGCCCAAGCGTAGCGTCATGGTGCGCACCCGAACCCCCTGCCAGATAGCGGAGATCAGCTATCAACGGTTGGAGCAGCTGTTCGACCACGACCTGAAGGAGTACACCAAGGAGATCCTCTACGCCATGGGCGCCCAGCTCTCCCAGCGCCTCTCCCAGACCAGCAGCAAGGTCGGGCACCTGGCCTTCTTCGACGTCACTGGGCGCATCGCACGCACCCTCCTCGACCTCTGCAAGGAGCCAGACGCCATGACCCATCCGGACGGCATGCAGATCCGCATCACCCGTCAGGAGATTGGTCGTATCGTCGGCTGTTCCCGTGAAATGGCGGGGCGGGTGTTGAAGAACCTGGAGGAGCAGGGGCTGATCAGCGTCAAGGGCAAGACCATCGTGGTGTTCGGTACGCGCTGAAACCCGTGTCCCGGTTGGCCTGAATACAATACAATCCGCAAGCGATCGCGAATGTTTATGGAGAAGCATGACGTTTCCCAGCGCACGCGATTTAGGTTGCGCTAACGTCCGAACCTTCCTCATGACGGCGGCAAGCCGCGCCCTACGCGGTGAACCAGCTGAAACTCCGCAATAGCAGTTTGCGTTCATTTGCAGTCTCATGGCGAATCACCCGAAAAGCTCCGCCAGCCTGGCACCTGGGTCCTCCGCCCGCATGAAGGCCTCGCCGACCAGGAAGGCGTTGACCTGATTCTCTCGCATCCGCATCACATCTTCCCGGGTAAGAATTCCGCTCTCGGTCACCACCATGCGATCCTGTGGGATCCGGGGCAGCAGCGACAAAGTGGTATCGAGCGAGACCTCGAAGGTCCGCAGGTTGCGGTTATTGATGCCGATCAGCCGGTTCTCCACCTTCAATGCACGCTCCAGCTCCTCCCCATCGTGCACCTCGATCAGGACGTCCATGCCGAGATGATGTGCCAACTCGTTGAGTTCGCATAGCTGCCGATCCTCCAGACAGGCGGCTATCAGCAGGATACAATCCGCACCCATGGCGCGCGCTTCATAGACCTGGTAAGGATCGACAATGAAGTCCTTGCGTATGACCGGCAGCTGGCAGGCGGCCCGCGCCTGGCGCAAATAGACATCACTGCCCTGAAAGAAATCGATATCGGTCAACACCGAGAGGCAGGCGGCTCCCCCCTTGGCGTAGCTCTGGGCGATCTCGGCTGGCTTGAAGTCTATGCGTAATACACCCTTGCTGGGAGAAGCCCGCTTGATCTCGGCGATGACCCCGGCCAGGCCTGCCTCCACTTTGGCGGCGATGGCGTCGGCGAACCCACGCGGCGGTGAGGCTTCGGCGATATCGCGCTGTAGCTTTTCGAATGGCCGCTGCTGCAGACGCTCAGCGATCTCCTCCAGCTTGCGCCGTACGATCTTCTTCAGGATATCCGGTGTGTCGCTCATGTTCAGTCGAAACTCTGGGTCAACACCACCAACCGGTCGAGCCGGCTGCGCGCCTCACCGCTGGCGATGGCTTGATCGGCCTTGGCCACCCCAGCCTGCAGGCTGTCGGCAAGGCCCGCACTGTAGATACCGGCACCGGCATTGAGCACCACGATGTCCCGCGCTGGTCCCGGTCGATCCTCCAGCACGCCACGAATGATGTCGAGACTCTGTGCCGCATCCTCGACCTGGATGCTATCCAGTGAGGCGCGCTGGAGACCGAACTCCTCCGGTTGAATGGTAAAACGACGGATCTGCCCCGCTTTGAGTTCCGCCACCTCGGTGGTGTCGCCAATGCTGATCTCATCGAGCCCGTCACGGGAATGAACCACCATCACATGGCGACTACCCAACCGCTGCAGCACCTCGGCCAGAGGCTCAAGCAGATCGGTACTGAAGACGCCGAGCACCAGATTGGGCACCCCGGCGGGGTTGGTCAGTGGGCCGAGGATATTGAAGATAGTACGCACTCCCATCTCGCGGCGCGGCCCGATGGCATGCTTCATGGCGCTGTGATGACCGGGGGCGAACATAAAACCGACCCCCACCTCGCGCACGCACTGCTCAACCTGCTCGGGAGTAAGATCGAGACGAATTCCGGCCGCCTCCAGAGCATCGGCACTGCCCGACTTGGAAGAGACCGAACGGTTGCCGTGCTTGGCCACGTGGCAGCCGGCGGCGGCGGCCACGAACATGCTGGCGGTGGAGACGTTGAAGGTACCTGATGCGTCACCACCGGTACCGACGATATCGACTGTGTTGGCCAAGCCGCTGATGTCGACACCGGAAGCCAATTCACGCATCACCGAAGCGGCAGCGGCAATCTCAGCCACCGTCTCTCCTTTCATGCGCAAGCCGACGAGAAAGCCGCCAATCTGTGCCCCTGTCGCGCCGCCGGTCATGATGGTGCGCATCACGCTGGTCATCTCTTCACCGGTAAGATCCTGGCGGGCCAGTACCTTGTTGATGGCTTGTTGCATATCCATGGGCGCATCTCCCCCTTGTTTTACTCAACTGCGCAAATGAACGCGAATAGACACAAATGTTTGTCGGGTGAATATTACCTGATTAACACCTAGGGTGCGGCCTGCCGTACCGATCTGCATGACCGATACGCCAGTGGTGCGGCAAGCCGCACCCTACAATTCATTCGCGTTCATTTGCGATTGATTTACTAACTATTTGCCCGGCAACCAAATTCTGTTGCCGGGTTAATAACGGCCTTCGACGAAATTGCGCAGTAGGTCGTGTCCGTGTCGAGTCAGAATCGATTCAGGGTGGAATTGTACACCCTGTACCGCCAGCTCTTTATGGCGCACACCCATGATTTCGTCCATTTCACCATCCCGTTCGGTCCAGGCGGTGATCTCCAGGCAGTCGGGCAGACTCTCCCGTTCAACCACCAGGGAGTGGTAGCGGGTTGCCACGAAGGGATTCTCCAGGCCGCTGAAGACGCCGCTGTCGGCATGATGAATCGGCGAAGTCTTGCCATGCATCACCTGGCGGGCGTGGACCACCTTGCCGCCGAATGCCTGGCCGATCGACTGGTGACCGAGGCAGACACCAAGGATCGGGATGCGTCCGGCATAGGTGCGGATGGCCTCCACCGAAATACCCGCTTCATTGGGAGTGCAAGGTCCGGGGGAGATGACGATCTGGTCAGGTTGCATCCCGGCGATGTCGGCCACACCGATCTCGTCATTGCGCACCACCTTGACCTCCACCCCCAGTTCACCCAGGTACTGCACCAGGTTGTAGGTGAAGGAGTCATAGTTATCGATCATCAGGAGCATGCTTCGTCCTCCCCCTCGCAAGCATCACGATCGAGTCCCGCCTCCGCCATGGCGACGGCGCGGAACACCGCACGCCCCTTGTTCATGGTCTCTTTCCACTCCAGCTCGGGAATAGAGTCGGCCACGATGCCGGCGCCGGCCTGGATATGCAGATTCTTCTCCTTGATCACCGCCGTGCGGATGGCGATGGCCGTGTCCATGTTACCGTTCCAGGAGAGGTAGCCGACGGCGCCGGAGTAGACGCCCCGTTTGACCGGCTCGAGCTCGTCGATGATCTCCATGGCGCGGATCTTCGGTGCACCACTGACGGTGCCGGCGGGAAAGGTGGCGCGCAGCACATCGATGGCGCTCATGCCGTCACGCAGCTCGCCCCTGACGTTGGAGACGATGTGCATGACATGGGAGTAGCGTTCCACGATCATCTTTTCGGTCAGCTCCACACTGCCGATTTTCGCCACTCGGCCGGTGTCGTTGCGGCCCAGGTCGATCAGCATCAGGTGTTCCGCCAACTCCTTGGGATCGGCCAGCAGCTCCGCTTCCAGCGCCCTGTCCTCCTCCTCGGTGTAGCCGCGGCGACGGGTGCCGGCGATGGGACGCACTGTGACCACACCGTCTTCGAGCCGGGTGAGGATCTCCGGCGAGGAACCGACGATCTGGAAATCCTCCAGATCGAGGAAGTACATGTAGGGCGAGGGATTGAGTCCGCGCAGGGCCCGATAGAGATCGAGCGGCGGCGCCTGGAAGGGGATCGAAAGGCGCTGGGAGACCACCACCTGCATGCAGTCACCCTCCAGGATGTACTCCTTGCTTCGCTCCACCGCCTGCTTGTAACCCTCCTCGGTGAAACCGGAGACGAAGTCCGATTCGTCGATCTGCCGCGCCGGCGTGGCAGGTGCGCTTGGCACCGGCTTGCGCATCGCCTTTATCAGCTCGCGGATGCGCCGCTCGGCCGACTCCAGCGTACCGCCCTGGCTCGGGTCCACATGCACGATGACATACATGTGTCCGCTCAGGTTGTCGAACACCACCACCTCATCGGAGACCATCAGCAGGATGTCCGGTGTGCCTAGCAGATCGGGATTGGGACAGTGCGCCAGCTTGGGTTCGATATAGCGGATGATGTCGTAGCCGAAGTAACCCACCAGACCGCCGTTGAAGCGGGGCAGGCCATCGACCTCAGCCGCCCTGTAGCGTTGCTGGAAGGTCTCGACCCAGGCCAACGGGTCCTCCGCGCTCAGCGACTCGAGCACCTCGCCATCGCTGCGGACCTCGACCTGGTGGCCATGGATACGCACATGGGTACGGCAGGGCAGGCCGATAATGGAGTAACGGCCCCACTTCTCCCCCCCCTGCACCGATTCGAACAGATAGGAGTAGGGCCCATGGGCCAGCTTGAGATAGACACTCAGGGGTGTATCGAGGTCGGCCAGAACCTCACACACGACGGGAATGCGATTGTAGCCCTGTTGCACCAGGGCGGCGAATGATTGAGGGGTCATTGTCCTCTCCACACAAAGGATCGAAAAAACAGGTAATCAGCGCAGGTAAGGCTCACCAGCGCCATCGCGTACCGTTCTTCAGGGTCCTCATGTGTGAAAGCGGAGTCATCTTGCTGCTTCTTGTCGGTTGCTGCGGGTAAAGATAAACGATAAACCGGCCCGGGCTCAAGCCGCGTTTTCCAGTACGCCGCGAATCTCGATCATGGAATCGAGTACCGCATCCGGTTGGTAGTGACGGATATCCTCGCCGTGGTTGTAGCCGTAGCTCATACAGACGATCTGAAAACCGGCCGCCCGTGCCGCCTTCACGTCGCTCTGGGAGTCGCCGATCATCATCGCATTGGCTGGCTTTACACCGAGGGTTTCCGCTGCATGCAACAGTGGCAGGGGATCCGGCTTTTTCCGTGGCAGGGTGTCGCCGGCGATAATGATCTCAAACTCATCGTGAATCCCCAGGTCGCGCAGCAGCGGCAGAGTGAACTGACTCGCCTTGTTGGTGACGCAACCGAGCCGGTAGCTTTGTTGCTTCAGATAGTCGAGCCCCTCGCGAACCCCGGGGTAGAGCGACGAACGTTGACTGGTGTTAACGGCGTAGAGCTCAAGAAACAGCGGATAGGCACGCTCGAAATCGGCCTCGTCCGGCTCGCCGTCGAGCTGACCGATGAGGGCGCGGCGCACCAGCCGCTCAACCCCGTTCCCGACCCAGTCGCGCACCTTTGCCTCGCCATGCGCGGGACGACTTAACCGCTGCATCATCTCATCCACGCAGTAGGCCAGGTCGGGCACGCTGTCCACCAAGGTGCCGTCCACATCGATGAGGATCATTTCGGGTTTCTTGATCATCTCTTCAACACAATCTATAACGCAATGAGCGCAAAGTAGCGCTTTGCGTTATCAAACAATCATACCTTGGCCAGCTCCGCCATCATCTTGCCGACAATGGTGTCGTAGCGGTTGGGGTCGTTGTCACCCGGGTGGCCGAAGAGTCCGGAACCGGAGACGAAGGTATCGGCCCCGGCGGCCTTGATCTCGGCGATGTTGTCGACCTTGACGCCGCCATCGATCTCCAGGCGGATATCGAGGCCTGAGTCGTCAATCAGCTTGCGGCACTGGCGCAGCTTGTCGAGGGTGGCGGGGATGAAGCTCTGGCCGCCAAAGCCGGGGTTGACCGACATCAGCAGGATCATGTCGACCTTGTCGAGTACGTAATCCAGGTGGGAGAGCGGGGTCGCCGGGTTAAACACCAGGCCCGATTTACATCCCTCGTTGCGGATCAGTTGCAGACTGCGGTCGATATGTTCGGAGGCCTCCGGGTGGAAGGTGATGTAGGTGGCGCCCGCCTTGGCGAAATCGGGAATGATGCGATCCACCGGTTTGACCATCATATGCACATCGATGTCGGCGGTGACACCGTGCTTGCGCAGGGCCTCGCAGACCAGCGGACCAATGGTCAGGTTAGGCACGTAATGGTTGTCCATGACATCAAAGTGAACGATCTCGGCGCCGGAGGCGAGCACGTTGTCCACCTCTTCGCCAAGCTTGGCGAAATCCGCCGAAAGGATGGATGGGGCGAGCTTGTCGGATTGACGGGCCATGTTGTTATCTCCTACTGTTTTGCCCAAGTTGTTTTGCCGTTGGGCTTGACGGGGAAAGGGACTCCGCGCCGCTATTGTCTAAAAAACGGCTCGACACTGTACCCCAAAGCGCGGCAATTTTCAGCCATACCGGCCAAACACCGTGGATATCACAGGGGAAAGCCCCGGACCGGATCGACAGAAGGAAGCCACTGCATGCGTAAGACCCTGTTCACGCTCTTGATGATTCTGATTCTGCTGACAGACGGTTTGCCCGCCGCCAATCTGGCCCAGGAACAGCGCATCTCTGAACGGCTCATCACGCCGGACTTGGTGGGCGAAGCCCATTGGCTGAGCGCCAATGATGTGCGATTTCTCACCTTACTTACAAAATCCGATGCGGATAGACGTCTGGGCCGCGCCATTCTGCTCCACGATGCAGGCGACAATGCGGACGGGGCCTATGTGATCGGCCCCCTGCGCCGCTATCTCACAGATCGCGGCTGGGACACGCTGTCGCTGCAGTTGCCGCGTCCCACGGAGCTGTTGACGAAGTCGGGACGGGACGAGCTGACCTCCCTGGCGGTTGAGCGCCTGCGGGCAGCGGTCAAATTCTTCAATACACAAGGATCCGGCCCACTGGTGCTGGTGGGCCACGGGCTGGGCGCGCAGATGGCCCTCACCTATACCACAGCCGGTCCCAGGGAGGATATCCGCGCCCTGGTCGCGATCGGACTTGCCGCCGCTGAGGGGAATGAAACCGATCCGGTGATTCAAGGCATAGCCGGATTACAGCTTCCGATGCTCGATCTCTATGGTGATCGTGACCGGTCCGAGGTCCTCGCCACCGCTCAGGCGCGTCACGCAGCCGCGAAGCGTAATCAGCGCAAGGATTATCGACAGGACCGGGTGATGGGTGCGGATCACCATTTCAGCGGCCTGCAGGAGAGCCTGCAGCGACGGGTCGCCTCCTGGTTGCGGCGAGTGGCGGGAGACTAGGGCCTGTCATCACGAATCCAATAGGCCCTGGAAAGGCGCGCCGACCTGAGTCAGATCAGTCAGCCCGCATCAGGGTCTGAATACGCCGGACATAGTAGCGGGTCTGACCCGGCGCATGGGGTGCCACCTGCTGCCAGAATTTCACTTCACCCCCCTCTTTCCGAGCCCGGTTGTAGGCGCGCAGCATGTTGCGGTAGCCCGCATTGTAGCTCGCCAGGGCGAAAGCCAGGCGCTCCTCGGTCGGCAGTCCCTTCTTCCATTTCCTATAGAGCATGCGGTCGTAGTAGATACCGGCGGCGATGTTCCAGCGCGGCTCGTCGATGTGGGTGAAGTGGGGATTCTTCTCGCGGATCTCCGCATAGGTCGCCGGCAGAATCTGCATAATCCCCTTGGCCCCCATCGGGCTCAGGGCTTCGGGCTGAAGACCCGACTCGGCGATACCCTGGGCCTTGAACCAGCGCCAATCGATATGCGGGCCGAAGTAGTGCTTGGTGTATTTGCGGAAATAGTCGTCGTAGTCCCTGCTCCAGTAATCATCGGTCACATGCCGCACCAGACTGGCGTAGGCCAGACCCGGCAGCAGTACCAGCAGCAGAAACCAACGCAGGGTGAGCATCATCCCGATTCAGTGGAGTCCAAGGCCGATCACCAGACCGAGAGCGGTACCGATGCCGACAAAGATCCCCATGATCATGATACCCACCGCAATGTTGCCCTTCTGCAACTCGTCCGGGATGCTGAAATTCACGATATGACTGAACACTTTGCAGCCGAACCACATAAAAAAGATGGTCAATGCGCCGCCACAGATCACGTAGATGAAGTTGAGCAGGATCGGGTCCATAGCGTCGGTCATTTCTCCCCTCCGCAGGTTGAGTTGTGGCTATCAGGCAGGTGCCCGGAGTTCACGGATAAACCCAAGAGAAACATAGTCTTTCGCAGAAAGCAAAAGATCACCCAGGTGCAGATGAAACAGTCACGGGCCAGCCCCGAACCTGCCGCTCAGTCGATCCCGCGGGCCTGCTTGATCCGCTCATAGGCCTTTTTGATCTCATCGGTCTTTTTTGCCGCCAGCTTCATCATCTCCTCGGGCAGACCTTTGGAGACCAGTTTATCGGGGTGATGTTGACTGATAAGCCGGCGATAAGCCCGCTTAACCTCCCGCTCGGTGGCATCAGGCTTCACATTGAGGATGGCATAGGCGTCATCAAGGGTGAGTGTTTGCGGACGCTCGGCACCCCGCGCCCCGCCCGCACCGGCATAGTGGGTCTCCGCACGCACCCGCTGCACCAGCAGACGAAAAGTGAACTCCGGAATGTGCAGGAGGCGGCAGATGTGCTTGAGCACCGCCTCCTCACGCTGATCCATCTGCCCGTCGGCAAAGGCGGCCTGGATCTGGATCTCCATGAACATCTGGATCAGGGTGTGGCGGCGACGGCACTCGAGGCGAAACTGTTCGATCACATCATCCAGGGGGAAGGCGGACGATTTGCCCTCGTTGAACAGGCGAATAGCGGTCTGCCGCATCTCTCGGGAGAGGGACATCTGCGACATCACCGCCTCGGCCAGGCGGATCTCGTCAGGCGAAACCCGACCGTCGGCTTTGGCCAAATGCCCCATGACGGAGAAGGTGGTGGTAAAGAAGGCCGTCTGTACCCGTTCCTGATCGCCAGGATCCCAGCCTCCCCGAGCATCGGGTAATCCCTGCAGCCCCTTATCGAAACGATGCCCGAGAGCCGCGCCGAGTACCGCGCCAAGCGGCCCGCCCAACATATAGCCGAAGGCGCCTCCGACCAATTTACCCCACCAGCTCAATGCGCCACCTCATGTGTATGATTTCAGATGACAATACCTTACCAGTTGTTCGGCGCGAGGGGCAGCGGACCGGATGGCGCATCGCCAACCCGATACGCCGCTATCTACTTGCCGTGGATATACTGCTCGTCGCTGAAACTCTGCACCCAGCTCGGGCAGAACAACACCAGCATGGTGATGATCCAGCCGTTGATCAGGGCCTCCGGAAAAAACATCAGGGGGAAGAAGGGCATCACCGTCACATTGAGTTCCGCCATGCTGTAGGCGCCACTCTGAACCAACAGCCACATCGCCAGATAGCCACTGATGTAGCCCACCAGCCAAGCGGTCATGAAACCGTTACCCAGGACATAGACGAAAAACTGCTTGGGTAAATAGGAGCGAATCAGTACCAGTGATATCTGTGAAAGGGTGATCGGCACCAGGACAACAGTGAGAAAGCTGACCAGGTACCCTTGCCAGCCATACCCCGTATTGATACAGACCGCGACCAGCGCCAGGCTCGCCACGACAATCCCCATCGACCAGCCAAACATCAGGGTGATCACAGTGACACCCATGATATGGAATGAGAGACCGGGCTGAAGCTGACCACGCATATGCCAAAGCACGATCAAGGCCACCACCGCGCCCAGAAAGACGTGTAACTGCCTGCTCTGGGTCAGCCGTCGCCATGGGGTGTAGCGAATCGCCACCAGTATAACGCCCACACACAGCGCCGCCAGCCATGAGAGCAACGTGCCAGAGAAGAGATTGCCATCGATTTCCAATCTCGTGGACTCCTGTATCTGAAAGGCAGATCGGCTATCCCTTCACTGCCATCTCCAATAAATTTTCAACCTCTGAGGGCCAACCATGGAATACCGCTCCCTGGGCCGAAGTGGGCTCAACGTCAGTGCCCTATGCCTCGGCACGATGACCTTCGGCGAACAGAACAGTAAAACCGACGCCCATGCACAACTCAATCGCGCCGTGACGGCCGGCTTCAACTTTATCGACACGGCGGAGATGTATCCGGTTCCTCCCAAGGCCGAGACCCAGGGGCTGACCGAACGCCATATCGGCAGCTGGTTGGCCAAACACGGCCGTCGCGAGTCATTGATCATCGCCAGCAAGGTCGCCGGACCGGCTGACTGGCTGAACTATTTGCGTGACGGTCATCCCCGCCTCGACCGGGTCAATATCGAGGCTGCGCTGAACAGCAGTCTGCAGCGCCTGGGCACGGATTACATTGATATCTATCAGCTCCACCGGCCCGACCGGGAGACCAACTATTTCGGCAAGCCGGGCTATTCCCATTCCGCCAAGGAGCACACTGTGCCGATTCAGGAGAGACCTGAGGTACTGGCAGACCTGGTGGCCACGGGCAAGATCCGGCACATCGGCGTCTCCAGCGAGATCCCCTACAGCCTGCTCAACCGGACCTTCGCGATCGGTCTCTCCGAGATCGCCCATCGGGAACAGTGCGGTCTGCTCGCCTATTCACCGATGGCGTTTGGCATACTGTCGGGTAAATATCTCAATCAGCCGCGCCCCGAAAACGCCCGCGTGATACGTTTTTTTTCGCGCTTCGACCGCTACTCCAAGTCTGAGCGGGCGACAGAAGGCTACCTGGCTCTGGCTCGCGAACACGGTCTCTCGCCGGCACAGATGACCCTGGCCTGGGTCACCAGTAACATCATTGGCACCACCACCCTGGCACAGCTGGAGGAGAATCTGGGCAGCGTCGATCTACATCGCCCACCGGAGGTGATGGAAGGCATCGAGGCAATCCACCAGCAACAACCCAATCCGGCCCCTGAGGCTGGCCCCAAACAGTTTATCCGGGAACGGGATGAACCATTCGGGCTGGCGCAACAACTCCAAGCGAAAGAACGCGACCAGGTTAACACTACCCTATTCGCTCCAACCGGCATCGGTGCCATAATCAAAACAGGCAGCAGACTCAGCCGGAGACAACAACACCATGAGTTCACCAATTATCCGTATAGGCGACTGGTTCATAACCGTCGAAGGCGACAAACTGGAGATCGTGGCCTACGACCCGGAGGAAGGCGTTGTGGAGGTTCAGTTCTACGACGGCACCATCGAAGAGTACGATCTTGACGACTGGGGGGAATTGGAAACCAAACCTGTTGCCCCGCCTGAGGATTGGGCCGGCTCCTACGACCTGAGTAAGGATGATTACGGTGTGGATCTCGACCACCCGGCCGGCAATTCTCAACTCAACCCCCTCGACCATTTGGACGACGAGGACTGAGAATCGGCCGCACCGGCAGCTCGGTTATTGAAGACACAGCCAAAAGCCCCCCTGCCACCATGGTCCCTGCAGGCAACGGATCACCAATTGTGCTCTGCAAAATCCCAGTTTTTTCTCACCTTGATAGCTTGCCGACTCCCCGGCAGAGTGCAACCAACCAAGTGGTTGATGGGTATCTCTGGTAATAATGGAGCCTCCGATCAATTACTGAATCGGGGTGTGGCGGCTGACATGCACCGACCAGCGTTAAAAAGCTTTGCAATAACTGGCTATTACGTGCACTTTTCGCCTTGATCCTGCGCATGTCAGCCGCCACACACTCGATTCAGCATTAATCAGCGGTTCCAAAAGTCCTTGCGAACCACCTAAAGTTCGATCACGACGAGCCGCTATAGGAGATAACAGCAACACACACTGATTGCGATGCAGGAGGTGCGTTATGAAGACAGTCTATGACATGAGTACAGGTCGGGTTGTGGAAACCACTTCCACCGCCGAGGAGATCCGTCGACTGGACTTCGACGCAGCCACCATGCAACTGCAACTTCAGTTGCAGCCTGTGATCACCGAATCAACCCCGAAGAGGGATATCCCGCCCACGCTGGTTCTGGCGGACCCAAACGCCTTTCTCGAAAAGATGCGCTGAGGCACGAGAACACCCTCTTCGGTTCTTCAACAGCCGGGCCTCAGGCCCGGCTTTCCATTATTAGCCCGGCAACACAATAGATTGCCGGGTTAATAATATTGCTCGAGATAGAGCTGTCCCGCCTCGATCACCAAGTGCAATGGTTGTAGCTGTTGTCCGGCGCAAGGCCCGCGCAGACAGAATCCATCCTGCGGGCGGAACAGGGCGCCGTGGGTGGCGCACTGGATGTAGCGATCGCTCAGGTCGAGAAATTGATCCGCTTTCCACTCCAGGTTGACGCCTGTGTGGGGACAGCGATTGCGATAGGCGAATACCTCCCCCTGCAATTTCACCAGCACCACATCCAGGACCTCTCCCGCCAGCTCCAGGCTGAATCCTCGGCTCCCCGGATCCGGCAAGGCATTCAGCGCACACAGGTAATGGGGCTCAGACATCGCTTTCCACCAGTCCGTCGAGACCCTGCTGGGCACACTTCCTTCCCGCCAGCTCAATCGCCCAGGCCAGGGCCTGTTGCGGGGTTTCACCCTTGAGCAAAGCATGTATCACTCCGGCATTGAAGACATCGCCCGCACCCAGGGTATCGACCAGCCTGGCCGTTGGCCGGGCTGACAGATGCAAGGGCGACGTCTTCCCATCGTCGAGCCAGCCGCCCTCTTCACCCCAGGCCGCATAAAGCAGTCCAGGCACGCTTTGCGCCCTGACCGAGGCCAACAGTTCGGGGGCCGTGGTATACCCCTTAGCCTGAGCGAATGCTCGGGAGAAGATCAGCACGTCGGCAAGACGAAACAGGCGCTCGATTCCCTGACGCGGCTTCTCCACCTCGAGGGAGATACGCAGACCGGAGCGGTGTTGCCGAACCTGCTTTAGCATCCGCTCGCAGGCAGATAGATGCCGGCCTTCGAAGTGTAGCCAGTCGTAGCGGGAGAGGTCGATGCGGGCGAACTCCTCCGCCTCGAACTCAGGCAGATCCCGATAGTGGACGATGGTGCGCGAGGCGGTGCCTCGGCTGTGCAGAATGTGCGAGACGGGCGAGGAACCCCCGGCGTGGTGACTCACCCATTGCAGATCGATGGCATGGGCTTTGAGCGCATGCACAATCTGTCCGGCGGCGGCGTCCCCAGCCAGGCTACCCGCCCAACTGCAGGTATGGCCCAGCTGACTCAGCACCACCAGGGTGTTGGCGGCGTTTCCGCCCAGACGGCTCCAGCGTGCGAGGGCGCGCTGCTCTGTGTCCTCACGCGGGTATTCGTCCACGCTATCGATGATATCGAGCGTTGCGACGCCCACTCCGAGCACACGCATCTCTTGGCAATCCTGAATAAAGAGAGACTATTTCTTGCGGAACAGGCGGCCCAAACCCGACTTTTTGGAGTCGTTGTCGCTATCCAAACCGTACGACTGCTCCTCCCGCTGTTGCGAATCCGGCGAGTTGCGTGAACCCTGTCGCGCCGACAGCTCGTCCAGACCCCCGGTCTTGCGCAACAGCAACTCCAGCTTGCGTTTCAGTTGATCCACCTCTTTGTCCCGATCCTCGACTGCGTCCTCCAGTGAACGGCACTGGTTCTGGGACAAACGCAGCAGGTGGTCCTTCTCGTTCAGCGCAGTCTGCAGGGAGACCATCTCCTGACGAACCGCCTGCTGATCGGCGACGAAATCCACATCGCGGCTATCCATGCCGGTCAAGCGGGATTCCGCCTCTTGCAGCTGGATCCGCATCTGTTCCAGGTCATCATGGGCCTGACGCCGGACCATATCGAGCTCGGTGCGCAGAGCCATCACTTGCTCGTCGGCACTGAAGGATTGCACATCCTGAATCTGCTCCACATAGGTTTCGATAACGCTGCGCAACTCGCCCACCTCGCGACGCATGCGGGCCGCATCGGATCTAGCCTGTTCACGTTCTTTCTCGTAACGATCCGCTTTATGCCGCAGCTCTTCCATCTGTGAAAGCAGGTCATCGGCCAAATGCGAATCGCTGGCCTGCCCGCTGAAACCACTCACCTCGGAATGGAGTTGGTCGTTCTCGTTCACCAGGTCGGTATACTGGACACGGATCTCACGCAGTTGACTGAGCAGCTTATCCCGTTCAGCGGCCAGCTTGTCCTTCTCCTTGCCCAGACTATCCACGTCCTCGCTCAACATCTCGATGGCCGTCTCCTGGACCTCGCGCTCACGCCGTAGGACATCGGCCTGCTGCGCCTGCTGCTCCGCCTTGCGGCGCTTCTGCTCTTCCGCCTCGAGGGCATTGCGCAGCTGCAGGATCTCGGCATCCGCATCGTCACCGAGCTGACTCTCCATCTCCATCTGTACTTCGCGCAGTCCCTCGGTCTCCCTTTTGAGCAGAGCGATCTGCTCCTGGGCCTCTTGCAACGCCGTCCGGGCAGCTTCAAGTTCAGTCTGATCTGGGGCCGCTTCGCTGGCGGCCTGGGCGGCCTTCAGCGCTTCGTGTAACTGTTGGATCTCTTGTTGACCGGCCTCGATATCGGCGCTCAAAGATTCGCTCTGCGAGGATAACTGATGCTGGACCTCGCTCAGCTGCGCCTGGAGCGTCTGGCGCTCCGTTTCCCGCTCGGCCTGAACGGTTTCGACCGCAGCTTGCTGTTCGGCCAACTCCTGCCGCAGTGCCTCCAGAGCCGTCTGCTGCTGGTTCTGTTCGCTATCCCGCTCAGCCTGTAGTTGCTGCAGCTCTGCCCGCAGTTCAGCGAGTTGTTGTTCCGCGGTCGCCAGCGCCTCAGCGGTGTGTGCTTTCTGTTGTTGCTCATCCTGGCCTGCGCTGCGCGCCTGCTCCAATGACTGCTCGAGTTCCGTCTTCTCCTGCCGGACCTGCTCCAGGCTTTGCTGCAAACCGTCCTGGTCGCCCTGGAACTGTTCCAGTGTCTGTTGCAGTTTACCAAGCTGCGCCTCCAGATCCTTTCTTGCCTGTTCGGCTTCGGTGTACTGGTTGTCTGAAACCTCCACCGCCTCTTCCGCGGTCTTCAGCGAGCGCTGCAAAAACGCCGCCGTCTGATGCTCCTGCTCCAGCAGGGCCTCTATTTCGATCCGCTTGTCGCGCTGTTGGCGCGTTTCATTACGCGCCGTCTCAAGCTCCTGATTGAGTTCGGCAAGCGCGGTATCGAGACGAGCCTGCTCCTCGGCCTGGGCTTGCTGCAGGGCGGCTTCCAGCTGTTGACGGGACTGTCGCAGCTCATCGACGGTCTGACGCGACTGCTCCAGGTCCTCCCGCAGGGAAGTCATGGCGCTATTGTACTGGGACTCTGCGTTGTTGCCGGCCTGACGGATCGATTCCAGCTCTCTTTCCAGGCTGTGCCGACGCTCCTCCAAGGCCTGCACCAGGTTGCCGAGTTCGTTGCTGTGTGCAGTCGATTTTTCCAGCTGCTCTTCCAGCCCCACTTTCTCCTGCAAGACGAGTTGGCGCGACGACTCCTGCTGTTGAAGCTCATGTTGCAGGGTATCGATCTGCTGCTGCAACAGGACCTTTTCACTGTTCGATTGTTCCTCGGCCTCGACCAGGCGCTGCTGGGATTCGTCGAGCTTGGCTTGCAGGGACTGCTCCGCTTTCTGCAGATTCTCGATCTCACTATTCGCCTGGGCCAGTGCCGCGGCAGATGCCTTGCCGGCGTCATCCAACGAGGCCTGTAGTGCTGCCTCCCGCTGTTGGAAGTCGCTCTGTGAGCTCTCCAGCGCGGCCCGCGCCTCATCCAGCGACTTTTGCAAGGCGGTTACTTTCTGCGCTTCGTCCGCCTGCTCCGCCGTCAGCTGCTCCTGCAGTTGATGCTGGGCGCTCTCCAGCTCGAAACGCTCAGCGGTCAACCGCGCAAGATCGTCTGCCGCCTGTTGTCGATAGGCCTCGCTGCTCTCCTCGAGCGCGGCCATTTCGGCTTTCAGTTTTTCAAGTTCGCTCTCTTTCCGCGTCGCCTGTTGCTGCGCCTCGCCGGCAGACTCCAGCTGCATGCGCAACTCGGTGATCTCCTCCTTAAGAAGTCCTTCCTGGCTTTCGCGCCGTTCTTGCAACTCTTTCAGCTGAGTCTGCAACTTCATGCCCTGTTGACGGAAGTCGTCACCCAGACTACGCGTCTGTTCCAACTCCTCATGCAAGGCCGTCAGTCGTGACTCGAGGTCCGCTGAGTGGGCCAGACTCTTATCCAGCTGTTGTTTGAGATCAGTCGTATCGGCTTGCTGATCCTCCCCCTCCGCACGCTCTTTGGCTACAGTCAGGGCTTGTTTCAGCAGTTTAATTTCAGTCTGACGCTGCTTGAGCTCCTCGTCGAAAGAGGCTTGCACCTCCGTCAGCTCATGCTTCAGCTTTTCAATCTCGTGGCGCTGTGCATCCAGCTCCAATCGGGCTTCGGCAGCGGGATCCTCCGTATCGCGATTGAAGTCGATGACATTGTTGGCCTGTGCCTCCACCTTTGCCTTGCCGCCCAGCCCAGCTGCCTCTTCAAGCTCGGCCCAGCCGATCTCGAGCACGAAGACTTCAGCCCCACGTTCAGTCAGCAGGTAGGATGCGGTGGCTGATTGCCCCACCTCGGCCCCATAGACCATGTAGGGCCGGTCCATGGTCAGACTGGAAGCCTGGAAACGCAGTGAGAAGAAAGGCAGATTGATGGCGCCGGGAAGGTGCCCCGCTTCATACTCCTCTGGCGTGCGCACATCAAGCCACAGAGCGCCCCCTTCGACCTCCTTACAGGCGGTCTCGTAGCTGACGGTACGCGACAGCGGCTGCTTCACCAGTTGAATGAAGTCCTGCTTGTTGAGCCGCACCAGCACACCGTCGGTGAGCATGGTCACAGAACTGCTCCTGGGCTTGTCGGAAATCAACGCCTCTTCGCCAAATCCCTTGCCAACATGCAGTTTGGCCAGCTCGACCGGAGCATGGCCGGCTTCCGGACTCCGGGTCACGCTGCATTCGCCTTGGCTGATCAGGTAGAAGTAGTCACCTTCATCGCCCTGCCGAATGATCTCATCCCCGGCGCTGACCTGAATCTCTTCCATGCGCATCATGACCCGCTGCAGATTGGCGGGGGGGATCTGCTGGAACACCGTTGACTGTAACAGCAGACTCATCCAGTCGCCGCTGGAGGGCTGCTCGATATCACTGACCTCATAACTGGCACTGTGACTACGCGCCAGCATGTCGCTGAGCATACGGCTATCGATGCGAACATAGGTCACCGCAGTGCGGGCCTGGGCAGAGTGCTTGCGTGGCAGTTGATGGGCGAGGGCGAAGCGGGCTGTCTGGGTTCCGCTGCTGACCAGATCCATCTCCTTCTGGCCTGACAGCAGGGCGATGGTGCCATGCAGCAAATAGATATTCTGATGGTCGGTATCACCCTCACGGAACAGATATTGACCCTTCTTCGCCTTTTCCACGGTGACACGACTGAGCAAGACACCCAGCTGATCATCCGAAAGGGTGTTCAGCGGCACCAGGTTTTTCAGCAGGGCATCATCGCTTTTACTGTTGGGCACGGCCATTCTTGTATTTGCTCAGGAGTGAGGATCCTAAAAGGGTCTTTGTCACCTATTCTTTAACGGCAACCAGAGCAAAAGCTGAATGGGATTTTTCACCCCTGGAATCACCGAATCATGATCGAAGTTGCATTTTCACCAAGCGGGCTGGGAACCATAATAACACCATGGTGTTGATGCACTGATCGATATCAATCTATCACACTAAAAACAGCGCGGAATTATGATGAAGATCACAGGCATCGTAGCTGCTGGGCATCAGGCTACAGCCCGCGCCGCCCAGGAGATACTGCAATCCGGAGGCAACGCCTTCGATGCGGCCATGGCGGCCATGCTGGCGGCCTGCGTTGCCGAACCGGTGCTGGCGTCACCTGGTGGCGGCGGTTTTCTCACTGCCCTACCGGCGGGAGAAGACCCCTTGGTTTACGATTTCTTCGCACATACACCAAAACAGCAACGCCCGAGGGAAGCGACCGACTTCCAGCCTATTGTGGCCGATTTTGGCACAGCCAGCCAAGTTTTCCACATCGGCCTGGGCGCCATGGCCACACCGGGATTCGTAGCCGGACTCTTCGAGATTCACCGCGAACGCTGCCACCTGCCATTAGATCTGCTTATGGCCCCCGCCCGCCAACTCGCCCATGAAGGGGTGGAGATCAACCCTTTTCAAGACAAGATCGCACAAATTGTCGCCCCCATCCTCAAATCCACCCCCGCGGGTCTCGCCCTGCACGCTTCGCCTGACGACCCCAGCCGTCTGATCGGCTCCGGCGAGCGCCACTGCTTTCCCGACATGGCCGATTTCCTGTCAGCCCTGGAGAAGGAGGGAGAGGAGTTGTTTTATCACGGCGAAGTGGCGAGCCGGCTCATTGATGACTGCCGCGAACAGGGGGGCCACCTACGCCGGGAGGATCTCGAAGGCTACAGGGTGATCCGGCGCAAACCGCTCATAAAGAGTTACCGCGATGCACGACTGATCACCAATCCACTGCCCTCGCTTGGCGGCTCGTTAATCGCCTTTTCGCTCGGACTTCTGGCGAGCGAGAAAATGGATCCGGAGAAACCAGGTAGCGTTGAGCACCTGCGCCATCTGGCCCATGTCATGCGTCTCACCCAGGATCTAAGGCGCGACCCTCAGATCCTGATGGATCAGATTCTCTCGCCGAATGTAGCGGACCGCTATCGTGAGCAACTGCGCCAAGGGGGTATCTCTCGACGCGGCACCACCCAAATCAGCATTGCCGACAGCGCGGGCAATCTGGCCAGCCTGACCCTCTCCAACGGCGAGGGGTGCGGCTACGTGATACCGGAAACCGGAGTGATGATGAACAACATGTTGGGAGAAGAGGATCTCAACCCGGCTGGATTTCATCGCTGGCCGCCGGACCGGCGATTGGCCTCCATGATGGCACCCAGTCTGTTGCTGACGCACGCTGGGGATGCTGTCGTCACCGGCTCCGGTGGCTCCAATCGCATTCGCAGCGCAATTCTGCAGGTGATCTCCAATCTGCTCGATTTCAACATGCCGCTGGCCGCCGCCGTCTCATATCCGCGGATCCACTTCGAAGGTGATCTGTTGAGCCTGGAGCCGGGAATCACCCCCGCCGCGGCCGAGGCATTGTTGGAAGCGTTTCCCAATCAACAACCCTGGGAGCATAAGAGCCTCTTCTTCGGTGGCGCGCACAGCGTGCGACGACAACGCGATGGCCGGCTCCAGGGCGTCGGTGACGAACGACGCGGCGGCGTGGCGATCGTTGCCGGCCTGGCTGACTGAAAGCTCCCTTCAGTCGCCCAGCAGATCCCGTTTCACACTCCCGGTCACCGGTGACTCGCCGATCCAGATCTTCAGCAGGGCCTGGTTGAAGTCGTGCCCCGGAATCACCCCACGCTCATCTCCGTTGATAATCACCCGGGTGCCTTGCGAGGGCAGGTAATCGAACTGCACCTGATCACCGGTGACCAGGGTTTCAAACATATTGTTGAATCGCTCTATACGATCCTTCAGGGGCTGCAACTCCTCAGCCGAGTGGTTAGCAGCGAAACCGTCGTTCCAACCATCCACCAGCTTCTGCTTCTCCACTTTGGAGTAGAGCATATCCATCTGCACACGGTTGGGTTGGTCGGCTTCAAGAATCGCCCCGGCGTCAGATGTCGTCGACGGCAGGTAGAGCGACGCGAGATAGATACTGAAAAAGAATTTTTTCCGGATACCGGCGCCGTTCAGCAACAGCGCAGAGCCTTCCGCCTCCACTTTGACTTGATCCGGAAGATCGACTCCAGCCACTTCCCGCGCATTTGCCAGCGAAAAACTCAACGTCCACAAGATAATTACCGCAACATACCGCATGGTCTCTCTCCCGTTTTTACTGTTTAACAAGCTAAAAAACAGCCAGCCAACCGATCGAAAACCCATCAAAACACAGCTGGTTTAACGGCTCAATAGCGACTAACTTGGCGGTTATATACCCCTCGAAAAGGGCAAAGCGCCACCAAAACAATTCATCCGTTCACTAAAATAAACAAAAACAAACGATATTGATCGTTTTTGTTCTTTAACATTTCAGATTATGTGTTATTTTTAGCCCGCACAACAAACTTCCTTTAAGGAGCATACCCTATGGCCGTTAAGAAAAAGTCAGCCAAAAAGACTGCGAAAAAAGCAGCAAAGAAGAAGGTCGTCGCTGCAAAGACAGCACCACGGCTGAAGTCTATTGCCGATAAGCAGACAAAGACCCAGATCCTCACTACGATTGCGGAAGAGACAGGACTCCCACGCAAAGACGTCACTGCGGTATTCACCTGCATGAGTGATCTGATCTCCCGCCATGTTCAGAAACGCGGTTCGGGCGAGTTCAGTATCCCCGATTGCGGCATCAAGGTTCGCCGCGTGGTGAAACCCCGCACCAAGGCACGTATGGGTCGCAACCCGGCTACCGGCGAGGCTATCAAGATTGCCGCCAAGCCGGCCAAGACGGTGGTCAAGCTGACCGCTCTCAAGGCGCTAAAGGACAAGATCGGCTGATGTGATGTCGGTTACTGTCACTGTCGCATCTACGGCAGTGACAGTCCGTTCCCTCCAAGTTCAGTCCGGCAGGCTGATTTTCAAACGCTCCCCTGCCTGCTCAAGCTTGAGGTGTTTCAGGAAACTCATCCCCAACAACACCTCCTCTCCCGGCATTTCAGGGATAATCACAGCTGGAACCGCCTGCATTTCAAAAGGCCCCAGACGTATGCTGTCGATTCGTGTCAGCCAACTCTCCGCGATACCACTTGCCGTCTGGCTCTGCGTTCGAACACTGCTGGTCAACCCCGCCTGCTGAGCCAGCTTTTGCGGTACCGCGACACGCGTGGCGCCCGTATCCAACAGAAAGGTCACTGCGACACCGTTGATCTCACCCGGCGCAAGGTAGTGTCCAGCCCGATTAGGCTGCAGCGTCACCGCCACCTCATCCATAGAGTTATTGATTACATTCAGTGTGCGATTGGGATTCATCTGCCGCTGCAACCATTCAGAAAAGAACAGGGTCAACAGGGCCAGCAACAGGAGCCAGGCGCCTATGATCATCCAGCGCCCGACTCGCTTGCCGCCATCTCCTTCGCCAGTCGGTTCGTGTTGCTGTGGTATGTTCATTCGTCAGGCTTCGGGGCGCAACGGCAATGTGATTAACCTCGCGGCATCCCTTGTCGCGCACCCCTCTGGCGCGCGAAATATTGCCGATAGTAGGTCAGGGCGCTACTGCCGTTAGCCGTCACATCGAACACCTTCCAACCGTTGCCGCTGCGGTAGAAACGAAAGTCGAGATTCGCCGGATAGGCGTTGGCCTGGAGAATCGCGACCCGCACTTTGACCTCGTTCTCGCCAACCCGGCGGGGCGGGTAAGAATACACATCCTGATTCTGATAGCTGGCTAATCTTTCGGCCAGGGTACTCAACAGCAATCGCTCGATAGACTGCGCCAACTCGGCGCGCTGTTGCTCAGTCATGCGCCGGTTCATCGGCCCGGCCACCCACTTTGACATGTAGGCGAAATCGAAATAGGGCGCAATCTCGCTTTGCAGGAAAGCGGCGATGGCCTGTGGACTCGGCCGTTCCGGCTGACGCATGAACTTAAGCAGTTTACCCATCCCTTCACGCAGCACCTGACCGGGACCGGCCTGCTCCATTTGCGGGGCACGCATCGGGGGCTGCGCATAGCCATAGTACGGTGTGGCTTGAAGCGGAACAGTGGCCAGCAGGGTCAACATGGCAGTAGCGGTAACGATCTTTTTCATAACTCCTCCGGTGTAATGATAAGCACCATCTATGCGGTGTCAGTGGGCAGGTTGCCAATGCCCCCGGCCAAAATCAAGCTCGGCAAGATCAGGTCATTTCAGCGGTTCCCGGGATAGCGGGAGGCGCCACCCGACTCAATCACCTTAAGCGGTTGAAAACGCAAGAAACAAAAACATTTTCCGTTTGCACCCCAAATTAATCAGAGGCTCCATAAAGCTGTCATGGCACTATTCAGCGTGCAGCTCTAGAGCGCCGCCAACTCCTTCAGCTGCAGGGGTCAGCTGGTGATTTTCTTGTAGATGTCGGAGACCTTCAACGGCAGCTTCGCCACCTCACTGATCACCGTATAGTTGGCGGCGCCGTACATATGCGGCAGATACTCCTGCCCACTTTCGTCAATCGTGATGCAAAACGGATGAATCCCGCTACGACGCGCTTCGAACAGGGCCTGGCGGGTATCTTCGATGCCATACTCGCTGCGATAGTCGTCATGATAATCATCCGGTTTACCGTCGGAGAGAGTGATTAGCAGTTTGGTGCGCGCTTCGACTTCTCCAAGGCGATAACTGAGGTGGCGTATCGCCGCCCCCATCCGGGTGTAGTCGCCGGCCTGGATGCCACTGATGCGCGCCTTGACCTCCGTATCGTAGACTTCGTCGAAGCGTTTTATCGGAAACACCTCGCACCGCTTGCGTGTCATGCCGGTGAATCCATAGATGGCGTAACGGTCCCCCAGGGTCTCCAGGGACTCCGCCAGCAAGACCAGGGATTCCCGCTCCGCCTCATTCACCCAACCCTGAGTGGAGCCCGACATATCCACCATGAACATCACCGCGATGTTGCGCTCGTCGCGATGCATGCGTGTGAACAGACGGTCGCTCATCTCCAGCCCGCTACGCACATCAGACCAGGCTTCCACGAAGGCATCGATATCGACATCGTCACCGTAGACCTGCCGCTTGAGCAGTCTGTCTTCGTCGCGCAGCGCCTCGAAGGTCTTACGCAGATGCCCAAGTAAACGCCGATGCTTCACCATGACTTGATCGGCAAACCCATCGTAGACCGGTCTCACGCTCATCTCGCGCATCACACACCAATTCTTGCGATAGTGTTTGCGGCGGTAGTCCCATTCATTGTACAGAAAGGCGCCATCTTCGTGATAAGCACCACTCCAAACATCTTCCGGGTCCATCAGCTTCTCTGCGTAGGCCTTGAGGTCATATTCACCCGCACCCGCCGGCACCAGATACTCGTCGGGTACATCTCCCAAATCCTGGATGATCGAAGTCAGGGTACCCTTGACGCTGTCAGGCAGCGGCATCGACTTGCCGTCCATCAGCAACTCAACCTGCATCTCCTCTTGCATGACCGTCTGCTTGCGCCTGATTTGAAACCGGTGATCCGAATTCTGTTCCTCGTTCGCCTCCACTTTCAATTCATCTTCAATCGCCTTCAGTGCAACCCGTAACTGAGCCTTTTCCCGCTCAATTCGGCGCCCCATCACATCCAAGGCCAGTTTCGGTTTGAGCAGACCTTGGTAACAGCTGAAAGCCGGCATCGGTTGCGACAGCATCGACGGCACCCACGCCAAACTGTCCATTGCTGATGCGGTGGCGGCGCGCAATGCCGACACCTGTTCACGCCAGGATGAAATCGCTGCGGTCCCAGTGCCGGTCAATTCTGTTTCCAAGCGCTGCATGTCACGATAGAGACCCGGCAGCTCGCGTGCGAGGCAAGCGTTAAGACGTTCCGTTTCCAGCGCATGATAGCAACGCAATGCCAGATCGGGCGTCGGATGGTTGGCAAGAAAATCGAGCAGCGCCGCATGATAGGTGCCAAATCGTACCTGCGCCCAGTGGTAAGCCACCGCCGCCTTGTAGAGCAGAAAATTGTCCCGCTGATCCGGCAGATGCGCCATCACGGCCGGCAGGTAGATGGTTTCCGTGTCGGTGAAGAGGTGATCCCCCTGCGCCAACTTGAGCTTGCGTCCGGAAAGACCCTGTACAAAAGGCAATAGAATGGCGATCTGCTCGGCATAGACCGACCCTGACGCACGCTCCTTGCCCTGCCTGACGAACAGGTCGATCTGCTGTATCACCTTCAGTGCAGAGTGCAACCCTTCGCGGTCGTAGACATCCATCGCCTGTAGCACCCAGGCCTCAATCATGTTGTCGTCCATCAACCGCATCGCCTTCTGCGACTGTTCGGCGAACTGGTAGGCGATCTCGATATGGGTGCTGGCGATACGTCCCACCCAGTCCAGCACAAAGCGCTGACGTGAAGTCTCAAGCGATTGTAGGCGCGCCGCAATGGGGGCGGTATGGCGAAAGCTGAACTCGACTTCCAGGCAATCATCCAGCCGCTGACGGATCTGATCTTCGCTCAGTCGGTGTAACAAGGCAGGCAGCTCCGTCAGAACAGTGACGCGCTCAACTCGTTCACCGCGCTCAACATGTCCGCGTCATCAGTCAATGCTTGCGCAATGGAAGAGCGGCAGGCCGTTACCGGATCGATCCCGCTGGCGATCAGTTTTGCTGCATGCACCAGCAACCGGGTCGATGCTCCCTCATCGAGTCCGCTGCCTTTGAGGTTACGCGTCATGTGCCCAAACTTGACCAACCGACCGGCCACCTCCTGGCTCACCAGCGACTCTTTTACGATGATCCGCTGCTCCAGTTCCGGCTCGGGATAGTCGAACTCCAAAGCCACGAAACGTTGCCGGGTGCTCTGCTTGAGATCCTTCAACACACTCTGATATCCCGGGTTAAAGGAGATCGCCAGACAAAACGCCGGTGGCGCCTGCAGCAACTCACCCACCTTCTCCATCGGCAACACCCGCCGATCATCGGCCAATGGATGGATCACCACCGTGGTGTCCTTGCGCGCTTCCACCACTTCATCGAGATAACAGATAGCGCCGACACGGACCGCGGCCGCCAAGGGACCATCGATCCATATCGTTTCTCCGCCTTTCACTAGAAATCGACCCACAAGATCGGATGCGGTCAGATCATCATGACAGGAGACCGTAATTAAGGGACGCTTGAGGCGCCAGGCCATATGCTCCATAAAACGTGTTTTCCCACAACCTGTCGGCCCTTTCAGCAACACCGGAAGCTGATTGCGATAGGCCGTTTCGAAGACGAGGATTTCATTACCTACAGCCTCGTAGTAGGGCTCCTCTTCGATGTAATTGGTTTCAGGTTTCAGTATTTTGACTTCCAACGACAATACCTTTCTAACAACATGGGTAATAGTTTTTCGGCCGCAATGCCACGCATGAACGGAGCGGGATACACTCGCTCAATTCCTAGGGAACCTCTGACTCAGTCCGGGCCGAGCAGACGATCGATCAAAATGCACCAATTCAAGGCATGGATCGCACTAAATAACCCGCTATGGCGAAGACCCAACGCCAAAGCGGCCTATTCTGGCGCCAGAATGTCCCTCCACGACTTGTTCAGAGGTTGCCTAGGTTTTACATTCCTAAACAAAGCCTTTCAGATTGACCACCGTGGGCAAAAACGAGACTTATGGCTCACACTTAAGTTATTCGCATTTAGCGACGTCTACACCTCACAACTAATCTGGTTATACTTCACATAATGATTTCGATGTAGTGTGCGTTGACTATTCAGACAGTCACGATCGGACAAACCTCACCTTACTTCTGCAAATCTAGAGTGGGGAGCATGCGAATACGCACAGATCAATAGGGAAATGGGATGCCGGACCAACTGCGAGTCCTTTTCATAGAGGATTCCGAAAGTGAATATGAGTTCTTGAAACGGACACTGATCCGTGGCGGCCTCGATATGGGCGCGGAGCGCGTCACCTCCAAATCGGCGTTGGAGCAGGCGCTCACAGAACACAGCTGGGATATCATACTCGCCAATACACATCTGAGTCAGGTCACTCCCCAGGAAGCGCTCCAGCTACTGGAGGAGAAACAACTCGACATCCCTTTTATTCTGGTCTCCGATCACATCGGCGAAGAGAAGGTGGTCACCCTGCTGAAGGCCGGCGCAAATGATTTTGTCAACTTCAACAACCTCTCCAGGCTCACACCGGCAATCGAGCGTGAAATCAAGGAAGCCAAATTGCGCCAGGAGGCGGAGTCGACCAAGCAAGCACTGCACCGCAGCGAGACCCGTTATCGCCAGTTGGTTGACGACTCGCCGGTTCCAATCCTGCTGATTCAGCAAAACCATGTCGTCTACCTTAATGAAGCCGCACGCCAGACGCTCGGCCTCGACCAGCAGACCAATCTGATCAATCAACCCATTACCGGCCTCTTCACTCCAAACTCCTCCGAGCTGCTCGAAACCCGACTCAATTCGCTGGAAAAGCGGGTCAGCCAACCTTTCGAGGCGACCTTGCTTCGCGCCGACGGCAAGGAGATTCTGGTGGAGTTACTGGCCAGCTCGGTAGAACACGAAGGCACCCCCGCCACCCAGCTGGTGTTCACCGACATCACCCAACGCAAGGAGTCGGAGGCCAAGCTGCAACAAGCTGTGCAGATCATCGAGCACACCATGGAGGGTGTGGTGATCACCGATGGTGAGGGCAACATCACCTCCGTCAATCCCGCCTTCTGCGGTATAACCGGGTATAGCGAAGCCGAGATCATCAACCAGCATCCCGATTTATTGAAATCGGACCGCCATCCGCAGGAATTCTTTGACGATCTCTGGACCGTGGTTCGCAAAACCGGCTCCTGGCGCGGCGAAATCTGGAATCAGCGTAAGAACGGCGAAGTCTATCCCGCATGGATGACCATCAGCTGCGTACGCGACGAGCATGACAATATCCTGCACTATGTGGCCGTCTTCTCAGACATCACCAGCATCAAGAAGTCCCAATCCCAGTTGGAGCATCTGGCCCACCACGACTCTCTGACCAACCTGCCGAACCGGCTGCTATTCGAGGACCGGCTGCAACACGCCATCTCCCAGTCGAAACGCCAGGGACGCCAGCTGGCGGTACTGTTCCTCGATCTCGACCACTTCAAGAACATCAACGACACCCTGGGGCATCCCGTGGGTGACGAACTGCTAAAGGAGGTCGCCGCGCGGCTACAAGGGGTGCTGCGTGATGGCGACACGGCGGCACGTCTTGGCGGTGATGAATTCACCGTGCTGGTGGAGAGCATAGAGGACCCGAGCCAGGCCGCCGTGGTAGCCGCCAAGATTCAAGAGGATTTCAAGACGCCTTACAAGATTGCCGGCCGCGAGCTGCATGTCACCACCAGCATCGGCATCAGCATCTATCCGGAGGATGGCCAAACCGTCGCCGACCTGACCAAGAACGCCGACGCCGCCATGTACCAGGCCAAGGAGCAGGGTCGCAACAACTATCGTTATTACACCTCGGAACTGACACGCAGCGCCTTCGAGCGGCTACTACTGGAGACCGAACTGCGTGGCGCCCTGAATAAAGACCAGTTGCTGCTCTACTATCAACCGCAGATCTCCTTGAAGAACGGACAGATGACCGGTGCCGAAGCGGTGCTGCGCTGGCACCATCCGCGCCTCGGCATCATCCCACCGGCACGCTTCATCCCCTTGGCCGAGGAGTCGGGCCTGATCCACGAGATCGGCCATTGGGTACTAAAGGAAGCCTGCGAACAGACCCGCTATCTGCACAAGCAGGGGCTGTTCCAGGGTCGCATGGCGATCAACCTCTCGGTGCGTCAGATCATGCAGACAGATCTGATCCTGCGTTTCGAGCAGATTATCGCCGACTCCGAATGCCCTCCGGACATGTTGCAGCTGGAGGTTACCGAGGGCATTTTCATGGGACAGATGCAGCACTCCGTACCGGTGCTCGACGTGTTCAAAAAACTGGGAGTGAGCATCGCCATCGACGATTTCGGCACCGGCTACTCCTCCCTCTCCTACCTCAAGCAGCTGCCGATCGACAAGCTCAAGATCGACCGCTCATTCATCCGCGACCTGCCCAACGACAGCGATGCCATCGCCATCACCCAGGCCATCATCTCCCTGGGCAAAAACCTCGGGCTGCACATCATCGCCGAAGGGGTCGAAACCCTGGCCCAGCAGGCACTGCTGCAGAAGATGGGCTGCGAGGAGGGGCAGGGCTATCTCTACAGTCCGCCGGTGCCGGTCAATGCGTTTGAAGAGATGCTACTGGAAGGCAGTCGCACCTTTCGCCACCACTTCTCCAACTACGGCAAGTAGCCAATCAGCAGTCAGCTGCATCCTCGCCTCCCTCTATTCGGCAGCCAATCCACTATTAACCCGACAGCTAAGTAGGCGTGTTCAGCCGCAGTCTATCTGCCGGCTGCCGGCGACTCGATTCACCCCCTCAGTTCATAAGCAACAGCTAATAATCCATAACCCATTTCTATCAAGACATTCGAAAATTCAATGGATTATTCCCACCTGGGATATAGAAGGCGTTCAAGAAGACGAGTAAGGTAACGTGTCCGGAATCCAGGCGCTCAAGTGCGCTCGTGATCTTGAGATAACCAGGTGGACAAGTCGACAATTTACTCGCCGCCGGTAGACCCTATTCAATCAAGCCATTCCGCAACGGAGGACAATCCATGACGGAAGTAATCGCAACCAATGAGACTATTCTCGTGGTCGGTGGCGGCATCAGTGGCATGACCGCTGCGCTGGAAGCTGCTGAAACGGGAAAGCAGGTCGTCCTGGTTGAAAAGCGCCCCTTTGTTGGCGGTCGCGTCACCCAACTCTATAAATACTTCCCCAAACTCTGCTTCCCCACCTGCGGGTTGGAGATCAACCAGCGTCGGGCGAAGATGAATCCAAATCTCCGCATCATTACGATGGCAGAGGTTACCGATCTACAGGGTGAGGCTGGCAACTACACCGCCACGGTCAAGATCACTCCCCGTTATGTCGACGAAAACTGCACCGCCTGCGGCGACTGCGCCAAGGTTGTCGAGAACGAGTTCGATGACGACTTCAATTACGGCATGGGTAAACGCAAGGGCGCCTACCTGCCCCATCGCATGGCCCACCCGCAACGGTATGTGCTCGATCCCGCCATCATCGGCACCGATGATGCGCAGAAGGCGAAAGAGGCCTGCAAGGTCAACGCCATCAACCTGGACATGCAGGAAGAGACCATCGAATTCAAGGCCGGCGCCGTGATCTGGGCCACCGGCTGGAAACCCTACGATGCCAACAAGATCCAGCCCTATGGCTACGATCGCATCGCCAACGTGATCACCAGTGTCGAGTTCGAGCGCCTGGCCGATCCCAACGGCCCCACCGGCGGAAAGCTGGTGCGGCCCTCCGACGGTAAAGAGGTAAAATCGGTCGCCTTCATCCAGTGCGCCGGCTCCCGCGACAAGAATCATCTGCTGCACTGCTCGCGCATCTGCTGCATGGCCTCCCTGAAGCAGGCCACCTACCCGGCGGACGAGGTCGACATCTCGATCTACTACATCGACATCCGCGCCATCGACCGCTTCGAAGACTTCTACCAGAAGGTGAAGGCGAAGGAGAACGTCAAGTTCATCAAGTCCAAGGTCGCCTCCATCGTCGAGAACAAGGAGAACGGCAACCCAACCCTGCACGGGGTCGATACCGAAGGCTACAACCGCTACGCCAACGAGCACGACCTGGTGGTGCTCGCCATCGGCATGGAGCCGAGCGTCGACAAGGCCAGCTTCCCGGTCGAGATCGCCATCAACGAAGAGGGCTTCATCGAGCCTGCACCGGAGAATGGCGGTGTCTTCGCCGCCGGTTGCTCGTCCGACGCCCTGGACGTAAACCGCGCCGTTCAACATGCCACGGGAGCCGCTCTACGGGCCATCCAAGTGGTCAACCGCGTAGCAGCGACGGAGGGTTAAGAGAGTGGCTGACGAAAAGAAATTTGCTGGATATATCTGTACCGGTTGCGGTCTGGGCGAGCGCCTGGACGCCGGTCAGCTGGAGACCACCGCGACCCGCGACGGCAAGATGCAGAGCTGCAAGCAGCACGAAATGCTCTGCTCCGCCGAGGGCGTGCGGACGATCACAGACGACATCGCCAACGACGGTATCACCCATATCATGATCGCCGCCTGTTCCCGCCGCGCCAAGGTAGAAGCCTTCAACTTCACCGATGTGGCACTGACCCGCGCCAACCTGCGCGAGGGCGTCATCTGGGTCCGCCCCGACACCGACGAGAACAAGGAGACCACGCAGGAGATGGCGGACGATTACATCCGCATGGCCTGCGCCGAGCTGAAGTCGATGCAGAAGCCCTCCGCCTCGGGCGAGCAGTCGCTGAACAAGAACATCCTGGTGGTCGGCGGCGGTATCACCGGCATGACCGCCGCGCTGGAGGCCTCGGCCGCCGGCTATCCGGTTCATCTGGTGGAGAAGTCGGGCGCCCTCGGTGGTGCGATTGGAGGATACTACAAGGTCATCCCCACCCGCTCGCCCTATGACGCACCAGCCGAGAACCCGGTGCCGGCCATGGCTGCCGCGATCGAGGCAGACGACAACATCACCGTCTATCTCAACAGCACCCTGGCCAAGACCGAAGGCGCCCCCGGCCGCTTCAGCGTCGAAATCGCCAGCGAGTCCGGCAGCAGCCAGAGCGTCTCCATCGGCGCCATCGTTCAGGCCTCCGGCTGGAAACCATACGACGCCAACAACCTGCCTGAGTTCGCCTATGGCAAGACTGCCGACGTGGTCACCAACCACGAGCTGGAGGCCCTGGCCGTGGCCGCCAACGGCGGGCCGATCAAGCGTCCCTCCGACGGCAAAGAGGTCACATCAGTCTGCTTCATCCAGAATGCCGGCCAATGCTCCACCAAGGAGGGCCACCTGAGCTACTTCTCCGGTGTCACCGATCTGGTCTCCATCAAGCAGGCCATGTATTTCAAAGCGCTCAACGGCAAGGATTGCGACACCACCATCCTGTTCGACAACCTGCGTACCCCGGGCGCGGGCGGCGAGGACTTCTACCGTGCGGGCCAGAACGCCATGGTCACCTTCTCCAAGGGTATCGCCTCCGAGGTGGTTCCTGGCGACACGCTTACGGTCAAGTTCGAGGACAAGATCCTCAACGAGGAGACCGAGATGGTCTGTGACCTGGTGGTGCTGGCGACCGGCATGGAGGCCAACTCCGGTCCCGACCCCTATGCTCAACTGATGGTGGACGAGGCCGAGAACGAGGAAGAGAAGGCCAAGGCCCAGGCCGCGCTGGAGAACGCGCCGCCCTCTATCCTCAATCTGCAGTATCGTCAGGGCACCGATCTGCCGCACCTGAAGCACGGTTTCACCGACTCCCACTTCATCTGCTTTCCTTACGAGAGCCGCCGCACCGGCATCTACGCCGCCGGTCCCCTGCGCCGCCCCATGGACGTGCAGCAGGCCCGCGACGACGCCACCGGCGCCGCCCTCAAGGCGATCCAGGCGGCGGAGAACGCGGCGCTGGGCCGTGCCGCCCATCCCCGCTCCGGCGACCTCTCCTTCCCCAGCTTCCGCAAGGAGGGCTGCACCCAGTGCAAACGCTGTACGGTGGAGTGCCCCTTCGGCGCCATCAACGAGGATGCCGATGGCTACCCCATGTACAACGAGTCCCGTTGCCGTCGTTGCGGTACCTGCATGGGCGCCTGCCCGGTACGCGTCATCTCCTTTGAGAACTACTCGGTGGAGACCGTCAACCAGCAGATCAAGAACTGTGAGATCCCGGAAGAGTGGGACGAGAAACCCCGCATCCTGGTGCTGGCTTGCGAGAACGATGCCTACCCGGCGCTCGACCAGGCGGCTCAGGCCGGCGTCGAGATCAGCCCCTGGGCCCGCGTGGTCCCGGTCCGCTGTCTCGGCTCGGTAAGCCTCTCCTGGGTCACCGACGCGCTGAACAGCGGCTATGACGGCATCGTCATGATGGGCTGCCGGCGCGACGACGATTACCAGTGCCACTTCGTGCGTGGGTCGGCCATGGCCGCCGAGCGCATGAGTAAAGTGGGCGACACCCTCGACTCGTTGAACCTGGAACCGGAACGGGTCCAGCTCTACGAAGTTGCCATCACCGACTTAGAGCTCGCACCCAAGCTGATCAACGACATGGCGGAAACCGTGGAGAAGATCGGCCTGAGCCCGTTCAAGTTCTGAGGGGATTGAATAATGAGTGAATTGAACACCGCAATGATTGAAAAGTATCGCAGCAGCTTCCTGAAGGAGGTTGAAGCGAATGTGGAGGAGGGCGAATGGGTCAAGATGTGCATGCAGTGTGGCGTGTGCTCCGGCTCCTGCCCGCTGGGTAAGCACTGGGAGCATCCACCGCAGGAGATCTTCATGATGATTCGCGCCGGTAAGCGCGATGACGTGCTGACCTCCGACGCCATGTGGATGTGTACCTCCTGTTACAACTGCATCGCGCGCTGTCCGCGCGGCCTGCCGATCACCCACATCATGCATGGCCTGGCGGTCTACTCTAAGCGCCTCGGCCTGACGCCGAAGAAGCAGCCCACCGCCGAGTTCTCACAGATCTTCTGGGACAACCTGATGAAGAAGGGCCGCGTCAACGAGCTCAAACTCGGCCTCTCCATGTATTTCAAGGACGGCTTCGGCCAGGGCATCAAGAACGCCATGGCCAACCAGAAGCTAGGGCAGAATATGATGAAGGCCAAGCGTATGAACGCGATGGAGTTCTTCGGCGGCCACAGCATCAAGGATCTCTCCGGCTTCCAGAAAATGGTGAAGAAGGCCCAAGAGATCGAAGAAGGCAACATCCAGGATTTCAAGTGAGGTCGAACCGACATGGCTAAGATAGAACTCTCATTCTACCCGGGTTGCTCCTCACAGAAAGGCGCCACCTCCTCCAACTACCTGGTCTCCGCGCAGACCATGTGCGAGGAGCTGGACATCCAGCTCAACGAGATTCCCGACTGGAACTGTTGCGGCGCCTCCATCGGCTACGGCGGCGGCGGCGAACTGCCCCGTCTGGCGCTGTCCGCGCGCAACATCGCACTGTCCGAGGAGCACAACCCAGGCCAGCAGATCGTCGCCACCTGCGCCGCCTGCTGGCTCTCCACCCGCGAGGCCAAGGAGCGCCTGCACGAAGACGAGCAGATGCTCAAGGACGCCAACACCGCGCTATCCGAGGCCGGCCTGAAGTACAAGGGCGAAGCCGGCGTGCGCCACATGGTGGAGGTGCTGGTGGAGGATATCGGCTTCGACGCCATCAAGTCGAAGGTCAAGAAGCCCCTGGAGGGGCTGAAGATCGCCGGCTACGTGGGCTGCCAGACCAACCGTCCCTTCGGCATCGCCGGCGAATCGTTCGAGAACCCGAAGTACCTCGACAACATCGTCGAGGCGGTCGGCGCCGAGTCGATCCCCGGATACGAAAAGAAGGTGCAGTGCTGCGGCGGCGCCCTGGCCTTCTCCGAGCCGGAGAAGTCACAGGAGATGATCAAGGGCATTATCGAGGCGGCCTACGACAACGGCGCCGACATGATCGTCACCCCCTGTCCGCTGTGCCAGGCCAATGTGGAGATCTACCAGGACAACATCAACCAGACCTACGGCACCAAGTTCAAGATGCCGGTTGTCTACTACTCGACGTTGATGAGTGTCGCCTTCGGCCGCAGCGCGGCGGATGCCGCACTCAACGGCCAGGTCATCCCGGCCAAGCAACTGGAGGAGATCGCCAACAAATAAGGCGATCCATCTTCGGTCTTGAAAGCCCGCTTATGTGGGCTTTTTTTTCGCTCGACTCCTGGTGACCCGGGATAATTGATCTTCACGTATTTATCATATTAACCCGGTAACCAAATTGACCAGGTTCAGCCGCATGCCAAAGAGTCGCTTGAATTGTCCACACCCAGGGTCTGGTAACACTAATTGAGAGGGTAGGAAGCGGCTCCCGTTGCCAACTCAGCCGGGGTGAGGGTCACTGTCGCCGTTGTAGCGTCAACATAGTGCACCGTTATCAGCACGGACGAGAACCCGGACTGAAGTACCTCATTGACCGGCACCTCGAAGGCATTCTCCGGATCGCCGGCAAAAGGCAGAGAGCCGCTTGCCGTACCCGCGGCATCCCGCCAGGTGATGGCATCGGTAGCCGTTGGCGCATTTCGCACATGGAGGCGGGACCACCATGGATTGCTACCGGCAAACACATAGAGGCTCGGAGCGCCATCGGACACTTCGGGGTGTCCATCACAAGAGACGAATCGCCATTGACCTTCATAACGACCGCTACCGTCCAGCATCACGGCTGCAGAGGCATCCCCGCCGAGATCGATGCCGCAGTGGTCATCAGGGCACTTGTCCATGATACGAGCCACCACGCTCCTGGGACCTTGGGATGTGACAACGGTAACCTCAGCGCACTGGCCGCAGCTCATTCCACCCTGCCATTGTCCCGCGCCGTCCCCCGGATTGACATTGACGTTGATGGCCGCGTAATACATGACCTGGGTTGTGCCGTAATTGCAGGCACCTCCGCTGCTGGCTGAAGTGCTGTACATGGTCACGTTTCCCATTCCTCCATCGTCGAGCAGTGTCGGGTATACGGGCGTCGCCGAATTGCAGGCACCAGAGCACTCACTAGGAAGCGTGCTATCTCCGCCCGAGAAGTTGGCGGTCAGACTCTTGTTTCCGTCCATGCTGATGGTGACCGGATTGGCGCTACCGGTTGCGGCACCGCTCCAGCCTGTAAATGTGGCGCCCGCGGCAGGCGTTGCCGTGACGCTGACAGTTGCATCAGCGGCGTAGCTGTGAGAGCCAATCGAAGGAACCGTGGATCCGCTGCCGCTGACCGCGATACCCAGGGTATAGTTTACCGCCACCTCGGTCACAGTGAGGTCACTGACGGCGGTGAATCCTCCATCCTCCGTCGTTACCGTGATGGTAGCACTGCCTGCCGATACACCAGTGACCACACCGGAGCTACTGACCGTTGCAACAGCTGTATTGCTCGAGTTCCAGTTCAGATTCTGATTGCTCGCATTGGTCGGCAATATGCTGGCGTTAAGACTTGTGGCACCCCCCACGCCAACCGAGGTGTTGGCTGGGCTGAGCAAGACACCCGTTACCGGTATGGTCTGAGTGCTTCCGCCACTGCCGTTCACTTCCAGATGAGACCAGGCAAATTGGCCAACATAGCGGATATAGTAGTTTCCATCAATTCGGGGCGGCATCTGGTTCGACCAGGTGTTGGTGAAATCGATGCCGTTGATCTCCACCAGCTGCATATTCCAGGAATTGATATAAGTTATGTCACCCGAGGTTACCCGGCAAAATTCACCCGCTGCGTCGATGACGAGGGGCAGTGTCGCCACGATTGGCGCATCACAGGGTGTCGGCAACGAGCCACCACCCGTCTCTGTCACGCGAGCCACTGCGCTTGCGGTGTAGCCTCCATCCAACGTAGTCACCGTGATCGTTGCATTGCCGGCGGATAGGCCCGTAAGCACACCCGTGGCGCTCACCGACGCCACATTGCTGTCGCTCGATGCCCAGGTAATATCCGTGTTGGTGGCGTTACTCGGCGCCAGGGTTGCACTAAGGGTTGTGGTGGAACCCACCGCCAGCGTTATGCTCGTTGGGATAACGGAGACACCGACAACCGGCACGTCACCCCCATCCGGAATCGTGGCGGCACCGAGGTGTGTCCCATTGGCTCCCAGGTTAACCTGGTGATCGAGCCCGACATATTTGCCGTTGGCATCCTTCCACAGGGTGGCTTCAACGAGGTTGTACTTGGCGGCGTCCACCGTCTGCCAATCATCCTGCAGGATACCCCCGGTATCGCCGGAGTTGGGATTGACGCACCAAAAGGTATGGTTCAAATCGTGCTGAAGGATGGTTTCGGCCAGGGCTCCCATCCATTTCTCGTTGTCCCCGCCGTCCATTCTTCCTCCCCACTCACCCACAAGTATCGGCGACCGACCCTGGGTGGCGATATAGAGCCAGTTTGGATCCCAGACGTCCGCGGTCAGCGTCTGTTTCGTAAAGCCGGAATAGAACCAGGGCTGGGCATATACACCGGGGCCATAGTCGTGTGGAGAGTAGACAACCTGGCTTTGGCGACTACCCAGATTGATGGGATAATCCTTGACCCTTCTTAGATTTCCGCCCCACCAATTGAAGTCGTAGTTGGCACTATTGGTTTCAGCGTAAGTGTATCCGTCCTTGGGGGTGGCCTCGACCCCCTCGATGACAACCAGCAGCCTGGGATTCACGTCCAGTACCAGGTTGGCCACCTTCTCTGCTTCGTACTTCCAGTTGTTACGATCCGATGAAGCGTCCCATTTCGCCAGCTCAGCATCGCCGGGGGTGCCATGCGGTTCATTGAACAGGTCCACCGCAATGACTGTGTCGTCATTGACATAATGCTGAGCCAACCATTGCCAACTTGCCTCGTAGTCGCTGCTCGGATAAACGTCCGTATACCAGGTGTTCAGCATCTGCGTATTGACCACCCGGTGCATATCCAACATGACCTTCAGCCCGATCTGCTTACAATAGGCAATGGAGGCATCGAGAATCTGTAGACTGGACATGCCCTCAAGGGCCGGATTGACGGAGTAGTTGACGCTGTTGGGCACGCCACCGTTGCCGTTTCGCCACTGGTTTACCAGTTGAACACTGAGGGGAATCCGTATGACATTGAAGCCAAGCTCCGCCACCTTGTCGAGAACGCCCTCCATCTTGACGCTCCAGAGTCCGTGATAAGCCTGGTTTTGCGTCTCGAACCCGAACCAGGCAATGCCGGCAAGTCTCACCGGATTGCCTGCAGCATCATAAATCACACTGCCGTCGGCGGACAGGTAGTCATCGGATGTTTCAGCGGCGAACAGATCCGCAACCATCCAGGAAAATATAACAATAAGAAATACAGTTAGGGGGCTTCGTGCATTAAATCTTCCCTTGTTTCTCTCTCTCATGGCATCCCGTCCTCTTCTCGATACTTCCGCTGTTGTTGATAGATAGAAAGAGTTGCACCCTGCTTCTGTCACACAATTGTGGCGGTGAGATTTAGCTGACGGGGCAAGCTAATTATTGTCCAAGCAGAATGAAAAAGTGTGATGGAAACCAAGCATTGATTCAATTCTCCATCCCGATTTGCGGTGAGCCGTTTCGCTAAACCAAGGTTTAGGATCACTGTGATCCCAGGTCATATTATTTCTGGTTAGAAAATGCGTAATCAAAGGAGCCTGAATCCCTATTCAATATAGCAACAGCTTCAGATGGCATTGAAATGGGGTCCGGCACAGGGCCTTATCCAGTGTAATCTTCACTTTTCAGCTGAATAAGGATCTTCAGCTAAAATGTATGCAATTAATTCGACTTTGCATGAGTGGCCGTTTAACCACTCGCGCACTTCCCTCGCTTTTGCATATGTCTCTTCACCGAATCTCTGTTGATAGATATCCGCAAAGGTCAATTCAGCATTTTTCTCACGAAGCGTTTTTTGCCATTGAGAAGTCACTATTTTGTTCAATGAACCTGCTAAATTTTTCTGTTTCAAATACTCCCACTCACCAGCATCCAACCATACGCCACCTATACAAGGGCCTGTTAACACTAATCCAATACGCCCTGTTGGGCCTGAAAAAGCGCCAATCAAGGCGCGTGGAGCGAAGTTTGGTTATTCCAAATGAGCGACAAGCAACACCGAGTGGCGCTTTTTCAGGCTCAACCCGAAGGGCTGTGGCTGTTTTTGCGCCCAGCGGCGTTATCATTCGCTCGTGTAGCCGGCT
>JBNKOL010000045.1:0-13722 GCA_050294655.1 Sedimenticolaceae bacterium
CTCGTATTAAGCGGCGGGGGCGCGCGAGGCGCTTCACATATCGGTGTACTCAAAGTACTCGAAGAGCTACGCATCCCGATTGACATCATCACCGGCACCAGCATGGGCGCCATCGTCGGTGGCATGTATGCCTCTGGCTACTCCGCTGAAGAGATAGAGAAACTGCTTGGGGAGACGGACTGGGATGCGGCGTTTCACGACGAACCGCCACGCAAGAACCGTAGCTTCCGCCGCAAGAGAGACGACTATAACTTCTTAATTAAGCAGGAAGCGGGAATCAAAGACGGGAAATTCATAATCCCTAAGGGGCTGCTGCAGGGTCAACAGCTGATACTGCGACTGAAGTCGCTCACTCACTCTGCGCCCAAGGATTTCGATGCGCTGCCGATCAGGTTTCGTGCCGTTGCCGCGGATATCGAGACAGGTGAAGCTGTCGCTTTGAGCCATGGAAGCCTCACCACCGCAATGCTTGCCAGCATGGCCATCCCCGGCGTCTTCGCTCCGGTCGAATGGAATGAACGGTTATTGGTCGACGGCGGCTTTGCCAACAACGTGCCGGTGCAACTGGCTCGCGATCTGGGCGCTGATATTGTGATCGTGGTTGATCTGAGCAGTAAGCCGCAAGAACGGGAAGGACTTTCATCCCCCTTCAGTGTCCTCAATCAGATCCTGGGGTTTACGCTACAACGCAACACGGCTGAGCAGCTCGGGACGCTTGGCCCGGACGACATTCTGATCCAACCGGATCTTGACGGCTATTCATCGACCGATTTCTGGCAGGCCACCAAGATGATTGATAGCGGCTTTGTGGCGGCAAATCTAAAAGCACAAGAGCTTAAGAAGCTATCTGTTTCCGAGGACGTATACGCTAGTCACTTAACCGCCATCCGACATAAGCCCCAAATACCACCGACCATCGACAATATCGTTATCGATAACCAATCCTCGCTGAGCACGCAGGTGATCAAATCTCATATCACCATCGAACCCGGGGACAAGCTTGATATTCCAACATTGGAAAAGGATATCCAGGATTTGTATGGGCGGCATATCTTCGAGCGGGTCGATTATGATCTCTTGCAAGACGAACAGCAGACAAATTTGCGCGTTGAGGCAAAAGAGAAGGAGTGGGGTCCGAACTATCTGCGATTCGGTCTGAACATGGAGAGCGATTTCGAGGGTTCCGGGACCTTCAATTTCGCCACCAGCCACACCATGACCCCCATCAACAGACTTGGCGGCGAATGGCGAACGGAACTTCAAGTCGGCCACGATCAGCGACTCGCTACCGAACTATACCAACCGATCGATAACCATCTCAGATACTATGTCAGGACCGCACTCGATCATAATCAAATGCACGTCCCGCAGTATGAAGCCGGACAGCAGGTAGCCGACCTGAAGATCTCCTCTTCGAACTTTTTACTCGCCGCAGGACGCCAGCTGGGGAACTGGGGCCAACTTGAGATCCGCGCCACGACAGGATCCGGTGATTCAAGCCCCTACATTGGCGACTTGTCAACCCCATCACGAGACTTCAACTCAGGCGCCTGGGCCGTCTCTTTCGTTTACGACCGGCTGGATAGCATCAACATCCCCCGATCCGGTTCGCTGGCCACTATTTCATGGTCAGCCGGCAGAGAGGAACTCGGGGCGGATTTTGAGTATGAGGCCTATCAAGTGAACGGCCTTTGGGCCGGTACCTGGAAGAGACACACCCTCATGCTCTGGGCCGGTATCTCCGGTGTAGCCAATACCGATCTGCCCGCTGATAGCGCTTTCTCCATCGGCGGCCTCTTCAACCTATCCGGATACCACAAATCCGAGCTGAGCGGTCGTTACGCCGGCATGATGCGTTGTATCTATTTGAAGGAACTCGGCGAGAGCCGGTCGGTTCTGAAGGTGCCGGTCTATCTTGGCGCCTCGCTGGAAGCAGGCAATGTCTGGAATCACCGGGATGAAATCCGTTTCGATTCGCTGATTCTGGCAGGCAGCATCAATATAGCGGTTGACTCACCCATCGGGCCGATCTATCTCGCCCGGGGCTTTGCTGAAAACGGACACTCTGCGACTTATTTATATGTTGGTCGGACTTTTACGTTTTTTTAGAAGACCCCAGTCCGATCCTGATGGTACTCACATAAAACATCTTGATTACCCACCATAATCAGCCATACGGCGTATTGGCCTGAATGGTTTTGCGGGTTGAGTTGCGCTTTGAGCAGGATGTTTTTCACCCCCTCTCCCGCAAGGGGAGAGGGGACGTTCTATTCGAGAACACGGATAGCTTCCAGTCAGGTTTATCCAAGCAAGCTATCCGGTTACATCCGTTTCTGATCCATGCATCCCCTCTCCCCTTGCGGGAGAGGGCCAGGGAGAGGGGGGATATAAAGCCCGTGAGCGCAGCGAATTCCTCAACGAAAACTGTTGTGGGCGAATGATCCTTTGGCTGAGTAATATGGGTAATCAGGTAAAACATTACCCGGTTCGAACCGATACTCACTGGATAGTACAGCGCAACCCGCGCGTGATCTCGGAGAAATCGTGAATCGCGGGATACTCTCCCGCCTCGCGAACCGGCCCTTTGGAGTCGGGGCGCAGCACCGCCAACAGCCAACGAATGCCGTACTCCCTGGCGGAATCGAGCACAGAGGGGCTGTCGTCCACGAACAGCGTGCGCTCTCTATTGAAGGGGCAGATGTTCTGCAACCGATGCCAGAACTCCGGATGCTCCTTGGGCAATCCCAGTTGGTGGGAGGAGATAATCTGATCGAAGAAGCCAGCCAGCCGGGTCTTCTCCATCTTCAGGGCCAGGGTCTTCTGGTGGGCGTTGGTGACCAGCACCCGCTGCTTGCCGGCGCACATCAACTGGTCGAGAAAATCGATCACATGGGGATGCACCGCGATCAGGTGGTCCACCTCCTCCTTGAGCAGGGCGATGTCGAGTCCCAGCTCACGACTCCAGTGGTCGATACAATACCACTCCAGGGTGCCGAGACGGCTTTTGTAACGGGCGTAGAGGTCCTCCTTGGCACGCTCAAGGCTCACGCCCTGAGCAAGGGCGAACTGCTCCGGGACATACTCGAGCCAGAAGTGATTATCGAAGTGAAGGTCCAGCAAGGTGCCGTCCATATCGAGCAATACACTGTCGATTGCTTGCCAATCCATTATCGATCCCTACCCCATACGACCCGGTGAGACAGACCGAATGTCTATCCCTATAATTGACGCCATTTTAACAGCTGCAAGAGCAGTACGCGCACATAAAATCCACGGATACTCATCATGCCGCAACCTCCCAAGATCATCGCCCGCGAACTGGTCACTCAGTCCCGTATCTTCCGCGTCGAACAGGTCGACCTGGCCTTCAGCAACGGCGAGCAACGGCGTCATGAAAGGCTGCTGGGCGGGAAACAGGGCTCTGTGCTGGTGGTGCCGATGCTGGATCATGAGACGGTGCTGCTGATTCGTGAGTACGCCACCGGCAGCGACGACTATCAGCTGGGCCTGCCGAAGGGACGCATGGAGCCGGGCGAAGACCCGCTACAGGCCGCCGACCGGGAGATGCGCGAAGAGGTCGGCTATGGCGCGCGCAATCTGCAGCTACTCAAGACCCTCACCGTCGCCCCCGCCTACATCCAGAGCCACACCTACATCGTGCTGGCACAAGAGTTGTTTCCGGATAAACAGCCCGGAGATGAACCCGAACCGATCGAAGTGGTACCCTGGCGCCTCTCCGACTGGCAGTCGCTGATGGCGCAACCCGACTTGACGGAAGCCCGCTCAATCGCAGCCCTCTACATGACAAGAGAATTTTTACATGACGCTACCGCTACTCCTCGATGAGCTGCTGCGACTGGCCCGCGAGGCCGGCGATGCGATCCTGAAGATCTACGACACCGACTTCAATGTGGAGCGAAAACACGACAACTCGCCGCTCACCGAGGCCGACCTGGCCTCCCATCGCACCATCGTCAACGCGCTCGCGCGGCTCACGCCAGAGATCCCTGTGCTCTCCGAGGAGTCGGTCAAGATCCCCTTCGAGACCCGCCGCAGCTGGAATCGCTACTGGCTCATCGACCCCCTGGACGGCACCCGCGAGTTCGTCAAGCGCAATGGTGAGTTCACCGTCAATATCGCCCTCATCGAGGGGGACCGGCCCGCCGCCGGTGTCGTCTACGCCCCGGTGCTCGATCGGCTTTACTACGGAACCGTCGATGACGGCGCCTGGCTTAAGGAGGGCGAGCAGGCCGCGAAACCAATCCGGGCGGTCTCCCGGCGCCGCCTACCGATCAAGGTCGCCGGCAGCCGCTCCCACGCCGGCAACTCCCTGAAACACTTTCTCAACAACCTGGGCGAGCACGAACTGGTCAGCATGGGCAGCTCCCTGAAGCTCTGCCTGGTGGCGGAGGGCGAAGCGGACCTCTACCCCCGCCTCGGCCCCACCTCCGAGTGGGATACGGCCGCCGCCCAGGCAGTGGTGGAGGCGGCCGGCGGCCATGTCACCACCCTCGACATGCAGCCCCTGCGCTACAACACCAAGGACTCACTGCTGAACCCCGAGTTTTTCGTCTTCGGCGACGATTCGGTGAACTGGTCCGACTATCTGGCTGAATAAGACGACTGATCGATATCCGACACCGGCAGGGCCTTGGCGAATTCGATCATCTCATCCATCGTGGCGTCGTCACTTTCGAGACTGATCATGCCGGGGGACATCTTCAGGCCGATCATGATCTCGTTGCGCCGGCCCGCCTCCATAACCATGCCGGTGTAACGCCCCAGCCGGATCTTGCGACCGGCGCCGGCCATACCCATCTGGCTCAATATGGCGGCCATGCGCCCATGGCCAAGCCACCACTGGCAAGATCATCGACGGTTCAGCTTTTACCGCGAGTCGGTTATGCTTGAACGATCAGAATAATAACGTCCAAAGCGTTCCGGGCTCTGATGACAACCATGAGCCATCGATATGACCAAGACAACAACCGCCGGCCTGACCATCTTAGGTGCCGTTCTGCTAACCATCGGTGGATTCACCGATCGCGCCCACGCAGCGAAGGAGGATGTCTTCGCCTTCGACGACTTCCCGCTGGAAGAACTGTTGCAATATCCGGACTGGTTCAAGAAGGGGTTTCTGGAACTCCCCGACGACCTGCGCGAGGCGACGGATAAAGGCAAACAGGGCATCATCGTCTACTTCGGCCAGAAACGCTGCGCTTACTGCAAGATGCTGTTGGAGGTCAATTTCGGACTCAGCGATATCACCGCCTATACGCGAGAGCACTTCGATGTGATCCCGATCGACATCTGGAGCACCGAGGAGGTGACCACCATCTCGGGTGAGGTGCTCACACAGCGGGAGTTTTCACTCCAGCAGAAGACCAACTTTACCCCCTCGCTGATCTTCTACGATGGCGCCGGCAAGGAGGCGCTGCGACTGCGCGGCTACTACCCCCCCTACCAGTTCCGGGCGGCGTTGGAGTATGTGGTCGACGGCTTCTACCGACAGGAATCCTTCCCCGACTACCTGGCCCGTGGTGATGCCGGAACCGCCTTCGAGCCAGGCGATCTCAACGAGGAGGATTTCTTCGCCCCGCCACCGCACAATCTGGACCGCAGCCGCTTTCCCGGCCAACGACCGTTGGTGGTCTATTTCGAACAGAGCAACTGCCACGCCTGTGACGTACTGCACGGACAACCCCTGCGTGACCCGGCGATCAACAAGCTGGTGCGTGGTTTCGATAATGTGCAGCTCGACATCCGCGACGATACCCCGGTGATTACTCCCAGCGGCGAGCGCACCACGGCTAAGAAATGGGCCAAGTCACTGGGAATCTTCTACACTCCCTCCCTGCTCTTCTTCGATGAACAGGGCCAGGAGATCATCCGTGTCGACTCGGTGGTACGCTTCTACCGTCTGCGCAAGGTGATCAACTACATCACCAGCCGGGGCTATCAGCATGAGCCGAATTATCAACGCTGGCGGCTCAACAGCGACTTTTGATTGGGCTGGTAGCGCTTTCGCTGGGGCCCTGCCTCACTGGTACCGCTTGAATGTCGAAACGTAAAATCGCTATTTTCGTCAGGAAAACCGGTGTCGTCCAGGCCACTCCTCAATAGCAAAAGCGTCGAATGTAGTCTTCATACTCCTGTTGCCGCTCATGCAGACGCTGGTACTGGGAGGCCTTGTAGCCGGTCCGCAACCGGCTTTCCACCCGGTCCAGCAGCCGACGTTTGCTCCAACATGCCTTTTCATTAACCGGTTGCGGTCTACGTCGGGAAACCGTGTCAGATTTTTCTGATGCCTTTTTCAGACGCAGTCCAGGTTCCGAGGGGGTAACCCCACTGCTAGTATTACTTACGTGTTGCAGGGTTTCTTCCCCCGCTTCGCAGGCGGTCTGGCGAAATTCGATCTCGCCGTCAATGTTGCAGCGATGGAGGGTCACCCCTTTTGCCATGATTTGGCAGCTCATTGTGAAGAGCGATAGGAACAGGCCCATCAGGCCGATAGCGGTCATTCTATGAATCATCACCTAAACTCCCTTTCAGGTTGATGGCAGGATTATAGGATTGTCGGAGTTACCGACTCAAGTATGAAAAAGTGAAGCCGATAACCCACAACAACTGTTGGTCTAAAATAACGTAATGGATTTTGAACAGGAAAATCGCAAGCTCCACCAACAGCTGATTGACCTCCACAAGGAGGCTCACCGCAGCCAGGTCACGTTGGAGCGCTGTCATGCCAGAGAGCTGGAGCTGATGAGCGCCGACTCCCTGGCGGAACTGCTTCACATCATGACCGAGGGCCTGCTGGCCTCGTTCAAGGTCGACACCCTTCAAGTCCTGCTCACCGATCCCGATCACGAAATCCGTCACCTGCTCAACAGCAACGGCATCAGCCCTGAGGCCTACGCCCATCTACGCTTCGTCGACGATATCGATTCGATCAATCCCCGCTACAGCCGCCTCCTCAGTCCCTGGCTGGGCCCCTATCTCACCCCCGAGTATGACCCCCTGTTCAATCACAACCAGGGCCTCAAGAGCATTGCCATCCTGCCTCTGTTCTGCCATAACAAGCTCAAAGGCAGCATCAACCTGGGCAGCAACGATGCCGCACGCTTCACCCGGCACCACGCCACCGACTTCCTGGCGCGACTGGGTAAAATCAGTGGTATCTGTCTGGAGAACACCATCAATCGGGAGCGACTGTTGATCAGCGGATTAACCGACCCGCTGACCGAACTGCACAACCGTCGCTATCTCGACCGGCGGCTGAACGAGGAGCTCTCCCGCGCCAGTCGCTTCCATCAGCCGCTCAGCTGCCTCTTCATCGATGCCGACCATTTCAAGCGCATCAACGACAGCTACGGCCACCAGGCGGGCGATAGCGTGCTACGCGAACTGGCCAGCCGCATCCGTTCCCAGCTGCGCGCCAGTGACGTAGCAACCCGTTATGGCGGCGAGGAGTTCGCCCTGCTGCTGCCCCAGACTCACCTCAATGATGCCCTGCTGTTGGCCGAACGCATTCGTCAGGAGGTAGCCCAGAGCCCGATGGTGCTGGATGACGGTCAGTCCATCGACCTCACTGTCTCTATCGGCGTCAGCGAGGCCTTACCCATGCTCGGCAGGTCACAACACCAGGATGTCGGTGAAAACCTGCTGGCCAGTGCCGACCAGGCACTCTATCAGGCCAAGGACAATGGCCGTAACCGCATCGAGTCCCTAAAACACACCGGGCCAAAAAGACAAAAAGCCGGGCCGGCGACAGATTCAGCCTAAACCACTCCCTTACCAACATCCGCCAGTTATCAGCGCAAGAGCCAATCCCATTGAACGCTGAGGCGAAGCGGATTCTCACCCGCTCATCGTCGTAGACGCCCAGGGCCGACCAACAGGCCCCACTCAATCCTCGACTTGCTTGTGGCTACCATCGCAGAAGGGCGGGGTCTTGGTCTGCTTGCAGCGGCAAATCCAGTGCTCACCGCTCTTTTCGACCTTGAAACCCAGGGGTTCGATGCCGGTACCCTGATGTGAGCCGTCACAGAAGGGCTGGCTCTGAGAGCGGCCACAGGCACACCACCAGTACTCTCTTCCGGCCATCAGGTCGACACCGATAGGTTGCTTGGCCGCCATCACAGGCTTTTCCATCATTTTTTCCTCGTATATTAGGACTGCCTGAGAGGCCGTCAGATTAGCGTGTTATAGTTCTGCCCCATTGGCTGCAGAGAAATCGAGCAATAAAAACTCAACAACAGCGTAGCTTATCCAGGATGATTCTGCCTGCAACCCGACGATCCCGGAGCGAGAATCCGCTCAGTGATGCCAGCTATCTGTTTTCACTTTTCCAATAGTTCAATATTTTACGTAATTACAGTAGGTTAAGGCAGACTGTCAGCACCCGGATGATGCATCCGCGCGAATATCTGTTAACCTCTGCATCCCGAATCCACCCACGGCGGTTTGATGAGCGAGCAAAACGAATGGATCACCTTCGACAAGGCCCATGTCTGGCACCCCTATAGCGCCATCGGCGCCGACCTGCCGGTGTTCCCGGTGGTCTCCGCCGACGGAGTGCGCCTGCGCCTGGCGGACGGCCGCGAGCTGATCGACGGCATGTCCTCCTGGTGGTGCGCCATCCACGGCTACAACCATCCGGAGATGAACCGGGCTATCCAGAGCCAGCTCGGCAAGATGGCCCACGTCATGTTCGGCGGACTGACCCACGAACCGGCGGCCGAACTGGCCCGCGAGCTGGTGGAGATCACCCCCGAGCCACTGCAGTCGGTCTTCTTTTGCGACTCTGGCTCGGTCTCGGTGGAGGTCGCCATGAAGATGGCGATCCAGTATTGGCACGACAAGGATCGGCCCACCAAGCAACGCTTCCTCACCATCCGTCAGGGCTACCACGGCGACACTTTCGGCGCCATGTCCGTGTGCGATCCGGTAACCGGTATGCATCGCCTCTTTGCCGATGCCATTACGCAGCAGTACTTCGCCGATGCCCCCACCTGCTTTTTCGGCCACCCCTGCAACCGCGAGGGGGCCGAGTCAATGGAACTGCTGCTGCGCCAACACCATGACCATATAGCCGCCGTGATCCTGGAGCCGATCGTGCAGGGCGCGGGAGGCATGCGCTTCTACTCCCTGGAGTATCTGCAGGAAGTGCGTCGTCTGTGCGATCAGTACAGCGTACTGCTGATCCTCGACGAGATCGCCACCGGCTTCGGCCGCACCGGCCGCCTCTTCGGCTGTGAACACGCCGGGGTGACACCCGACATCATGTGCGTCGGCAAGGCACTTACCGGCGGTTACATGAGCCTGGCCGCCACCCTCACCACCGAGGAGATCAGCCAAACCATCAGCCAGGGCGACCCTGGCCTGTTCATGCACGGCCCCACCTTCATGGCCAATCCACTGGCCTGCAGCGCCGCATTGGCCAGTCTGCGGTTATTACTTGAATCCCCCTGGCAGAGCCGCGTCGAAGCCATTGCCGAAGGCCTGGAGAAGGGTCTCGCCCCCTGTCGCGAAATGCCCCAAGTGGAAGAGGTGAGGGTTTTGGGCGCCATCGGCGTGGTGGAGATGAAGAAACCGGTAGCGATGAAAGCAGTGCAGAACTGTTTCGTAGATGCCGGGGTCTGGGTCCGTCCCTTCGGTAAATTGGTCTATCTGATGCCGCCGTTCATCATCTCCCAGGAAGACCTGAAGACCCTCACCGATACGGTGGTAAAAGTAGTGGAAGGCTGTCCCATCGAATAGTTGTCTTGTTACTATTTGACCTGAGACAGAGGAGCTGGATTAGTGGCTTTATCAGGGTTAGGGTTCGTACTTCTTAAGCGCCGGTATTACTCCCGGTAACTCCATGCCCTATTGCTCTCATCCGTTACGGTGTCCCACATGCATTCTGTCAACAGCTCTTATTAACCCGGCACCGTAACAGGCCCATCCAATCCGTCCAGTGACTCTCGCTAGCTTGCGCTGTTTATATGGCCGCGTTCCGTTGTAACAAAAAAGGAGATACAACAATAAATGCTTGATATAAATCCAATAGGAATCATACATTCACCTCATAAATCAATTGAAGATATGCCCGTTCAACCAAAAGGCGCATCCGAGGTTATCGGACATGTATTAGTGAATGAAGAATACATTGACGGATTGCATGACCTTGATGGCTTTAGCCATATATATCTTTTGTATGGCTTTCATAAAGCGACACGAACCGAGCTGATCGTAACCCCCTTTCTGGACAAACAAACCCGGGGAGTATTTGCCACACGATCTCCGCTGCGGCCAAATCATATTGGCATATCTATTGTTAATTTATTAAACGTCGAAGGAAATAGCGTTTTTGTAAAGGGAATTGATGTACTGGATGGGACACCGCTATTGGATATCAAGCCATACATAGAACAGTTTGATGGTGTAAAAGATAGTGTTTCTGGTTGGCTACAGGCAAGTGATGAAGAAATTAAAGCAAAACGCTCCGATGAGCGTTTCAGGTAACATTTGTACCCGACAACCAAACATGTCATGTTTAGAAACTCTTCTAATAACGATTAATATATAATGAGCGCTGCTTAAAAACGTATATTGTGAAAATGATGCGGATTACCCTGGTACGACATGGAAAGCCTGCATTTGAGTTGAAAGGGAACGTTCGAGCGAAAGACTTGGGCAGAATCGCCAAATCATACGACCTGTCCGGGATTGCGGACATTCCACCAAGAGAGACGCTTGCGGTTGTACGGGGCAACAACTTTATCGTATGCAGCCACCTTACGCGCTCGATTGAATCGGCCAAGGCACTTGGATGTTCCGAAGTGCATGCAAAGGACCCACTTTTCCGCGAGACCGCAATACCACACTTTGTTAGCGGCTCTATTACACTTCCAATCCGCGTCTGGGTTGTAGCACTTAGGCTTATGTGGTTATTCGGATTTGCAAGAAACGGCGAGTCCCTGGAAAATTTGCGTAAGCGCGCACGGCAAGCTGCGGCAAGGCTGATTGCGCTGGCTGAAGAGCATGATAGTGTTTTGCTCGTTGGCCATGGATTTATAAATCACTTCATAGCTAAGGAATTGCAGAAAAGCGGCTGGCTCGGCCCATCAAAGCCGGGCAGAGGATACTGGGGTTACGGGCGCTATGAGCGAGCACCAACTTGACGCCACGCCCACATGATCTTCCCCCGATAATATGGACACAGTTCCGCGCACCTGTTTCGGGGAGAAACGTTACGTATTCTCTTCAATGTGATCTTGTGAGAGTAGTTTTCTGACATGACAAAATCGATATAGATCCACGCCATTCACGACATCCAGATCACCATTCTCGACATCCAGAGATTGCTTCCACTTCTGCATGTATTCATCAAGAATCGCATCCTCCGGCAATGAATTGCAGACAACTTTGTCAATGAACTTTTCACTGTTACAAAAATCGCTGACTGGATCACCTGGCTCTTTATTGTATGTTCGCTCCATATAACGCCAAAACGCCTTCCTTCGACGAGCCCCAGCTGCCGTCTCGCCACTCTTGAGTTCTTTGAGATCCTGCTCGAACAAAGCGTCATTTAGGTCCGGATCCGCTTTGCACTCAACAACAGTTTTAAACTTATTCACCGCCATGAAGAAGCGATCATCATCATTTTGCCCGATCTGATCTTTTGAGTAGTAGTACGCGCGTTCTTTGAAGTAGCCGCGGACTGAGATATCAATCAAAAACTTGTGGTGCGATTGTTCGATTTGTGGACAAATGCCATTCTGACAACAATCTAAATACCCATCGAGCACTTCAAAACTGAATATTCTTTTTCTGCCATGTACCTTATCCTGTTCGAGGCGATCAAGAATCTTGTCTATATTTTCATCGGTTTTTCTTCGGAGATTTTCCAAGCGCTCATGAGCCTGCTGCCTTATGGCTTTTTTTTGTTCATCCTGATCATTGCTCATCATTAGTCCCCTTTTCCCTGCAAGATAGGCGAGGTACTTGATCAACCGCAAATCAGCACCTGAACGACGATCCCGGCGCGATCATCATGTTCCCTTGTCAGTCTTCAGACTCGGAGTCGCCTTCATTTCGTATGCTATCCAGTTCATTCATATAGTCTTGATTGGTTGTGTTTTTTATGTCATCGACAGTCTTATCGAGGCTGGTAGCCGTGGTTCGCCCCATGGTCATACGCGCTGCGTCACGTAACACAAAAGGACCTAGTGTGCCGTAGATGATAGCGGTAGGAACACTTACACCATTACTGAACTGAAGGGAAATGAGCGCCGCCGCTATCAGTCCCGTCAACAAGGAGTAAGCTATGATGTAACTGCGCAGGTAACTGAGGATCGTCCTGCCAGCATAGCGCTTCTGTAATGCCCTGACATTGCTCGCTACCGTCAGGACATCGGTACCCTCGGGCCCATGGATGCGGAATACATAAAACGCCAGTCCCGCTACTGCCGAAGACACCATTGTGTTGGCCAAGGCACTGCCTACGGTATAGTTGGTGATTTCCGACCACCACTGCTCAATTGAGGCAAACAGCTCCACAGACCAACTCCTTTTGCACAAATCCGTTGGTTGGTACTGATTTCGCTACATATGGCGAATTCAGCGAGCCCGTAAAATCTCAGCCTTTAATTCTTTCAGGTCTTTTTTGGCTTTATTGAGCGCCTGCGTCTTGATGGCTATCAGACGATCATGATGCCTCTCTTTAAATGCATCAAACAACTCCAGGGATCGATTCCCCGGTTTATTCGTTATATGGGTCTCGTATAACTCGCGCAAATCACTCTCAACACCGCTGTCAATCTGTTTGAGCTCATCATCAATAGACCCTATTTCAGTGTCAATTCTTTCTATGACATCGACCAAACTCCGGGGAGTCGTCCGAGCGCATCCATTGAAATCAGACTCTCTCATTGCGTAGACATCCACACTAACCTCCCACATAGATACATTCCTGGGCTCTTAGGAATTCAGTTCGATTATATATAGCACCAGTGCATCAAATATGCCACTGATCCAGCAAAACGTATAATCATTACAATATTAACAAGTTAGGTATCAATTCACCTTACCACCATAGAAGACACTGTTAACTTAGCCGACAGTTCCATTCGTAGCGCTTCTTCTTAATTCATAAAAACAGGCGAAATTCAGTGCATTTCCAACCCAATCAGCATGCGACCAAAAACTTACATGTTCAATGTAATATTTACATTTCGGTGATCGCCTCCGTGGCAAGGATACTGCAACCAAGCGCCGGATCCTGACCGGCCCGCTTCACACCCATTGAAATAATGAGCCAACCAGGGAGGCCAGCTGCAGGTTCCACAGCACGCCTTCAGGTGGGTACGGAGCTATTCAATCACCTCGGGACTCTCAATACAGGCAATTATCCGTACCACCCCGTTTTGCCATCGTCACCCACCCGCGGTGTCCGCAGTTGAACGCAAGATACCCTTTGGAAATGCGCCAGATTTACTCTCGTTTCCGCACCAGGGGCGCCAGCCGGGTGATAATAGTCCGGCAGCTCACAGATGATGTGTGTCGCGCCATCTCGATAGCGGGTTAATCCCTATCCTTCTTTTCCTCTTTCTCTTTCTTCTCTTTCTTTGCTTTGCCTTCCTGATTGCGCGACTTGCTCATCTCCTCGTGGCGGACCTCGGCTTCCGCCTTGCGCGCCTCTATCTCGGCTTTGTGCGCCTCGCGCTCGGCCTCATGCTG